>JBKQRF010000030.1:0-28341 GCA_052144055.1 Candidatus Limnocylindrales bacterium
GCGTGGCGTGCCGGTCGGTGAGGTCGTGCCGACGTTCGAGCTGGCTCCGCTGGCCGAGCTTCGCTGACCGGCGGTTCCCGTCTCCGACGTCCCCGATCCACGTCGCGTGTTTCGCGTTCGCCGTGCGGCCAGGCTCGCCGAGATCAAGTCGACGCACCGACGCCCACGACCGACCGGCCTCGGCTCTTCCGTTGTCCATTCGCCAGCTCGCCTACCGGGTCGCGCGCACGCTCCGGCGGTAGCCGGACCTCGCCCGAACGACCTGGGAGCCGCTCTGTGGTTGCCGGGCGGTACCATCCGGACGTGACCGTTCGCTGCCGCATCGCCCCGAGCCCGACGGGACCGCTCCACATCGGGACGGCACGGACGGCGCTGTACAACTTCCTGTTTGCCCGCCACGAGGGCGGGACGTTCGTGCTGCGCCTTGAAGACACGGACGGCGCGCGCTCGACCGTCGCATACGAGCGCGACATTCTCGAGGGGCTCCACTGGCTCGGCCTGCACTGGGACGAAGGACCGGAGGTCGCCGGACAGCCGGCGCGAGGGCCGTACGCACCGTACCGTCAGATGGAGCGTCTTTCGCTGTACCGGGCTGCCGCCGCGAGGCTCTTGGACCGGGACCTCGCGTACCGCTGCTACTGCACCCGCGAAGAACTGGACGCCGACCGGGCTACCCAGGAGGCGGCGCACGAGGCGCCTCGGTACGTGGGTCGCTGTGCGCACCTGACGTCAGAGCAGCGCCGGGCGTTCGAGGCCGAGGGCCGGCGCCCTCTCATCCGGTTCCGCGTCCCGAGCGGGACCGTCGCGTTCGACGACCTCGTTCGAGGCCACGTCGAGATCGACGCGGACGCGCTCGGTGGCGACCTTGCGATCGTGCGCTCGGACGGGACGCCCCTTTACCACTTCACCGTCGTCGTCGACGACGCGGAGATGGCGATGACCCACGTGATTCGGGGCGAAGACCACCTGTCGAACACGCCCAAACACATCCTGCTGTTCCGGGCGCTCGACGCGCAGGTGCCGGTATTTGCGCACCTGCCACTGATCTTGAACCCAGACCGCACCAAGATGAGCAAGCGCAAGTCACAGACGGCCGTGGACGACTACCGTGCCCAGGGGTTCATTCCCGAAGCGATGGTGAACTTCTTGGCCCTGCTTGGGTGGGCGAGTGGCACCGGCGAGGAGCTCTTCTCGCTTGACGAACTGGTCGAGCGGTTCGAGCTGTCGCGCGTGCATTCCGGGGGCGCCATCTTCGACCGGGAGCGGCTGGAGTGGCTGAACGGCCAGTGGCTGCGACGGCTCGCCCCCGACGACCTCGCCGAACGCCTCGCGCCGTTTCTCTCCGCACACCTCGAGGCTCGACGGTCGGGCAGTGTTCGCGTGGTCCGTGAGCCCGGGGCGGAGGAGATCGTCGCACTCGTGCCACTCGTCCAAGAGCGACTACCGGTCCTGGACGCGATCGGGGACCTGGTCGACTTCCTGTTCTTAGACCCGATCACGATCGACCCGGCGCAGCTTGTGCCCCGCCGATGGGACGCCCGGACGACCATCGAGGGCCTCGAGGCCGCCCGCTCGGTGATCGACGCGCAGGGCCGAGTGAGCTTCGAGGCCGACGAGCTCGAGACACCGCTCCGCGACGTCGCGGCGAGCCACGGCTGGAAGGCCGGCGATTTGTTCATGGCGCTCCGCGCCGCGGTGACCGGCCGCACCGTTTCGCCGCCCTTGTTCGACTCGATGGTCGCCCTCGGCTCGGGCCGCACGCTTGAGCGACTCGACGCTGCCATCGCGGCGCTCCGCGCGGAGATGCCGGCTGCCTGACGCGCCGGCCCGGAAGGGCCAAGAGTCGCCACGATAGCGCGACCTCGCTCGGCGTCATCGCGCCGGGGGAATTCGCGATCACCGATCGGGAAATGGCGCGCTTGGACAACAGGACGCGTGCCGAAACGGATACACGGTTTGTGTTCGAGGCGCCGCTCAATCCGTCGAGGCGTCGAAGATGACCACACGAGCGCAGATTCTGGCCGGAAGGTCGCTTGGGACACTGCACGCGTAAACGTGATTGTCAGCACCGGCCCGATGTGACTATCCTGCGAGCGACCAATGGTCCGCAAATTGGAGCGCAGATGCCGTGAAGATCCGCAAGACCGACGCTTCGGCTATGGCCCCCGCGCCGTCCCGGCCGGTGCGTGCGTTAAGCGCGGCGGCCAACGCCCGGCTCGAGCAATACGAACTCCTCCGAAAGTCCGTGATCGACAGATTGCAGGGCCCAGACGACGTGTTCAAGGTAGCGCTGGACGAAGGTGAAAAGCCGGCAACGATCCGCCAGCGACTCCTAAGGATTGCAGGGGAGGAGGGCAAGGAGGTCGTCGTCCAAATGCGCGGCGATCATCTCCTTGTGGGTCTCATGACGCCTGACCGCAAGCCGAGGCGCGGCCGGAAGCCCAGGTTGTCCGCGGCTTCGTGAGCCCGCGCGCCGACAACGGCTCGTGCGGCGCTTGCCGCAGGGCCTTGGAGACTGTCTCGCGCCATTTCTGGGGGTGCCCGACACGTCGTTGCCATGGTCGATTGCAGTTCGGAGTCGGCCGCAATTGCCCCTCCGGTTGGGGATGACGCTAGCGTGAATCTCAACGTCGGGACGACGTGCCGCGCCGGGCAGGAAGTTCGGGCCGCCTCGCTATTCGGGCGCTGATCTCAGTTGATCGCGGCTCCGATCCCGCGGACAGCCAGAAGCCCCGCAGTCAGTCGCGAATCGCGGGTCCCGAGACCAGCGCGAGCTCCGGTTGGTCGAAGAACCGCTCCTTGCGCCGCTCACTCGGGCGTCACGTGCCCTTCAGCACGTCGGGCGACACGAGCCAGCGCAACACGCCGGCGCCCGGCACGAGCGGCCGCGTGCAGTCGATACGCGCGATCGCGCCCTTCGTCAGGGGCAGCGAGCCCGCGCCTGTGAGCTCCTCGGCAAGCCCGGTGAAGTCGGGGTCGTGACCCACGACCATCGCGCTCGCCGGGTCGCCGGCAGCCGAAAGGATCCGCTCGAGATCGGCCAGGCCGAACGGCATGCCGAGGAGCGGCTCAACGCGCAGCGGGACGCCGAGCGCCGTGGCGACGGGCGCCGCCGTCTGCTTCGCGCGCTCCTTCGGGCTGGTCAGGATCAGCTCGGGCCGGTCTCCCGTGCGTCGCAGGAACGCCACCAGGCGAGCCACCTGGTTCTCGCCTCGCACCGATAGTGGGCGCGCGTCGTCCGGGCCGTGCCAGGCGGAGGGATCGCCCGCGTGCGCGTGGCGCAGGACGTACAGTTCGATGGCGCCGGCGCGGCCGCGCCCGCCGTGGCGTCGATCCCCGTCACTCATGCGCTCGATGGTACGCGGCCGCAGCCTCGCGGCGCGAGGGCGCCCATCAGAGAACCGCGACCGCGCGACCTAGCGCCCGCCGGAACTCGATCGAGGTCACTCGCCGCCACGCCGGGCTGATCGTGCGGCGGAGCCGGGCCATGTCGTGCTCCTTGGCAGCCAGGTATCCTCCGATAGCGCTGGCAGACGCCGGCGGGAGCGTCGCGGCGTGCTCGACGAGGAACGAGCGAGCCAGGCCCGCGGCGACGTCAGCGTCGTGAAGCATCCCGAGCTGGTCCTGCAACGCGGTGACCCGCTCAACCAGCGTGACCGCGTCCGGCCCCATGGGCTCTCGGATGAACTCGATCGCGTAGCGCAGACGCTTGCCCGCAATGCGCAGCTGGTGGAGCGTCGTGAGGTCGGCCCACCGCAGCACGCCGTCGTAGGCCCGCATGGTCTCATAGGCTGCCCAAAGCCGGCTCGGGGCCGTGTCGCGAACACGGCGCGGGTCAGTGGGCCCGCCGACGACGGCGTCCTGGCCGGGTGACTCGACGAAGGCGAGCTGCTCCTCCACGAACCGAAGGTACCCGGCGGAATCGAGGTAGCGAACGAGCGCGGCGCGCGCGGTCGCCCGGTCGGACCGCCACGCGTCCCCGAGGGGAGAGAGGGCGATCCGCGCCGTCGGATCCAGGGTTGCGCCGTGAGCTTCCAGTCCGCCCAGCAGCACGTCCAGGTCGCGCACCGCACCGAGGTGCGCGGCAAGCGCGCGCAGCGACCCGACGGAGCGCCGGACACGTCTGGGCCGGAAGCCGTCGCCGAAGACCCGCCACGCCGCCCGCATTCGGCGCGTGGCGACCCGCATTTTGTGCAGGTCTTCGGCCTCCTCACCGGACCGCGCGCCCTCCTCGGTGGCGAGCATGCGCGCCAAGTGGAAGCGGAGCACCTTGCGGCCCGCCTCGGCGAAGGTGTCCTCGGCCGTCACGCCCGGCGACTTACCTGTGATCAGTACGGGTTGCGTCGGCCGGGCGGCGGGTCGCGCCACTGATGGCGGTTCCGTCGTCGGTGGCGCCGCGCCCTGAGCCGCCGCGTCCGCGGCAGCCACGAGCCCCGCGGCCATCTCGAACTTCGAGAGAGGAGAAGGCCGGACTGCCCTGGTCTTTCGGATCACTCTGGACAGCCGGCCGAGGATTGCCTCGTCCCCGTCGCGCAGCTCTGCTTCGAGCACCGGGAACGAGGCCAGCGGCTGTCCGTCACGGAGCACCTCGACCTCGTCTGCGCTGAGCTCCACGGCCCCGCCCGCGCCCCGGATCACGCGGACGCGACGGCGCTGCCTGACCACAAACAGTTCCTCGAGTGGCTCTCCGGTGGTCGCCTCGAGAAGGAGGGAGCGCGCCTCGCTGGGGGGCCATGTTGCGGGATCCAATCCCCCTGCTGCCATCGCCTCGAGTTCCTCGCGGCGATGGAGCGGCCCGCGTGCCGGCGTTAGCGACTTGAGGCCGAGTATGGTCTGATCCCCGCGCGCGCGGAGCCGCGCGGCGTAGCCCCGCCGTCCCACAAGCCCGCCGCGCGTGTCCACGTAGCGATCTTCGACGAGTGTCTCGCGCCACTCGCCCCCGCCCAGCCCCGCGATCTCCGGCGCGTCAAGCAGCGGCTGGAGAGCTGCTCGATCCGTCACGTCGAACTTCAGCTCAAGCTCGGCGTGGAGGACGTCCGTTGCGTTCGAGTCTGGCTCACCGGGCGGTGCACCCGCCACGTCGGGCGCCAGCGGGACTGAAGCGTGTCCCGGCGCGTCCCCCGGGTTCGCGACGACGTGCTCTCGGCCCTGAAACGCGGCCTCCTCGTCCGAACCAGACCCGCTGCTCATACGGGTCCCACGCTCACTGCGCGCCCCCGCTCATCTCGAGCGCGCGAGCCATCATCGTCTCGAAGGTGTCCACGCCTACCGGCTCGGCCACCAGCGATTCGACGCGGCGCCACACGCCGTCCTCGCCGAGCTCCCAGGCCCGCCGATCGTCGCGCAGCAGGACGTCCAGCGTCTCTCGCAGGCCCTCGCGCAGAACCGGGTCGTCGACTGGCGTCACGGCCTCGACCCGGCGATCCAGGTTCCGCTCCATCATGTCGGCTGACCCAATCGAGAACTCCTCATCCCCGCCGTTGCGAAAGTAGAAGATCCGGGAGTGTTCGAGGAAGCGTCCCACGATGGAGCGCACACGGATCGTCTCGCTGTACCCAGCCAGTCCCGGACGAAGCGAGCAGATCCCGCGGACGATCAGGTCGATCTGCACGCCGGCTTGGCTGGCCCGGTACAGCGCGCGGATGATGGACGGGTCCACGATCGCATTCAGTTTGAGCACGATGCGGCCGTCGCCAGCCGCGGCCTGCCGCTCGATCTCGCGGTCGATCCGGGAAACGATCCCTTCGCGGAGCCCGAACGGTGCAACGAGCAGTCGCCTGAACGAGCGCTGCCGGGAGAGACCCGTCAGGTAGTTGAAGAGGTCGGTTACGTCGGCGCCCAACTCGGGACGGCAGCTCAGGAGCCCGAGGTCCGCGTAGATGCGTGCCGTCTTCGTGTTGTAGTTGCCCGTTCCGATATGGACGTATCGCCGCAGACCGCGCCCTTCGCGCCGCACCACGAGCATCGTCTTGGAATGGGTCTTGAGTCCCACCAGTCCGTAGACCACGTGCGCCCCGACACGTTCCAGCGCACGCGCCCAGCCGATGTTGGCCTCCTCGTCGAAACGTGCCTTGAGCTCGACGAGTACCACGACCTGCTTGCCGCGCTCCGCGGCGCGGATCAGGGCCTGCACGATCGGAGAATCGCCACTGGTCCGGTAGAGCGTCTGCTTGACGGCGAGCACGTCGGGGTCGTCGGCGTCCTGCTCGACGAAGCGCTGCACCGTCCGCGTGAACGACTCGTACGGATGGTGGACGAGGATATCCCCCTGGCGAATGGCCGCGAAGACGTCGACCGGCTCGTCCGGGTCCGACGGCGTGAGCCGGGGCGGCGTGACCGACGTCCAGTGCGGCAGCTGGAGGCTCGGGATGTCCAGATCGGCTAACTCGAAGAGCGCCGTCAAGTCGAGCGTGCCAGAGACCTCGTAGACATCCTCCGGCGAGCACTGCAGCCCACGCCTTAGGATCGCCTGGGTCTCGGCCGGCATGGAGCGTTCCACTTCCAAGCGCACGACCTCGCCGAAGCGGCGCCGGCGGAGCTCCTCCTGGATGGCGAGGAGCAGGTCGTCGGCTTCGTCGTCCTCGATCGCGAGGTCGGCGTTGCGCGTGACCCGGAACAAGTGGTGCTCCAGGATTTCCATGCCGGGGAACAGCACGTCAAGGTTCGCGGCGATGACCTGCTCGAGGAGCATATATGTTCGGACCCCGACCTCGACCAGCCGCGGAAGCACCGGCGGGACCTTGATCCGTGCAAACCCGCGTTCTCCGGTTTCCGGGTCGCGGACCGTCACGGCAAGCGACAGGGACAGGTTGCTGATGTAGGGGAACGGGTGGCCGGGGTCGACGGCCAGCGGCGTCAGGACAGGGAAGATCTCGTCGATGAACCGCTGGCGCAGCTCCAGGTGCCGCTCCGGGCGCTCCGACCAGTCCACCAGCCGGATGCCGTGTCCGACTAGCTCGCGGCGCACCTGAGCCCACGTCTCTGACTGGTCCGCCACCAGAGGCAGAACCTTCGCCCGGATCGCTCGCAGCGTCTCGGCCGGGCTGAGTCCGTCCGGCGTGCGTTGAGCCTCACCGGCGGCCATCTGCTGCTTTACGCCGGCGACGCGCACCATGAAGAATTCGTCGAGGTTGTTCGAGAAGATAGCCAGGAAGCGGGCGCGCTCGAGCAGAGGGGAGCGCTCGTCGATCGCTTCGTGCAGCACTCGCGCGTTGAAGTCCAGCCAGCTCAGCTCTCGGTTGGTGTACGGCATGGCCGGCGCGTGTCGCTCTTTCCGGGCCGCGCGGGGCGCGCCAACTGCTCCAGAAGGTCGGACTGCGGTCATAACGTCCTCAGGGCTCTGGCAGGTACCGGCGTTCGCCCGTCGCTGGGTCGAACCAAACGCGGAGCCGTCGTCCTGTCGTGGGATCGTCGAAGACCTCGTCCGTACGCTGGTACCGTCCGGGCCCCTGGCCCGACGTGGGTCCATTCTGCGGCGGCGCCCATCCCGGGAGGCCCGGAGGGGCCGCGGCCCCTCCGTCTTCGGCGTGCCCCCGGTACCGGGCCTGCTCGTAGAGTGCAACTAAGAGCACGGCCGCACTCGCGATCAGCAGCCACACGGCACCGAGCGGCTGCCCTGCCGCGATGACGCCAAGGGCGAGCAGGAACCCCAGCCCGCCCGCGATCCCCAGCGCACCGCGCAGCAGCCGCGAGAGGTCGGTGCTCCGCATCGCGCTCACGCGTGCTCCGAACTCCCCCTCAGCGGGGCTGCTCGTATCCGGACGGGCCCGGCTCGATGACGACGGCCGTTCCGTACGCCACGATCTCGGTCATCGTCTGGCCCATCTCGGAGCTGTCGAAGCGCATGCTGAGGATGGCGTTGGCGCCCATCGTGGTCGCGTTCGCGACCATCCGGTCGATGGCGTGCTTACGCGCGTCCTCGAGGAGTTCCGTGTACTCCTTGATCTCCCCACCGACGATCGAGCGCAGCCCCGCCGCCACGTTGCCGGCCAGGCCGCGGCTGCGCACGACGACGCCGAAGCACTGCCCCTTGGTCTCGGCGACCCGAAAACCCGCCACGAAATTGGTTGTGCTGATGATCATGTGCTCTCTCCCTAGCGCTCTACGGCCGCCTGCGCCCGCCGGCGCGCCTCGTCCTCCGGGCAAGCGCAGTTGGCCCGCAACTGCTCGAAGGTGTAGTAGCCGGTGTGGTGGCCGTCTGCCCACGTCGGCGCAATCGCGTAGGTTCCCACGAGCTGTACGTCCACGAGGCGAACCTGGTCTGGTGTGAGCGTCGGCGACGAATCAAGCCAGCCCGGCAGGCCAGCCTCGCCGCGGCAGTAAGCGCACGGGCAGAGCCAGCGCAGGCTCGTCGCGCCGTACTCAGTGCGGTGGCCGTCGGCCCACTCGATCTCTAGCCGGCCCGCCGCCCGGTCCGCGTGGATGCGAGCGGGTGTGAGGTACTCGCCACCGGAGGTGTAGCTCGTGGACATGCGGGGATTGTAGTCGCGCGTGCGCGTTGAGCCCGCCGCTCCCGGGCCGCGGGGATAGACTCGCCGTACTGCGTCAGTCGCCACCGGCGGCCGTTTGGCCTCACAGTCGCACCGAGAAGGATCATGCCGAGACTCCCCTTGCCCTCCGATCTCTACGATCTGCGTGTTCCGACGGAGGTCCGCCTCTCCCCGGACGGACGCTGGGTCGCCTTCTCGGTCAAGGGAGTGGGACCGGGCAAGGACGACTACCGGGAGGCGGTCTGGGTGGCGCGCGCGGACGGATCCGTGACGGCACGCCAGCTGACACTTGGCTCGCGCCATGACACGCACCCGCGCTGGAGCCCGGACGGCGCGCAGCTAGCGTTCCTCTCCGACCGAGGGGCGGTGCTTCAGGCGGGAGGCGGCGGCTCCCAGCCGTCGTCCGGTGCGGGCGCGACGCTGCACGAGGTCGCAAGTGGCGCTCCGCTGCCGTCCGGCGAGGAGGGCCCGGAGGGCGGTGCCACGCAGGTCTGGCTGCTGCCGATGGCCGGCGGCGAGGCGCGCGAGTTGACGCACCTGCCCCACCTCGTTTCCGGCTTGGGCTGGAGCCCGGACGGATCCCGCCTGTGCGTCCTCAGCTCGTCGGAGCGCCCGACCCAACGCGGGCGCCGGCGTTCGGAGCCAGGTGAGCCGCCTGCATCGGACTACCGCTACATCGACCGGCTGCAGTACCAGTACAACGGGAGCGGTTTCACGCACGACCGCTTCGTCCACCTCTGGCTCGTCGACGCTGTCTCGGGAGAGGCGGAGCGGAAGACCGGCGGGCCGTTCAACGACGGTCCGTTCGACTGGAGCCCCGACGGTCGCCGGATCGTGTTTGAGTCGCGGCGGCATCGCGACAGCGACCTGGACTGGCAGGCGGATCTGTACTTGCTCGACCTCGATTCCGGGCGGGTCGAGCGGTTGACGGGCGGGCGCGGCCGGCGGGAGTTCTCGGCGCCGACGTGGAGCCCGGACGGACGCTGGGTCGCCGCCGTGGGGCACCGGTATCGGGGTCGCGGTCCCGCCCGGCGCGATGTCTGGAGGTTCGCCGCCGCATCTGGGCAGGCAGGCGAGAATCTCACCGGCACCTCCGACCTGATGGTCGGGGCGAGCATGGGCAGCGACCTCATTGGCGGTGGCTCGACCTCCTTGCATTGGGACGGCGACAGCCGCTGGATCACCTTCGCCGCGCCCGTCGAGGGCAGCTACGAGCTGTGGCGCGTCGAGGCAGAAACGCGCCGCGTCGCCCGTCTGACCGCGGGGCGCCACTGCCTGTCCCGCATCCACCAGGTTCCGCTCGACGGGGGTGTTTCCCGGATCGCAGCGACCTCGGCGGACGCGACGCACGCGCCGGAAGTGGTTGTTTTCGACGTCCCGGCGCGCGAGCAGGCGCCCGTGTCACCCGACGGACTGCGCCGAGTGAGCGACCTGATGGCGTCATGCTGGGCCGACGTCGCGCTGATCGAGCCGCAGACCCGGTGGCACGAGGTGGACGGCCGCCACATCCAGGGCTGGTTCTTCGCGGCGCCGCCTCGCCAGGACGGGCATCCCAACCCGCTGGTGCTCGAAATCCACGGAGGGCCGGCGACCCTCTACGGGTACTCCCCGTTTTGGGAGTGGCAGGTGCTCCTCGCCGAAGGCATCAGCGTGTACGCGTGCAACCCGCGCGGCTCGGAGGGCTACGGGCAGGACTTTGTCCGAGCCAACTTCCGCGACTGGGGCGACGGACCGATGGCCGACGTGATGGCTGGCGTGGACGCCCTGCTGGCCGACGGCCTCGTGGATCCCGACCGCCTCGGCGTGACGGGTGGCTCGTACGGCGGGTATCTCACCAGTTGGATCGTGGGTCACACCGACCGTTTCAGGGCGGCCCTCACGGCGCGCTCCGTGAACGACATGACGTCGCAGATGCTCTCCGGCGACATCGGCGGACCGATGTTTGGTGCCGAGGAGTACGGCGTCAACCCGTGGGAAGATCACGAGCTCTACTGGCGGCAGAGCCCGATTGCATACGCAGACCACGTGCGGACCCCGCTGCTCATCCAGCACGCGGAGAGGGACCTGCGGGTTCCCATCACGCAGGCCGAGGAACTCTTCGCCGTGCTCCGTTCGTTCCGCCGGCCGGTGCGGCTCATGCGCGTCCCCGATGAGACGCACGAGTTGACGCGCAGCGGCACGCCGTTCCGGCGGGTAGAGAACATCGTGCAGGTGGCGGCATGGTTCAGGCACTTTCTCGTGAAGGGGCGCCGTGACCTGCCGCCGCTGCCCAGGGAGAAGCGCGTCCGTCCGTAGGCCGCATGCTCCGAGCCTGGGGCTGCCTCGGGTCGGCCGTGCTGAGGGCGGCGCTGACCGCCGCGCGGCCCAGCCGGTGACTGGCGGTCCTTCGCACGGGTCGTGCGCTCTTGCCCCATTGCCACGGCGTCGCCAAGCAATCGGACGGCCCATCGCGTACCGTGACGCGGACGGGAGGCGATGCGCGGTGGTCTCCGAGGAGCAGGTTCGCGAGGTGGTCCGCCGCGTGGTCGGCGCGATGTACGATGCCGGGACGGAAGCGGAGTCCGCAGGGGCCTCGGCCGCGGCCGAGGCCGCGATCGCCGCGCTCCCCGCGACAGCGGATGTGCCGGTGGCCATCGCGATCGGGGCCGACCACGGAGGGTTCGAGCTGAAACAGCTCATCGGCCGGCGTCTCCTCGACGTAGGGTACGCCGTGCACGACTGTGGCACCACGTCCCCCGACCCCGTGGACTACCCGGATTTCGCGCATGCAGTCGCCCGTCTGGTCGCCGACGGGACATGTGGCTGGGGGATCGCGGTGGACGGAGCTGGCATCGGGTCGTGCATGGTCGCCAACAAGGTCCCAGGCGTGCGTGCCGCCTCCTGCCACGACGTGACATCGGCCCGCAACAGTCGAGAGCACAACCACGCGAACGTACTGACGCTCGGTGCGCGGTTCGTTGGTGTGGGCCTCGCCCTGGAGATCGTTGATGCCTGGCTCGCGACGCCGTGGGGGCCGGACCGTCACGCGGCGCGCGTTGCGAAGATCGACGATTACGAGCAGCGTTACCTGAGGGCCGGCGCATGACCGAAGGCGGCGACCGCGAGAAGCTGATCGAGGCGATCACCCGCGAAGTGGTCGCCATCCTGTCGGGTCCGGCTGGTGCGGACCCACCCCGCGCTCCCGGCGACGAGTGCCGCGACTGCCGGGGCGCCTGTGCCGCCCACTGCGCCGATCGCGTCCGAACCGTGGTCGCAGGCGGGGCCGACCGGATCGCCTACCGCGGCAATCCCGACGACGTCCCGGACGACCTTGCGCGGTTCATCGACCACACGCTGCTGCGGCCAGACGCCACCGCCGACGACATCGACCGGCTGTGCCGCGAGGCGAAGGAGCACGGCTTCGCCGCCGTTTGCATCAACCCGGCCTGGGTCCGCCGCGCGGCCGTGGCGCTGCGCGGCACGCCCGTGGCGGTCGCCTCCGTCGTGGGCTTCCCATTCGGCGCCACGACCCCGGACGTCAAGGCGGTTGAAGCCCGGCGCGCGATCCGGGACGGGGCCACCGAGATCGACATGGTCATCAACATCGGCGCACTCCGAAGCGGCATGCGGGACCTCGTGCGAGAAGACATCGCGAGGGTCTCCGACGCCTGCCACGAATCCGGTGCCCTCAACAAGGTCATTATCGAGGCCGCCCTGCTGAGCGACGAGGAGAAGGTTGTCGCCTGTCGCCTCGCGCAACAGGCGCGGGCGGACTTCGTGAAGACCTCGACCGGCTACGCGTCCGGGGGGGCCACGGTGTTCGACGTCGCGCTGATGCGCGAGACCGTCGGGCCCAGGATGGGCGTCAAGGCCGCAGGCGGGATCCGGACCGCGGAGGACGTGCGGGAGATGATCGCAGCCGGCGCGACGCGCATCGGGGCGTCGGCCGGCGTGCGGATCGTGACGGGAGGAGATAGGCAGGCCAGTGAGCGGTATTGACCTTCGGGCGTACGTCTTTCTCGACAGCCTCCAGGCGCAATACGCTGCGTTCCTGGGCACGGTCGCACAGGGCTTCCTCCCGCTGGCGGGCGACGCTTCCCTGTACGTCGAGGTATCCCCGGGCATCGAGATCAACCGGCTCACGGACGTCGCGCTCAAAGCGACCACCGTCAAGCCGGGCATGCAGATTATCGAGCGCTACTTCGGGCTCCTCGAGGTGCATGCTCCCTCTCAGGCCGAGGTGCGCGCGGCCGGCGCGGCGATCCTGGACGCCGTGGACCTCCGCGAAGCCGACCGTATCAAGCCCCGCGTGCTCTCGAGCCAAATCATCCGGCGTATCGACGACCACCAGGCTCAGCTGATCAACCGCACGCGCCACGGTCAGATGCTGATCGGCGGACAGACGCTGTACGTGCTCGAGCTCGAGCCCGCGGCGTACGCTGCCCTGGCCGCCAACGAAGCCGAGAAGGCCGCGGAGATCAACATCCTTGAGGTGC
Organism: Candidatus Limnocylindrales bacterium; assembly: GCA_052144055.1. Lineage (GTDB taxonomy): Bacteria > Chloroflexota > Limnocylindria > Limnocylindrales > CSP1-4 > JAJYNJ01. Next base: position 12,965 of record JBKQRF010000030.1, read on the forward strand.
GGTCCTTCGGGTCGATGGGCCGCGTGTACCTCGGTGGCGAGGAACGGGACATCGACGTGGGTTGGCGGGCCGCACTGGCGGCCATCGAAGGGCTCACGGGACGCGAGGCGAAGACATAGAAGGCACAGCGGCCGCGCGAGCGTGGTGGAACACGGCAGGGCACGGAGCGACGAAGGAGACGATCGATGGCTGAAGCGCTTGGGATGATCGAGGCGCGCGGGTTCGCCGCCATGGTCGAGGCCGCCGACGCGATGGTGAAGGCCGCGAAGGTCGAGCTCGTGAGCTACGAGAAGACCGGCGGCGGGTACGTCACCGCGATCGTCCGCGGCGACGTCGCGGCGGTCAAGGCGGCCGTCGAGGCCGGCGTCCGCAATGCCCAGAACGTGGGCGAGGTGGTGGCGAGCCACGTCATCGCCCGGCCGCACGTCAATATCGACCTCGTACTGCCGCTTGGCCGGGCAGACGAGGCACGCGCGGAGATCGGCCAGGAGTAGGCTCCCGGCCCGGGCTGACGGGTGCTCGCGAGAGGGCGGGCACCCGTGGACGGGGGGAGGGAGGAGCGCGATGCTGCTCGGGCGTGTGACCGGCACTGTGGTCGCCAGCCGCAAGGAACCGCTGATGGAGGGTTGGAAGCTCCTCGTCGTGCGACAGCTCGACACTGACAATCACGAGGTCAGCGGGTACGTCGTGGCCGCCGATGCGGTCGGTGCCGGCGTCGGCGAGGTGGTCTTGTACGCTACCGGAAGCTCCGCCCGTCAGACGGAAATGACACGCGACCGGCCGTGCGACGCGGTGATCATGGCGATCGTTGACACCTGGGAGGTCGGCGGGCGCGAGGTGTTCCGCAAGTGAGCGGTGTCACAGACGCCGAGGTCCGCGCGATCATCGAGCGCGTTCGTGGCCGGCTTGCGAATGCCGGTGACGCCCGCCCAGGCGCGGCCATGCAGGCAGCCGCGCAGCTTGCCACCCCCTCCGAGCTGGGGGATGGCCTGCACGCGTCGGTGGACGACGCGGTGGCCGCCGCCGGACGGGCGTTTCGCGCCTACCGGTCGATGGGGCTAGACCGCCGCTATGCCATCATCGACTCGATCCGCCGCTCGATGCTCGAGGCCGGCGACCGTCTGGCGCTCCTGGCGCACCAAGAGACGAAGATCGGGCGCGTCGAGGACAAGATCGTCAAGAACCGCGTGGTCGCCACCAAGGCCCCCGGCCCTGAGGACCTCGAGGTGGAGGCCGTCACCGGTGATCAGGGGATGATGGTCACGGAGTTCGCGCCGTTCGGGGTTGTCGCGGCGATCACGCCCGTCACGAACCCCACCTCCACGGTCATCAACAACACGATCAGCATCGTCTCGGCCGGCAACGCGGTTGTATTCAACGTCCACCCCAGCGCGAAGCGCTGCTCCGCCGAGACCGTGCGGCTCATCAGCCGGGCGATCGTGGCGGCGGGCGGGCCCCCCGACTTGGTCACGGCGGTGGCCGAGCCCTCGATCGCCAGCGCCCGCGCCCTGATGAACCACCCAGACGTCGGCCTCCTGCTCGTGACCGGCGGGCCCGGTGTGGTGCGTGAGGCGCTGCGAACGGACAAGCGCGCGATCACCGCCGGCCCGGGCAATCCTCCCGTTGTGGTCGACCAGACGGCCGACCTGGAACGCGCGGGCCGCGACATCGTGCGAGGTGCGTCCTTTGACAACAACGTGGTGTGCACCGACGAGAAGGTCGTCCTGGTGGTCGATTCGGTCGCCGATCGGCTGGTCCGGGCCATGACGCACAGCGGCGCGTACCTCCTGAAGGAGCACGAGCTGCGGCGGCTCGAGCGGGTTATCTTCACCGAGCTGGGCGCGCCCGGGCGACACGGCGTCATCAACCCGCGCTGGATCGGCCAGGATGCGTCGAAGATCCTCGGGGAGATCGGCGTTCAGGCGGACCACGACCTGCGGCTACTGATCGCGGAGGTGCCGCGTGACCACAGTCTGGTCTGGACCGAACAAATGATGCCCGTCCTGCCCATCGTGCGCACGACGACGGTAGACCAGGCGATCGAGCTCGCGGTGCGGGTGGAGCACGGATTCCATCACACCGCCTCGATCCACTCCACGAATGTGGAGACCATCACCCGGATGGCACGCGCGATGAACTGCAGCATCTTCGTGGCCAACGGCCCCAACGTCGCCGGCCTTGGCGAGGGCGGCGAGGGGTTCTCGTCGTTCTCGATCGCGAGCCCGACGGGCGATGGCTTGACGCGGCCGCGCACGTTCTCACGGGAGCGCCGGATCACCGTCGTCGGGTCGCTGAGGATCGTATGAGCGGTAGGCAGTCAACGGGCCGCGCCGTTCGCGCCGCGATCGAGCCCGCGCTCGGGTTGCTCGAGTTCGATTCGATCGCTGTCGGCATCGCAGCCGGCGATGCGATGGCGAAGCGGGCGCCGGTGGACGTGATCCGGGCTGGGACGGTCCACCCCGGCCGCTACCTGGTGCTCGTCGGTGGAGCGGTGGCGGACGTCGACGAGGCGTTGCAGGCCGGCCGGGCAACTGGGCGCGAGTCGCTGGTCGACGCGGTGTTCTTGCCCAACGTCCACCCGGATGTGGCGGCCGCGGTCGGGGGTAGGCTGGGGCGGGCGACCGGCGAAGCGCTCGGCATTATCGAGACGCCCACCGTCGCGTCGATCATCGGCGCGGCCGACGCTGGGATGAAGGGCGCCAGGGTGCGGCTGGTCGAGCTGCGGCTCGCGGACGGCCTGGGCGGCAAGGGTTACCTGCTGTTCGACGGGCTGGTGTCGGACGTGGAGGCCGCGGTGCAGATCGGAAGCGCCGCGATCCCGATCGCCGAGCGTGCCACGTCGCGAGTGATCGCGCAGCTCCATGGTGAGATGCGGGAGAACCTTGTCGCCGGCGCGCGTTTCCGCGACCGCGTCGGGCGGCAGGGCGACGCGAACCCGCTAGGCAAGACGACCCGCCCGGATGGCCAAGGACCCCCGGACGACTCCGTGCGCTGATCGCCCATGCAACTCGCCCGCGTGATCGGAACCGTCGTCGCGACCGTGAAGAGCCCTGGCCTTGAGGGTGTCAAGCTGCTGATCGTCCAGCCGCTGGATGGCCAGCGCCAGCCGGCGGGCGGCGCGGTCGTGGCGGCGGATGCGGTCCACATGGCCGGACCAGGCGAGCTGGTGTACGTCGTCGCCGCCCGGGAGGCGGCCCAGGCGCTTCCCGAGCCGTTCGTACCGGTCGACCACGCCATCGTCGGGATCGTCGACGCAGTCGAGCCGGTCGGGGGCCGTGCCCGTCGATGAAGTTGGCGCGCGTTGTCGAAACCGTCGTGTCCACCATTAACGCACCAGTGTTCGACGGGCGACGGCTGCTGCGTTGCGACCTGCTCGATCCGGACGGCGAGCTGGCCGGCGGGTACCTGATCGCCGTCGACACGGTCGGCGCCGGGGCGGGCGAGATCGTCCTCCTGCTCGACGAGGGCAATTCGGCGCGGCAGATCTTGGGCTTGGCCCAGGCGCCGGTGCGCACACTCGTGGTGGGCATCGTGGACGAGGTCGCGCTCGGCTGACGCCCGTGGTCAGAGTTCGGCCCGCTGACGCCGTCCGTCCGCGGCCTGCTGTAATCTGCGCGTGCGCGTCTCGCGCAGGCGCGCACCGCGCCCCCACCGCCACCAACTGCGGGCCTTCGATGTACGGCCCGCCGCGCCCCCGAAAGGAGACCGAACCTGAGCACCAACCGTCCCACTTCGAACTCGGCCGCGCGCCGGGAGCGGCGTGCGGCCGAGCGAGCGCAGCGCGGGTCGGGCGGACGCCAGGGGCCGGCCGGCGGCGGGTCCGGCATCCCCGGTGCGCTGCGGTCGCCCGCGGTCCTGATCACCATGATCGTGCTCGTCATTGCGGCCCTCGGCCTCGGCGTGATCCTGATCCAGAACGCGACGACCGGGCCCACCACGGCGCTTGTTACGCCCTCGCAGCCGGTGCCCGCCGGGCTTGCCCACGACCGCTCGCTAGGCAAGTCCACCGCCCCCGTGAAGCTCGATGAATGGGAAGACTTTCAGTGCCCCTACTGTGACGAATACACACTGAACGTCGAACCGCACCTCGTCAGCCAGTACGTGACCAACGGCCAGCTCGAGATCACGTATCACGACTACTCGTTCATCGGGGCCGAATCGTTCAGCGCGGCCGTGGCGGCGCGGTGCGCGGGTGACCAGGGCCAGTTCTGGGCGTACATGGAGTACCTCTTCTCGAACCAGGGCACAGAGAACGGCGGAAAGTTCAACCAGGCATTCTTCGACCAGGTCGCGAAGCAGCTGCGGTTGAACCAGGCAACCTTCGACACCTGTCTCTCCGACCCGTCGAAGATGAGCGCCGTGCAGGCAGAGACTAACCAGGGCAAGCAGCTGGGGCTCACGGGGACCCCCACGCTCTTCGTCAACGGCAAGCACTACACGGGCGGGCTCGACCTCTCGAGCGTCTCCTCGGCGATCGACACCGCGCTCCAAAGCGCACCGGCGTCCGCATCCCCGGGCACGGGCGCGGCGGCGCCTGCCTTCCCGACGCCATCCGCGGCCTTTCCGAGCGCCGTGCCGTCCTCGTCCTGAGCATGTTGCCGAGATGAGCGCTAGGCGCGGGCGCGCCTCTCGGGTGAGACCCCAGCCGGGGAGCGCGATGGCTGCGCAGGCGCGCGGTCGCCTCGTGACTGGAACCTCCGTCGCCGCAGGCACGAACAGTCCGGCGGCGGGCGCCGCCCCGCGTGGCTGGCTGGCCACCGAGCGGGCCCGGCTCGCGGTGCCCATGGTCGCGTTCGCGTTGATCGCGATGGCCGCGCTGGGCTATCTGGCGCTCGTGAAGCTTACGAATGCAAGCGCCGTGTGCTTCGTCATCCAGGGCTGCGACACGGTGCAGGCGAGCAAGTACAGCACCTTCATGAGCATCCCGGTCGCCATGTATGGCCTAGCAATGGCAACCGTCGTTCTCGTCGCCGTCGCCGCCTGGTGGCGCACAGGAGACCGCAGGCTCCTCTACGTCCCGTACGGGCTTGGGCTCATCGGGCTGTTCGTGATCGCCGGGCTCGTGTACGTGGAACTGTTTGTGATCCACGCGATCTGTGTCTGGTGCGTCACGGCCGCGGCGAGCCTCGTTTTCGGGTGGGTCGTGAGCGTGATTGCGCTCCGGAGGGCCGGAGCGGCGCGCTGAGCCCGGCCCGGCGGCGTCGCGGCAGGCCGGTCAGGAACCCCGGTGCGGCGCGGCTGGTTGCACGGCCGCGGCCAGCCGGCGCAGCCGAGACTGCGCGGCCTCGGCCAGCGTCGCGCCGCCAAGCGAGTGGAGCAGCGCGTCGCGCGCGTCCGAGAAGGCGTCATGGACGTCACAAGGACCGTCGGGGTCGCATTGACCGCCCCGCAGGATGCACGTCCGTACGGCGCGATCATGCTCCGTGGCCCGGATCACATCGAGAAGTGAGATGTCCGACGCTGGTCTGGACAGCCGGTAGCCGCCGGATCGTCCCGTCTGGGCAACCACCAGGTCGGCCCGGACCAAGTCCGCCATCACCTGGGGCAGGAACCGCGGCGGGATCTGCATCTCAGCGGCGATGCGGCGCGTGCTGAGCGGGCCGTCGGCGTTCGTCGCCGCGAGTGCGACGGCCGCACGCACGGCATAATCCCCCCGCCGCGTCAGCTCGAGTCGCATTGTGGGCCGAGTATGCCACGTGCGGCGGGAAAGGCCGTCCGGACGCAGGTCGGCTCCGCTCGGCACCTTGGCCGCCCCGTTTGGCGCCACCTACCATGCCCGTCGTGGGACCCTTGCGTGGCCTCTACCTGATCGTTGGCGTTCTGGGCGGCGTGCTCCTGCCGTTCGTCCCGGTGATCCTGTCGCAGCGAGGTTTCTCGGCTCCCCAGATCGGCCTTCTCATGGCGCTCACGGCGGTCGGGTACGTCGTGGGCATGCCGGCGTGGGGTCACCTCGGCGACGTCGTGTTGGGCCGGCGGCGTGCCCTCCAGGTCGCCGTGCTGGGCTCAGCGGCCGCGGCGCTGGCGTTCGGCGCCGCTCGCGCTGCCGCTCGTGGCCGTGGCGATCGTCACCTTATTACGTTGTGCAGTCGGGCGCGGGCATGCTGACTGACGCAATCGCCATGAATGTGCTCGTCGCCCACCCGGACCGGTACGGCCGGTTCCGCCTGCTGGAGAGCGCCTCGTTCGCCGTCGCGGAGCTGGTCGCCGGCGTGGCCTACGACGTCGTCGGGTACGGGCTGCCCTACCCGCTCGCGGCGGTCTCGGCGGTCTTGGTCGCGATCATGTGCGTGTGGGTCGTCGATGCGCCCCGCGCAAGGCTCGCCGACTACCGAGCCGACGGACCGAGGGAGCCGGACGTCGCGCTCGTGTCGCCCCGCGAAGGCAGGGCCGGGCGCTGGCGGGATGCGACCGGATCGATCGGGGTGGCCGACGCGGTCTCGCCGCGCCTGCTCGGCGTGCTGGCCGCCGTCGTGCTCGTGCACATGGGGATCCTGGCCAGCTCCACGTTCCTGCCGCTCCGGCTCGCCGAGCTCGGAGGCGCGCCGGCCGTGATCGCCCTGTCGTCCACGGTCTCGGCGCTCTTTGAGATCCCGGCCATGTTCGCAGCGGCCCGGCTTGCCTCCTGGGTCGGTCTGCGGGGATTGTTCGCGTCGGGATGCCTGCTGTACGCAATCGCGTTCGGCACGTGGATCGTCCTCGCCGACCCGCTGCTGATCGTCGTCAGCCGGGTCCTGTCGGGGCTCGCGTATGGATCGCTTACGGTCGCAATCGTGCTTACAGTCGGCGCCCTGCTCCCCGCCCGGTTGCAGGCGACCGGCCAGGCGCTGTACGGCATGAGCGCATCCGGGATCGCGTCGATCGTGGGCAACCTCGGCGGGGGCGTCCTGTTCGGCGCCTACGGTCACGGCCCCGTGTTCGCGGCCGGTCTCGTCGGCGCGCTGGCTGCCGCCTTGGTCGCCTGGCGGTACTTCCCGGCGCGCGGCCACGTCCGGGTCGACTTGGCGCGGCGCTGACAGCGTCTGCCTCGCTTCGCAGCCCGTCTGGCGACCGCGCAACCGCCACCTCGCGGGGCCGACCCGGTGCCGGGGCGTCGCCTACACTTCGAGTCCAGGAGGGACGACATGCGGATGTGGGGCGGGCGGTTCAGCGTCGAGACGGATCCGCTCGTCGCCGACGCCACGCGGTCAATCGAGGTCGACCGGCTCCTCGCGCTCGACGACCTCCAGGGATCGCTCGCCCACGTCCGAGGGCTGGAGCGAGCGGGGCTCCTCACGACCGACGAGTCGGCGAGCCTGATCGGCGGTCTCCGTGCGCTCCGCGTCGAGGTGGAAGCCGGGTCGTTCGAGTGGGATCTAGCCCTCGAGGACGTGCACCTGAACCTCGAGGCCGCCCTAGCGGCCCACGTCGGCCCGGTGGCCGGGAAGTTGCACACGGGGCGGTCGCGCAACGACCAGGTAGCGCTCGACCTGCGCCTGTGGCTCCGCAGAACGGTGCGGGAGCTGGACGGCGACATGGTCGGGCTCGAGCGGGTGCTGGTGGACCGCGCCGAACGGGACGGCCAAGCGATCCTTCCTGGAATGACCCACGTGCAGCCGGCTCAACCAGTGCTGCTGGCTCACCACCTGCTGGCCTACGTCGAGATGGTCGAGCGCGACCGCGGCCGGCTGGCCGACTGCGCCAGGCGGGCGGACCGCTCGCCGCTCGGCGCGGGTGCGTTGGCCGGCGCAGGGTTCGCTTTGGATCGTGAGGCAACCGCCGCCGATCTGGGTTTCGCGGGCGTCACCGCGAACTCGCTCGACGCCGTGAGCGATCGCGACTTCGTGGTGGAGTTCCTGGCGGCGGCCGCCCTCGCCATGGTGCATCTCTCGCGCCTCGCGGAGGAGCTCGTGTGGTGGTCGAACCCGGCGTTCGGCTGGGTCGTGTTGTCGGACAGGCATGCCACGGGCTCGTCGATGATGCCCAACAAGAAGAACCCCGACCCGTGCGAGCTGGTCCGGGCGCGCACGGCTCGAGTCGCCGGTCACCTCGCGACGATGCTGGGCGTGCTCAAGGGGCTGCCGCTCGCGTATCAGCGCGACCTTCAGGAAGACAAGACGCCGCTCTTCGACGCGGCGGACGTGCTCGCCTCGTCGCTCCGTGTGATGGCCGCCGTCATGGGCGGACTCGCGTTCGACACCGATCGCATGCACCAGGCGGCGCTGCAGGGCCACGTCACCGCCACGTCGGTGGCCGATACCTTGGTGGAGCATGGTCTGCCGTTCCGCGTCGCCCATCACGTGGTCGGCCGCCTTGTGGCCGAGGCGGAGCGCCGCGTTATCCGGCTCGATCAACTCGGCGACGACGCCTTCCGCGAGGCATTGGAAGGGGAGGACGACGCCGACGTGCGTCGGCTCGCCGACCAGGTCGGGGCCGCGCTTGGGACCGAGCTCCGGCGGGCGGCGACATTGGAGGCCGCCGTCGGGCGGCCCCGGGTCACGGGCGGCACGGCGCCCCAGCGGGTGCGCGAGGCGCTCGAGGCCGCCAGGCGCCGGCTGGACCGCGCCGAGGGCTAGCGTCGGCGCCGGCTGGTGTCGAACTGGCTGTCACCCGGCCGGAGGTTGTGGTTACTCGAGGGCGGGCGCCACCGGCAACGTCGCAGAGCGGCCGCCTGCGCCGGGCGCTGACAGCCGTAAAGGGCCGTCAGCCTTCCTCGTGGACGAAAACGGGCAGGACCGGTCGCTCGCTCATTCCCGGCGCGCGCAGAGGCACCACGTGGGCCACACGCGCCGCCAGGATCGGGTCCGGGTCGCGCAACCGGTCGGACGCCCCGGGAACCAGAGGGCGCACAACCGCGACTTCGTCGCACGCGTCTCGCTTCGGGCAAGTCGCGCAGTCCCCCCACACCTTGTGGTAGAGGACGGCGCGATCGACCGTCTCGAAGCCGTTCCGAGAAAACCAGCTGGGGATGCGCGTCAGTGCGAACAGGTTCCGGACCCCGAACCGCGTGGCTTCTGCAGCCACGGCCTCGACCAGCTTCGCTCCGTGCCCGCGACCCTCGGCATCCGGCGCCACGGCGAGCGAGCGGACTTCGCCGAGGTCGTGCCACCAGATCCGCAGTGCGGCGCAGCCCACCACCTGGCCGCCATCGACGGCCACCCAGAAGTCGCGGATGCGCTCGTAGATGTCGGCGAGCGGGCGCGGCAGCAGGAGGTCCCTGCCGGCATAGCGGTGGATCAGCGCGTGGATCGCGGGTGCGTCGGACGGACGAGCTCGGCGAATCATGGGCCGCTCATGATGATGGGTCCCCCTTGACGCTGCACGGCCACGTCAGGACGCCGCGCCGGTCTTCCCGTCACCGTCCCCGTCCGGGGCCGACACTACAGTGGCCGGCAGCCCGTCCATGAGCGGTGAAGTCCACGCCCAGGCGCTGCCCTGGCGGGCGGCCTCCGTGCGCAGTGGAAGTCCGAAGATCTTGATGAAGCCGACGGCGCTGGCGTGGTCGAACGCATCGTCCGCGTCGTACGTGGCGAGCGCCCGGTCGTACAGCGACAGGCCGCTCCGCCGGCCGACGACGGCGAGCGACCCATGGTCGAGCCGCAGCCGGACCTCGCCGGTCACGACCCGCTGGGAGGACTTGACGTAGTCACGCAGGTCGCGGTGCAGCGCGTTGAACCAAAGCCCGTCGTACGTCGCCTGGGCGAGCTCGTCGCTCACGAGCCGGTTGAAGCGCAGCTGCTCCTTGGAGAGCGTGAGCCCTTCGAGCGCGCGATGGGCCGCGAAGAGGACGACCGCGGCCGGCGACTCGTAAATCTCCCGACTCTTGATCCCGATCAGCCGGTCCTCGACGTGATCGATGCGCCCGACGCCGTGGGACCCGGCGAGGGCGCCGAGCCGTTCAACCAGCTCGACCGGCGACAGCCGGGTCCCGTCGAGGCTCACGGGCACGCCGCCCTCGAACGCGATCGTGACCTCCGCCGGCACGGCGGGCGCATCGCCCGCGGCCACCGTCCACTGGTAGACGTCGGCCGGCGGTGCCGTCCACGGGTCCTCCAGCACACCCGTTTCGATCGAGCGCCCCCAGATGTTCTGGTCGATCGAGTACGGCGAGGCCTTCGTGATGGGCACCTCGATCCCGCGCTCCAGCGCGTACTCAATCTCCTGGTCTCGCGACAGCCCCATCCCGATGCGCATGGGTGCGATGACCTCGAGCGACTGGTCGAGCGCGTGCACGGCGATGTCGAAGCGCACCTGATCGTTGCCCTTGCCCGTACAGCCGTGCGCGACGGCGTCGGCGCCCTCGCGTTGCGCGACCTCGACGAGGAGCTGGGCGATCAGCGGGCGCGCCAGCGCGGTCGCGAGCGGGTAGACGCCTTGGTACAGCGCGTTCGCCTGCAACGACGGGAAACAGTAGTCGACGACAAAACGCTCCCGCGCGTCCAGCACGTAGGCGCGCGACGCGCCGGCGCTGATCGCACGTCGCTGCACGCCGTCGCGTAGGGACCCGCCGCCGACGTCCACCGTGAGCGTGACGACGTCGGCATCCCTAGTTTCTCGGAGCCAGGCGACGGCCACCGATGTGTCGAGGCCGCCGGAGTAGGCGAGGATGACCTTGCGCACGGGATTCTCCTTCGAAGATGCAGCGGGGGCCGCCGTGGCGAGCGCGGGGCCCGGATGGGGAGGAAACGAGTCGGGATCGTGCAGGGCCGCTAGCCAGTCGACTCCGGCGGGAGGCCCTGCAGGCGACGGAAGCGGGTGCGCCAGCGGTCTAGGCGGTCCTCGTCGGCGAACAGCACGAGGACAGTGTCGTCGCCCGCCAGCGTCCCCTCCTGCTCCTGCAGGCTCGATTCGTCGATGGCTCGGGCAAGCGCCTGTGCGCTGCCGGCCTGCCCCCGCAGCACGAGCGTGAGGCCACTCCGCCCGACCGACACCGGGCTCGACTCGATGACGCGCTCCAGGCGCTCGTCGGCGACGGCTAGGTCGAGCCCCAAGGCGCCGGAAGCGACGTAGACGTGACTCGAGGCGCGGGGCGCCTTGATCAGGCCCAGCTCCGCCACGTCGCGCGAGACGGTGGCCTGGGTGACCTGGAATCCGCGTTCCGCGAGCAGCTCGACCAGCTCCTCTTGGTTGTGCACCGGAGACTGGCCGATGAGCTCCAGAATCAGCTGCTGACGGACGCGCTTCGCGGCCGGGCTCATCACCGACATGACAGCCTCCTCACGCCGCGCCTTCGTGCGCCCGGGCGTCGTCGGCCACGATGCGCGTGCCCAGGTCGGCATCGGCGAGGACCATTCGCAGTACGTCGGGGTCGGACCCGTCAACGATGATCGCGCTTGCGCCGCTGACCGGCGCCAGTCCGCGCAGCGCGGCCCGCACCTTCGGGATCATGCCGCCGCGAATCACACCACCGGCAATGAGTCGCTCGGCCTCATCGGCCGTAATTCGTGGGATGCGTGCGCCGTCGGGGCCGTGCACGCCGTCGACGTCGGTGAGCAACACGAGGTTCGTTGCGCCCAACCCGCGAGCGAGGCCGGCCGCCGCATCGTCGGCGTTGACGTTGCAGACGGTGGCGTGCTCGTCGAGAGCCAAGGGCGCGACGATGGGTACGTGCCCGGCCGCCAGCAGTAACCGGACGAACGCCGGTCGGATGCCGGCGATCGTCGCGACGAGGCCTTTCCCCGCCACGCGGCGGCCGGCGAGGAGCCCGCCGTCGACGCCAGAGAGGCCGACCGCGTCGCAGCCGCGCGCCCGGAGCGCGGCCACCAGCTCGACATTGGCGGCGCCGCGGAGGACCGCCGCCGTGACCTCGAGACCCGCCGCGTCCGTCACCCGCAGCCCGTCCTCGAAGCGCGTGGGCACGCCGAGGCGATCGAGCCAGGCGGTGACGCGGGCACCTCCGCCGTGTACCACGATGACGGGTCGCGTCCGGGCGAGCTCGGCAACCTGGTCGAGGACGTGCTCCTGCGCGGTGATCGTGGTCCCACCGAGCTTGACCACGACGAGCCCGGCGCCCGCCGATCCCCCGTCGTCGCGTGTGTGAGTCACGTCGAGTACTCTGCGTTCTCGCGCACATACGCCTCGGTGAGGTCGCAGCCCCAGGCCTCCGCTGCCGAGGTTCCCAGGCCCAGGTCGACGTCGATCGTTACTTCCGGCGCCGCCATCGCCACCCGCACGGCTGCGGCGTCGAAGGGGAGGGGCTCGCCGCTGAACACGGGCGTGCCGCAGAGCGAGATCCGCAGCGACGGCACGCTCAGCGCAACGGCTTGGCCGTCCGGGCGATGTGCCCCACCGGCGGCTGCCGCCGCGCGGCCCCAGTTGGGGTCGCGGCCATGCACGGCGGCCTTCAGGAGGTTGCTGCCGACGATGGCACGAGAGACCGCCCGGGCGTCGGCAACACGCTCCGCGCCGCTGACCCGGCACGTGATCAGGCACGTGGCGCCCTCGCCGTCGGCAGCCTGCTGTCGCGCCAGCGAGCGGCATACGGCGGCGATCGCGACCTCGAGCACCGTCGCGTCTGCCGTCCCTGCCACCACCTCATCCGTGCCGGACCCGCCCGACGCCAGCGCGAAGACCGTGTCGTTGGTCGAGACGTCGCCGTCGACCGTGAGCTGGTTGAACGCCAGCGCTACGGCGGGCCGCAGCATCGAGGCGAGCGTGGCCGGGGCGACCCGGGCATCCGTCAGCACGAGCGCGATCATCGTCGCCATGCCCGGGTGGATCATCCCTACGCCCTTGACGACGCCGGCCACCGTGGCGGGCCGTCGAGCGTCGCCGGCGGATAGCTCGACCACGGTGCTCGCTGACTTCAGGCGCCTGTCCGTGGTCATCATGGCGGTCGCGACGGCCTCCAGCGCGCCGTCGTCCGCGCCGAGGCAGCCGGGCACGAGCGCCGCGATCCCGGCCGTGACCCGTGACACCGGCAGCCGCGTGCCGATGAGGCCGGTCGATGCGTGCAGCGTCTCTTCCGGTGCGCACCCCACGGCGTCGGCCAGGACCCGCGCGATCTCCGCCTGGTCTTCGTCGCCGGCGGGGCCGGTCGCTGCGTTGGCGCAGCCGGCCGTGACCACGACGGCGCGCGCCCGGCCGTGGGCCGGCAGCGCGGCATCGGGCGCTCTGGCCGCCCCGCCATGTGTCGCGTCGAGGTGCGCGCGGCTCAGTCGCACGGGGGCGGCCTGCACCCGGTTGCGGGTGAATGTGGCCGCCGCCGCAGCGGCAGCAGGAGCGGTGACGGCCACGACCGCCAGGTCCGGCCGGCCGCTCGGCTTGATGCCTGCCACAATCGCTCCCGCCGCGAACCCGAGCGGCATGCGCGGACGCTCCTCGACAGGGAGCACCGCTGCCGCCCGTGCCAGGCGCCCCCAAACCTCCTCGTCGTCGGGGCGCCGCGGGGCGCGTTCCATCCCTTCCGGCACGGCGCTCACGGGTACAGCGGCAGCTGCTCGAGGCCGGTCGTCTCGGGCAGCCCGAACGCGATGTTCAGCGACTGGACTGCCTGGCCCGCTGCACCCTTGACGAGGTTATCGGTGACACCGATGGCCACGATCCGGCCGCTCCGCGGGTCGAGGCGCACGTGGACACGGCACAGGTTGCTACCAGTGACCGTCTTCGTGGATGGCGGCGCGGACGCGACCTGCACGAACGGCTCCGCCTCGTACGCGTCGGCGTAGAGGGCATCCAGCTCGCCCTGCGTCACGTTCCGGGTGGGTCGTACGTAGCACGTGGCGAGGAGCCCACGCGTCATCGGCACGAGGTGGGGCGTGAAGACGAAGCCGGCCAAAACATCCGGCGAGGCGCCCAGGCGCGACAACTCGCCACGGATCTCGGGCAGATGCCGGTGGCCGCCGAGCCCGTACGCACTGACCGACTCGTTGGCCTCCGAGTAATGCGTCTCGAGCTTGGGTTCCCGACCGGTGCCGCTCACGCCGCTCTTGGCGTCGACGACGATATCCCCGATCAGCCCTGCCCGCGCCAGCGGAGCCAGCGCGAGGAGCGCGGTGGTGGGGTAGCACCCCGGAGAGGCGACGATGCGCGCCGTCGCGATGGCCCCGCGGTGGAGCTCGGGGAGCCCGTAGACGGCGGCGGGCAGCGCCGGTCCCGCGTCCGTCTCGGGCCGGCCAGGGCCGCCCGGCAGCAGCTCCGGCACAGGATGATCGAATGCGTAGAACTCGCGGTAGTCAGCCGGATCGGATAGGCGGAAGTCGGCTCCCAGATCGATCACGAGCGGGCCGGCCTGGGCGAAGCTGGGCGCGATGGAGGCCGCCTGCCCGTGTGGCAGCGCGAGCAGCACGGCGTCGAGCTCGGCGGGGTCGGGAAGCGCGGCCTCGACCCGATGGCCGGTCTCCGTGAGATGGGCGAAGGCCTCGCCGAGCGGTGTGCCGTCGCGGTTGCGGGCCGCGAGGGTCACGATACGGACGGCGGGGTGGCGCTCGAGGAGGCGGACGAGCTCGGCGCCGACGTAGCCAGTCACGCCGAGGATGCCTACGCGGATCTGCTGGCCAGCAGAGCGCGCGCCGACTGCGGCCCGCGGCGCGCGCTCCATCGGGGCGCACGTCGCGCGGTGATCTCGGGACAAGTCGCCGGCGATTGCCATGGGCGCATGATTATACGCATCCGCGCATATCAGCGCAGGCGGCCCCTCAGGATGGTTTCTCGCCGGTCCGCCAGGTGATGCGGCGGGCCGGCGAGAGGATCAGGTGGTCGACACCAGCAATCCCGCTAGACGCGGGCCACGCTCCCGCTCGTCGCTCCCCGCCGGGACAGCGCATCGATGGTCACTGCGGCGAGTAGGACGAGACCGGTGGCGATGTACTGGTACTGCACCGGGAGCCCGAGCAGGTAGAGACCGTTGTAGATGGCCCCGATGGTCAGACCACCGAGCAGGCCATGGATCGCCCTGCCACGACCGCCCATGAGGCTGGTGCCACCGATGACCGCGGCGGCAACGGCGAAGAGCACGTACTGGCCGCCGTTGATGTTGGTCGTGATGCCGCCCAACGACGAGACATAGATGATGCCGCCCAACCCGGCGCTGGCCGAGCAGATGATGAAGGCCCACGTGCGGATCGCGTTCACGCCGACGCCGGCCCGTCGCGCCGCCTCGGGGTTGCCGCCGACCGCGTACATGTGGCGTCCGAACTGGGTCTGCTCGAGTAGGACCATCAACACGCCGAGCAAGGCAAGGACCAGGGGCAGGACCCACGGCACGCCGATGATCGGCAGGAAGACGCCCCGGTTGATGTTGCAGATGGCCACGACGGCGATGCCGGCCACCGCGATGAAGGCGATCTTGGCGACAGTCAGGCCGACCGGCGGAGCCACCAGGCCGCTGCGGCGCCGACTGCTGTCACGCAGCCACATCGACCCGCCGAGCAACACGACGATCGCCGCTAGCCCGATCCAGC
>JBKQRF010000031.1:0-5033 GCA_052144055.1 Candidatus Limnocylindrales bacterium
CGGCGGACCTACCCCAGCCCGTCCCGCGGTACGGGCCGCAGTTCAACGATCGCCCGGTTCTGGCCGTCGGCGAGACGAAGTACCACGGCGAGCCCGTCGCCGCTGTCGCAGCCGATTCGAAGGACGCGGCAGAAATGGCCGCCCACTTGGTCCGGGTCCAGTACGAAGAGCTACCGGCTGTGTTCACGCTCGCGGCAGCCCTCGACCCGGCGGCCCCGCTCGTCCAGGATCCCGCTCTGCGGCCGGGTGACCCGCTCGCCGCCACCAACGTCATGCGCGTTCATCGGGTGGGGTGGGGAGATGTCGACGCGGAACGGGCGGATCTCGTCATCGAGAACAGCTACAGCTTTCCGGCCGTGACCCATTTCGCGAGCGAGCCCCACGCCTTCATAGCAGCCCCAGACGGCGACGGGATCGACGTCTGGTCGACGATCCAGCATCCCTACTGGCTTCAGAGGATCCTGTCCCGGATCTTCGAGCTGCCCCTGTCACGGGTGCGGGTAATCGCCCCGGATCCGGGGGGTGGGTTCGGCGGCAAGCAGCAGATCAAGTACGAGCCCGTGGTTGCCTTCATGGCCCTCCGAGTCGGCCGCCCGGTGCGGCTCGTGCTGACCTTGGAGGAGACGTTCCAGGCGGTTCGCCGCGCGGCGGCGGAGGTTCGCGTCCGAACAGGCGTCCGGTCGGACGGCACTTTGGCGTTTCAGGACATCACGGCCGACTACCTGATCGGGGCATATGTCGACATCGCCGACCGCGTTGTAAACAAGGGAAGCTACGTCGCGGCGGGCCCGTACCGCATGCCGGCCGCCAGGATCGTCGCGCGCGGGGTCCTCTCCCACACGGTTCCGTCCACCGCCTTCCGCGGCTTCGGGAACCCCCAGGTGAACTGGGCCGTCGAATCGAACCTGGACGAGGCCGCTCGCGCCCTCGACATCGATCGCCTCGAGTTCCGCCTCCGGAACCTGGCCCGTAAGGGCGAAGCCTTCATCCCGTGGGACACGCCGGCCGACGGCGATTGGCAGCAAACCGTCCGTCGGGCCGGCGAGCTGATCGGGTGGGGCACGCCGCGCCAGCCCGGCCACGGTCGCGGCATCGCCATCGGAATCAAGTCCGGGCCCACCACGGGCCTCTCGTATTCGACCGTCCGCCTTCTCGGAGACGGCAGCGTCATCGTCCTTGCCGGCACGTCCGACATGGGCCAGGGCGCCCGCACCGTGTTCGCCCAGATCGCTGCCCTGGAATTGGGCGCGTCGCTGGACCGGGTGACCGTGGTCATGGGCGATACGGCCGTCGTGCCGTACGACGCGCAGACCTCAGCCAGCCGGTCGACGGTGCTGATGGGCAACTCCGTTCTCAAAGCCTGCCGCTCCATTCAGGCCCAGTTACGCACGATGGCTGCCGTACTCAACGGGGTCGCCGAGGAGTTGATCGCCGTCGACTCGGGCGTGGTTCGGCTGCCGGATCGCGAGCTGACTGTGCTGCAGGTCCTCAGGGCCGGCCTTGGCCCTCTCGGTGGCGAGCTGATCGGGAACGGCGAGACCCGCAAGGACGCCGAGCCCGAGCATCCACTCCAGGGCTCCCCGGCTTTCTTCGAATTCAACTGTACTGCCGTTGAGGCCAGCGTGGACGAGGGCACCGGCGACGTCGCCATCGTCCGTCACGTGACCGTCTCGGACGTGGGCAAGGCCATCAACCCGCTCCAGGTTCGTATGCAGGACGAGGGCGCGGCCATCATGGGCCTGGGCCACACACTCATGGAGCACTACATCTACGACGAGACAGGCCGGGTCCGGAACCTGGGAGCTGTCGACTACCGCATCCCGACCAGCATGGACTTGCCCCTGGAGCTGCACAGCGAGTTCGTCGAGAACGCCGACGGACCGGGCCCCTACGGCGCAAAGGGCATGAGCGAAGGCGCTCTCTTGTGCGTGTCGGCGGCCGTGGCGGCCGCGGTGCGCGAGGCGACCGGCGCGGTCGTCCGTGACCTGCCGCTGTCGCCCGAGCGGGTCTGGCGGGCGCTCCAGGAACGCGATCAGGAACGAGCGCAAGGGAGGGACGAACGATGAGCCTGGGCAAGGAGGTCGGGCCGATCGGGGATCTGCCCGCGGAGCAGATCGTCAAGGCGGCCCGCCTGGTTCGCCAGGGTCGCACCTACTCCCTCGCCGCGACGCGGTACCCGGGTATGCCGCTCTTCCCTGGCCACCCGCCGTTTCAGGTCCTCAACTACCGCACCCCGCGGGGCATCCGCGTGGCCGGCGCCAAGCCATGGGGCCCCATCAACGATGCCGGCCTCGGCTACATGGCCGAGTACGTCATGGCGACCTCGCACTCTGGGGCCCACTTGGACGCCCTAGCGCACATGACCGTTGGCGAGGACATGCACTGGTACGGCGGCGGCAACGCCGACGACCACCTAACCGACTTCGGTCCGACCTTCGGCGACGCAGCGAAGATGCCGCCGTTCTTCACCCGCGGCATCCTACTGGACGCCGCGGGCCATCGTGGACTCGACCACCTGCCCACGGGGTCGCCTGTCGGGGCCGACGAGATGGACGCGATGTGTATGGCTGAGGGCGTGACCGTGGAGCCTTGGGACGTGGTCCTGATCCGAACTGGCTACATGAGCCTCTGGCCCGACGCCGAAAAGATGGCTGCCAACAAGACTGCCGGGCCCGACATCTCGGCGGCCCAGTGGCTCCTCGAGCGGGGCGTCGTCGCGACCGGCACGGACACCGAGACATACGAGGTCCAGCCCGCACCCGATCCAGGCCCAACGGGCAATCCCCAGCCAGTCCACACCCTGCTGCTCATCGACAACGGGATCCACATCATGGAAAGCCTCGACCTGGAGGCGCTCGCCAGAGATCGGGTCTACGAGTTTCTGTTCGTCGCCCTGCCGCTCAAGATCCGGGGCGCCACCGGGTCGATGGTCGATCCTCTCGCTGTCATATAAGAGGTGGCTTCCATGCTCGACGTGCCCCCGACCATGAAGGCGCTGGTCGTCCTTGAGCCCAACAAGGTCGAAGTTCAGGAAGTGCCGACCCCGACTCCAGGCCCCAACGAGGTTCTGGCTCGAGTGCGGGCCGTTTCGATTTGCGGGACGGACGTCCACCTCGTCAGGGGCGACTATCCCGGGTTCTGGCCGCCCGGCTTCCCCTTCATCCCCGGTCACGAGTGGGCCGGCGAGATCGTGGCCCTGGGCCCCGGAGCCGACCGGTACGGCTGGAAGATCGGAGACCGCGTCGCTGGAACATCCCACGACGCCTGCGGCGTCTGCCAGAAGTGCGTCGAGGGCCGGTACAACCTCTGCGAGAACTACGGCCGGCCTGGGCTGCACAGGCAGTACGGCCACAACTACCAGGGCGCGGATGCTACGTATGTCGTCCACGGCGTCAAATGCGTGTTCAAACTCCCGGATCGGATCAGTTTTGAGGACGGGGCGATCATCGATCCTGCCTCGATCGCTCTGCATGTCGCGAACCGGGGCGAGGTGGCTCCCGGCGACGCCGTCGCGATCACCGGTGCGGGCGCGATCGGGCTCCTGTCCGGAGACGCGTCGCTCGTCCGAGGAGCCTCCCGCGTGATTGTCGTCGAGCCCAACGCGGGTCGCCGGGCGAAGGCCGCGGAACTTGGCTTCGAGACGGTGGATCCGATCGTGAGTGATCCGGTCGAGGCCGTTCGGGGCATGACCGGGGGCATCGGCGTCGACGTGGTACTTGAGTGCGCCGGCGTGCCAGTTACCGTCCAGTGGGCGCTAGGCATGCTCCGACGCGGCGGGCGGTGCGCGGCCGTCGGAATCCCCACCGTGGGCACCGAGATCGCGATGCAGAAGCTCGTCCTCGACGAGCTCGAACTCGTCGGTTGTCGCGCGACGGCCGGCGAGATGCGTCGCGTGATGCCGCTGGTGGAGCAGGGCCGGATGCGAGTGCGCGAGTTGGTGACCCATCGCCTCTCGCTGAGCCAGTATGACCAGGCCCTAGCCACCTTCGGCGACCCGAAGAGCGGCGCCATTAAGATCGTGATCCTGCCGTGAACTCGCCCTCGGTTGGTCGATGCGGCGGCGGGCTGGGCCCCGGCCGCTGCCGACCGTTCAGTTGTCGTTCGGGCGGGGAGGTGGCCTTGTGATCATTCGGATTCCTCGCGGGTCGGCAGGCGGCTCGGCCGCCGCGGTGGCGAATTGGCCAGACGGTACAACGTGAGCGACGACAACCCCGAGCCCTACTTTCGCAAGGGCCCCCAATCTGCGACCAGCCTCGAGGGGTACGACGGCACGGGTGCCTGGATGGGGCCGCGCGACGCCTATCCACTGTATGAGCTGGCCGCCGGCGTCTCGTTCCGCCCGGTCTTCGGAAGGAACCTGCTCCTCAACTACGTAACCTTCGGACCAGACCGGGGATTCCCGAGCCATAACCACCCCGAGGAGCAGTTCGGACTCGTTTTGGAAGGCGAGATGGCGCTCACTATTGGCGACGAGACCCAGCTGCTTCATAAGGGCGACCTCTATGTCATCCCCCCCGACGTCCCCCACGAAGGCCGCACGCTGGGTACTGCGTGCCTCGTCGTGGACATATTCGCTCCACCCCGCGCCGGCTTCCGCGAGCTGATCTCCCGCGCCAACCCGCTGCGGTCCCCGACCAACTGGTGGGAGCCGGGCGAGCCTGCCGAACCAGCATGATCCGGCCCGCCCTCGACCACGGGAGCGTCGAGCGATGCTCCTCATTTGAGCGCTGACCGCTCGAATGAGTGACTACTAGGAGGGCACGATTAGCCTGATGCCACTGCGCGCCGTCCCGAAATGTCATCGCGATCGCGGGCGCGTCGTGAAAGTACCAGAGCTGCTTGTCAGCGCGGCTGCTCGTTGCCGAATGAAGACAATCCCAGCTCGTGACACAACCAGCGACGACCCCCGGCAACATAACCAGAGGTGACGCGCATGGCCCCGGAGGGCGCATACCACAGCGACACTCGACCGGACTTCGTGCCCTTCGAGGCGTCGCTCGGCTCGTACCGTGGCTTCGCCTACGCCGGCAACC
>JBKQRF010000032.1:0-2853 GCA_052144055.1 Candidatus Limnocylindrales bacterium
TGATCGCGCTGGTGCCGGCCGTCATCGAGCTCGGCGTGACGGCGCTGGCCGGCGACGCTGTGCGCCCGGTCCGGCTCGACAACTACTTCTCGCTGGTAGGGGTGGTGATGCTGCTGTTCTGCGCCGCCGTCGCCCCCGAGCTCGTGGGACGCGACCAACGGAACCACGTCCTGTCGCTGTACTTCTCTCGCGCCCTCGAGCGGCGAGACTACGCGCTCGCCAAGTTCGCGGCGCTCATGACCGCCATGCTGCTGATGGCGCTGGCGCCGGAGTTCCTGCTGTTCGTGGGCACGATGCTGGTGCGCTCCGACCCCGTGGGCTACCTGCGCGACCACCTGGGCCAGCTCGGGCCAATCGTCGCGAGCGGCTTCGTCGTCTCCCTGCAGGTCTCAGGGGTCGCCCTCGCCATCGCCGCGATGACGCCAAGACGCGCCTACGCGACCGGGGGGATCGTGGCCTTCTGGTTCATCGCGGACGGGCTCGGGTCGCTGATCGCAAGCGTCTCGAACGCACGGGTGTCGCTCACGACCAGCCAGATCGCCTGGACGCACTACGGCGCGCTGCTGAGCCCCCCGCTGGTGCGGGACGGGGCGGTGCACTGGTTCTTCGGCACCAGCACCGACGGGATCCTCCTGCAGGCCAACCTCGCAGGCTGGTGGTACGTTCTCGCCGCCCTCGCGTACGCGGCGGTGGGAGCGACGGTCGTGCTTCGCCGATACGCGAGGATTGCCGCGTGAACGCGCATCCCCTGTGGTCGCCGGCGCCCGTGCCCGCCGAGGTCGCAGGCGCTCCGCTGGCCGCCGTGCACGTCGCGCGCTGGTACGGCAACGTGGTCGCCGTCAACGACGTCACGTTCGGCGTCGGGCCCGGCGTGACGGGCCTCCTCGGCCCAAACGGTGCCGGCAAATCGACGCTGCTGCACATGCTGGCCGGGCTCCTCGCGCCGTCGAGCGGCTGGGTGCTGGTGGAAGGCCGGCCGGCCTGGCGAAACCCGCAGGTCTACCGCCGGCTGGGGCTGTCGCCAGAGCGCGACGCCTCGTACGGGTTCCTCACTGGGCGCGAGTTCGCGCTGCTCTCGGCACGCTTGGCGCGCCTTCCTGATCCCGACGCCGCCGCCCGGCGAGCGATCGCGCTGGTCGACATGGAGGTGGCCGCCGACCGCCCGATCGGCGGGTACTCGAAGGGCATGCGCCAGCGGGTGAAGCTCGCCTCCGCTCTGGTCCACGATCCCCAGATCCTGCTGCTCGACGAGCCGTTCAATGGCATGGATCCCCGGCAGCGGCTGCACATGATGTCCCTGCTCCAGCGCATGGCGCTGGAGGGCCGCGTGATCCTCTTCTCGTCGCACATCCTCGAGGAGGTTGAGCGGCTCGCTCAGCAGGTCCTGGTCATGGTCGCGGGAAGGCTGGCCGCCGCCGGCGACTACCGGGCCATCCGCCACCTCATGACGGACCGCCCGCACACGTTCACGTTGCGAACGAGCGACGATCGCGCGATGGCCGCGCGGCTCGTGGCCGAGGAGCCGGTACTGGCGGTGCAACTGGTCGACGGCGGCCTGGACGTGCGGGCGGCGGACTACGGCTCGTTCACGAGGCTCGTCGCGCGGGTCGCCGCTGCTGCCGGCGTGTCGCTGTACGAACTGCGGCCCACCGACGAGACGCTGGAGTCGGTGTTCAGCTACCTGGTGGGCCGCTGATGGGCCGCAACGGCGTCCTCCGACAACTCGTCGTGCTGACCGCGCGACAGGCTGTCGGCAGGCGGCGCATCTTCGTCGCCCTGCTCGCAGCGGCCGTCCCTGTGCTCGTGGCCGTCGTGTACCGGCTGGCCGGCGGCGAGGACGCCCAGGCGTGGACGTCCGGCCTGCTCGGCAACGTCGTCATCACCACGCTGTTGCCGCTGGTCGCCCTCGTCTTCGGGACGGCCGTGCTCGGCGGCGAGGTGGAGGACGGCACACTCGTTTACCTGCTCGTGCGGCCGGTGGCCCGCTGGCAGGTCGTGGTGGCCAAGCTGGCCGTCGCCGCAGTCGCTACGGCGCTCGTCGTGGGTGCCTCGGCAACGCTCGCCCTGCTGGTCGCGCTGCCATCCGCACTGGCTCCGGGTACGATCATCGCCGCGCTGGCGGGCCTCGCGTGGGGCGCCCTGATCTACAGCGCCATCGCGGTCGCGTTGAGCCTCGTGACAGGGCACGCGCTGATCGTGGGCCTCGTGTACGTGTACATCTGGGAGGGCGTGGTGGCCGGGCTGTTCACCGGCACGCGCCTGCTCAGCGTGCACCAGTACGTGCTGGGGGTCGTCGCCGCGCTCGACCCCACTCAGCCATCGCTGCTGCCGGCGCACCTGCCCCTCTCGTCGTCCGTCGAGCTGGGCGCCCTGGTCGGCGTGGGAGCGACCCTGGTCGCAGCATGGAGCCTGGCCCGGTTCGAGGTGTCGGAACGGCCTTGAGTCCTCTCAGCGGCAGGAGGCGCCGAGCCCGCCCAGCGAGTAGGAAGGATCGCCCGCCGCCGGGGGCGGCACGCTGGTCGTGACCGTGATATCGCACGGATCTGCTCGATGGCCGTCTCGAGGATCGAGCGCGAGGGCCCGGAGCTCATGTTCACCCAGGTGTAGGTGGAGCTGCGCGCAGCCAGCACAACGCGGTGATCGTGACGGACGGCGGCCCATCGACCCTGGCCTCCCTACCCGTGCAACCGTCTGCGCTCCTCGCAGTCGGTACACTCAGGGCCTGTAGCCGAAAGATCCCGTTCAGATCGTGAGGTTTGTGCCATCAAAGCTGGCATCGCGTGCCGCCACGATGGCCGCCATGAGCTTCGCGATCGCCTTGACCGATGAGCAGTGGGAGCTTGTCGTTGACCT
>JBKQRF010000033.1:0-6192 GCA_052144055.1 Candidatus Limnocylindrales bacterium
CCGGAGATGCGCGCGAGCTGGATGATCAGCAGGCCGATTGGGCCACAGCCGAAGACACCCACGTGCGCGCCCGGTCGGAGCTCGGCGAGGCCGACAGCATGGAGTGCCACCCCGAGCGGCTCGAGCATCGCGGCGTCCGCGTCGCTCAGGCCGTCAGGCACGGGGACCAGACAGCGAGCGGGCCAGGCAACGAACTCGCGCAGCGCGCCATCGGTCGTCCCGTGGCCGGCAAAGCGCAGCCCTGGACAGAGATGCTGGTGCCCCGCATGGCACTGCTCGCAGCTCAGGCACGGGATAGCCGGGTCGATGGCGACGCGCTGCCCACCGCGCGGCCCCGACTCGATGACGCCAGCGGCTTCGTGACCAAGCACCAGCGGGCGGGTGAGGAAAGCGTCACCGATGGCCGATTCCGCATACCAGAGCAGGTCCGAGCCGCAGATGCCCACGGCCGTCACGCGGACGAGTTCCTCGCCGGGAGCGGGCTCGGGAGGCTCGACGTCCTCAAGGCGGAGGACGCCCGGGCCGTGCAGACGAAGCGCCTTCATCGCCCGGCGTCCGCCGTGCTGGTCCAGGTGTGCGCCAGCAGCGCCCGCTCGGCCTCCCTGGTCCAGGTCCCGCCGGCAAGCCTCTCGGCCACCTCCGGGAACCGTGCGGCGAGCTCCGAAAGACGAACGAGACCGAGATCGGGGAGCTCGGGGTACACGACGATCTTGCCGGACGACGTGCGCGACTCGACAGACTCGAGCGCGTCGCCGACGCCGCTAAAGCCAGTCACGGCGTCAAGCGAGATATTCGTGTCCAGCTCGTCTCGCTCGAGCTTGTCCAGCACGACCTTCATGTCGCGGATGAGCGACCCGCTCGTGCCCACTAAGTAGGAGCCGTGCGCGATGTAGCGGTCGAGGTCGATCTCCGCTCGCGTGCCATTGGCGAAACCCGCGAAGATGTTGATCCGGCAGCCCTCGCCCGCAAGGTCGACAGCCTGTCCAACGAGAGGCGGCGCGGGGACCATCAGCGCGATGTAGGTGAACCCGGCGGGGAGCTCCATGGTCCGGCTGTTGACCACCGTCAGGTCGACACTCCGAGAGCGGACCAGCGGCGCGACCGCGTGCCGGAGGTGCTCGAGGCGCGCGTCGTCAATGTCGACGGCCACGATTGAGAGTCCGGGCAGCGCGGCCGAGGCGGCCCGGGCGACGTGCATGAGGCCCATCGGTCCGGCCGCCCCGATCACCGCAAGACGGTCGCCCGGCCGCAGTTCCCCGTCGTCGGGCACGGCGCGATAGCTGTTCGCCGCCGACTCGGCATGCGTGCCGACCCAACGCGTCAGATCGTAATGGACGCGACCGACGTCGACGGCCACCGGACGGCCGATGCGCCGGCCTCCGGTGACGACGTTGATCAACCCGCGCGGTGCCAGGCAGTCCTGCAGGACCTCGATCCGGCTGGCGTCCGCGCCGAAGTAGACGACGTCAGCGAACCGTTCACGGAGAACCTCGTCGATCGAGGAGGCCCACGTGACGGTGGTGCCGCTCGCGGCCAGCGCCTCGACGGCCGCTCGCTGCGCGCCTTGCCTCGCCTCGGCGGGAAGTAGGGCGACGATCTCGGTCGGGCGTGCCGCCTCGACGACCGGATCGAGGCCCCTGATCGCGTGGCCGGGCTCTGCGACTACCAGCAAGCGCTCGTGCGGGCCAAGCCCGCGGCGCTCCGGATAGGCATACGACGCCTCGACGCAGGCCCACGGCTCCACCAGCGCCAGAGCCGAGGCGCTGAGTCTCTCGCTCACCGGGATCAGGAACCGCTCGCCAGAGTCGGGATCAATGATCATGCGCTCGTCGAGCAGGGCGTACTCCTCGAGCCCGCCCTCGAAGTTGTAGCCAAAAGCGGCGTTGGCCAGGACCGTTGGCAGGTGGCGATAGTCGGTCTGCACGAGGCATCGCTCGCCGACGCGGTGGCGGACTACCCGCTCGCCCGCGGCGACGATCCGGCAGACCGTCTCGTGGCCCGGCACGGTGGGCAGTTCGCCGGGCACGTACGAGGGGATCTCGGCCAGGACCTCTGGCGCCAGCCCGCTCCGAATCTCGCTCTTCCGCGGGTGGGCGGAGAACTGGTGCAGGAGCTTCGTGTCCGAGAAGCAGATCCCACAGGCCTCGATCCGCGCGAGGATCTGATGAGGGCCCGGCACCGGCACGGGCTTCGCGCGGTTGTGCACGAGCCGGCCGGCCCCGACGATCTGGATGGCATGCTGCGTCGCGGGAATAGGCCTTGTGCTCGCTGGCCCGGTCATGGGCGTCGGCTCCATCAGCTCAGCATCACTTGGCCACCCGTGACTGGGATGGCCTGCCCCGTCTCGTAGTGCTGGGCCATGACGTAGTACAGGGCTTCCAGCACGTCAGCTGGCGTGCAGCCCCGGCCCATGGGAACCTTCGCCTCGTAGAAACGGCGCACGTCCTCGACCGTCGCCGCGCCTTGGACTTTGCCCTCACGGAGGTACTGGACAAAGAGCCCGTTCTGCGGATCAGACCACAGCGGGCCATCGAAGAAATTACCCGGGCAAATCGCGTTGACCTTGATCCCGTCGCCGATGAGCTCCAGGGCGAACGACTGGGTGAGTCCGATGCCACCGAACTTGCTCCCGGCGTAGGCGCTGTTGCGACTCGAGCCGGCGAGCCCTGACTTCGAGTTGATCTCGATGATGTCACCCCAGTACTCGGGCCGGACGCGGTGTTGGCGGGCGAGGATCGGGGCGACGTGGCGGACGCACAGGAAGTAGCCGCGGTAGTTCACGTGCGTGACGGCATCGAACTCTTGGATCGGCTGCGTCGTCACGCCGCCCGCGCGCAGCACGCCAGCGTTCGACACAAGCAGATCGAGACCGCCGTAGCGCCGCACGACCTCCTCGACGCAGGCCGTGACCGAGGCATCCTCGGTCACGTCGAGCGCCACGCCGACAGCGCGCCCCTGGCCATAGCGCTCGACCAGCGTGCGCGCCTCGGCCTCTGCCTGGCCGGCGTTGATGTCGGCGAGCACGACGTGGGCGCCCTGCGCGACGAGATCGCGGGCGAACGCCAGCCCGAAGCCCTGGGCGGCGCCGGTGACGATGGCAACTAGGCCACGAGCCCGCCCGGACAGGGCGGCGCCCGACGAGACTCGGCGACGATACTGCTCGGCCTCCCAACGCTCGATGAACGTGCGCTCGTCCGCCGCGAGCGGCCGGACCCCGCCGAGCTGATGGGCGCCGATCGAGACTTCGATCGCGTCGAGATACACCTGCCGGATCATGTCGGCCTGCTGGTACGTGTCACCGGCGGTGAACAGCCCCAGCCCGGGAACAACGACGATCGCTGGCAGCGCGCCGTGGGCCTTGGAATAGGCCGCCAGCGCGCTCGGGAGGTGCGCCACGATGTCCTCGGGCTCGAAGTCGGCACCATGGACGCCTGATGGTGCGACGCTCTCCAGCACAAGTGGCCACGACCCGGCGTAGACGATCTGATCCGGGGTTAGGGGACCGCCGCCGGCGAGGTCGTGCCCAAGTGCCGATCCGGCCATGCCGACTGCATTCGCCGACTCGTCGAAGGCGACGACCTTCAGGCGATCGCCTGTCGCCAGGAGGGCGCGGAGCGCAGGGGCGATGGCGAGAAGCGCCTTCCTCGCCGCGGCCGGTTCGACGCGTCTTGCTTCTCCCCAGCTGAACTCCGACTGGCCTGCGATTGCGCCACGGACGACGTCGAGCAGCCACTCGGACGTCTCCACGATTTCGGTCGCCGAATTGCCGCCCACGATGAGGCCGTGGTTCTGGAGCAGGATCGCGCGCGGCGCCGGGCCACCGATGCGCTCCTCGAACGCGCAACGAGCGTCGCGGATCGCGCGTGCCAGGGGCAGCCCGGGCGTCGTGTATGGGACCCACAAGACTCGGTCCCCGAAGAGCGCCTCGCTGAGCTCCGCGCCGCGGTTGGCACACGTCACGAAGTTGATCGTGGTGGGATGGGTATGCAGGACGAGGCGCTCGGGCAGAAGCACGTGGAACAGGGTCTCCACAGATGGGCGCCGCTGGTCGAGCGGTCCCAGCCGAGCAGCAAGCGCGACGCGCATCACCTCATCGGTTCCGCCGACGGGGGCACCCTCCGCGCCGGCCTCCGAGCCAGCCCCCACCGCCGCCGGGCCGTCCGCCAGCCCCGACGCAGCGCCGCGCCGCCCCCCGAGCAAGTCGAGGAAGGGCTCCACCTCGAGAGCGATGAGCTCATCTGCCGCGAGCGTCGCGAGCGAGACGCCACTCGGCTTGATGTACAGCACGCCATCGACCTTGATGGAGCTGTTCCCTCCTCCCCCTCGCGCGAACTCGGGGTTGGCCCCGAAACGCCTCGAGAGATCGATGAGCTCGTCGAGCTGGCGGAGGACATTGGGTGCCGGTCCCGCGGTACGCATGCTCACAATCTCACCTCCCGGATGCGCCAGCCCGGATCAGCTCGGCGCCGATCTCCCGGAACGCGCGAATCCGCGCCGCGTCGTCCTCGTACGCTGAGTTGAGGCGTCCGGCGGCGTCGACGTAGCCCGGCTGTCCGGATGCAACACGCCACTGATGGGCGGCCACGACGCAGGCGCCCTCCCAGAACGCGTCGAGGGCCAACTCGGACAACGCCTCGCCGGCAGCGCACGTCGGCGCGAGCGGGATCATGCGCTGCGTGTTGTGCTCGGTGCCGGCCATGACGAGAATGCCGGCGCCACGGAGAGCAGCGACGTACTCGTCTACTACCCCCCGCCGGTTCCGCCCGGGAATGAGCTCAGCGCAGTACACCTGGCGGCCCAGCAGACGATCTGCCAACTCGCGAGGTGGATCCTCGAACGGACAGATCGGCGAGGCACCGTCGGCGAGGGTCGGATAGCAAGGGATCCCGCCGAGCTCGAGGATCAGGCGGTAGGCGTCGTCGAACGACACTGGCACGTCGGGCACGAACGCCGGCCTGCCTGCCTTCATCAGCCGAGATCGGATCTCCTCTTGGACGCCGTCCGCGTCCGTCGGCGACGCACTGGGGGGCGCACCGAAGAGTGTCGCGAGGAAACGGGTGCGGCGATCGGGAGGCAGCTCGCGGAAGAGCACTTCCTGGAAGGCACGCGCAATATGGCGTTCCTGCAGCGCGACCCAGGCGGGTGGCACGTTTGATCTGGCGGCCTCGTTGGCCACGATGACGGAATCGCTACAGTCGGTGGCGAGCCCGGCCACTGCGAAGCACTCGGCCATCCGGTTGGTCATCTCGTGCATCCGCTGATCGCTGGCCGCCCGCATCTCAGCCACCAGACCAGTGGCTACATCGGTCGGCTGGGCGAACCGCATGATCCCTTTGCCGCACAAGTAGGCTCGGCCGGGATTGCTCGGGTCGTTCACGAGCGTGCCCTCGCGCTGCAGATCGTCGAGCAGCGCGATAACTTCCAAGCCGAAAAGGGCGGTAACGCCCTCGACCTGCGCGGCTTCTGCGAAGGCCCGATAGACGTGGAAGTCGTGGTAGTTGGAAGCACCAATGGCGGCCAGGCCTTCCACCGCCGCCCGCCTGACCGCCTCGGCCACGGTCTCGAAGGCCGAGAAATTCGGAGGCAGATGGACGTGGGTGTTAGCGATCTGTCGAGGCGCAGCCTGGCCGTTCGGATTACCCCTCATGGCGATGAGTGATGCTGGCAAGGGGCAGCGGCCCCTGACCGCTGCTCCCTGGGATTGGCGCGATCCCCTCTCGAAAGCCGTGCGGGCCGCCGGCGCGGGCTGAACGTGGCCTGGGGCTCCTCATTCCAAGTGTTTACGATTACTTGCAGCTTGGGTATAGTACGGCAGGAAACAGGGGTTCTCAAGCGCGGATTGAAACCATCCGAAACACGAAGTCGAAGGCTCTGCCCGCGTCGAGCGGCATAGACGATGTCGGATCGGCAGCCAATCGAATCGCCGGACCCCGGCGATGCTCGGCCGACACGTTGGAAAATGCAGTTGTGGCGCGGCCGCCCGCCCAGAACTCCAGTCTGTGAGCCACGCGGTCGCGCTCGCCCGGTCGCCCGCTCCTAGAGTGGGCACGACGAGCGCACAGCGGCCGGCAACATAACCAGAGGTGACGCGCATGGCCCCGGAGGGCGCATACCACAGCGACACTCGACCGGACTTCGTGCCCTTCGAGGCGTCGCTCGGCTCGTACCGTGGCTTCGCCTACGCCGGCAACC
>JBKQRF010000034.1:0-14684 GCA_052144055.1 Candidatus Limnocylindrales bacterium
TCGGCGCGTTCTCGATCGTGTTCGGCCTTGCAATGCTGTTTCTCGGGCTCCGTCTACGCAACGCTCGAGCGGCGGGTGGGATGGTGAGGTACGTCTGAGGCGGTGTAGCCCGGCTCCAGGTGAGTCGCGTGCAGCTGTACTCCCCTGGTGGATCTTGCCGCCAGTTGGCACCCCGTCGATCGGCACCAAACTGATGGCCCATCGTCCTTCGAGAAGCGCCAGGCTCACGTCCTTGATGTGGGCGAGGCGGTGCTCATGCAACGCCGTCTCAATGTCGTGTCATCGAGCCCTTCTCGCTTAACGGCCGCGGCGAGTTAGGCGGCGTCACGGGCGAGCACGGTCGGCCGCAGCTCGAGGATCCGTCGCACGAACGGCACCCGCTCCTGGAGCTCTTAGAGGCCCGGGTTCAGGTACCTACGACGAGGACCCCGCCGTTGACCGAGTTGCCGGGCCCGGTGATCGTCGGCTGACGTGCGTTGGCGGCCAGCAAGATCAGCGCGAGCCTGAACGGCGCGAGCTGGCCCACATCGCGTTTCCCGAACACGCGCAGCGCAGGATGAACCCAACGCAGACAATGGCCGAGTGCGGGATCAATTCGAGGGGCAGCGTGCCGAGTTGCCACATGTCGCAGCGCCAAAGGGTGTCGCTGCGCGGCGTGGACTGGCGCGCCCGGCGGGACTCGAACCCACGACCTTCTGCTCCGGAGGCAGACGCTCTATCCGCTGAGCTACGGGCGCATCCGTTTCGTGCTCAGATTGAGCACCTAACCCCGCTTTGGGCGGGCACCGGGTGGACTACTGCGGTACCATGAGCATATAACTCAGTCTACTCACGGAGGCCCGCAATGGCCAACCCGGCACCGCCCATCGTAGCAGAGAGCGGCTCGCTCACCCTTGCCGCGGCCCGGGAGTCGTACCGCCGTCACCTGCGCGCGGCGAACAAGGCCGAGCGCACCGTCAGGGTCTACTCGGACACCCTCGCCAAGTTCGAGCGCTTCCTGGCAGAGCAGGGCATGCCGACCACCCTCTCGGGGGTGAAGCGGGAGCACGTCGAGGCGTGGATCGTCGCGATGCGCGACCAGGGCTTCCGTCCCGCCTCGCTCTCGCTGTACTACCGGGCCCTCCGGCCGTTCTGGCAGTGGGCGATCGAGGAGGGCGAGCTGCGCACGAGCCCGATGGCGAACATGAAGCCGCCCATCGTGCCCGTCGTGCCCCCGCCCGTGCTCAGCGAGGCCGACCTGAAGCGGCTCCTCGCCAAGTGCGCAGGGACCACGTTCAATGATCGGCGCGACGCCGCGCTGATCCGTCTGCTTCTCGACACCGGCATGCGTCGCGGCGAGCTGGCCGGGCTGAAGCTCGACGATGTCGACTTCGAGTACAACGTCGCCGTGGTGGTCGGCAAGGGTAGGCGGCCGCGCTCCGTGCCGTTCGGCAGGAAGACGGCCGCCGCACTCGATCGCTACATCCGGGCCCGGGCGCGGCACCCGCACGTCGACCTGCCCTGGCTCTGGCTCGGGAAGCGCGGACGCCTCGGCGACACAGGCGTCGAGCAGGTGGTCAAGAAGCGAGCCCTACTGGCCGGCCTCAAGGGCGTTCACCCGCATCTGTTCCGTCACACGTTCGCGCACGCCATGCTCGCCGACGGGATGCAGGAGGGCGACCTCATGCAGATCGCGGGCTGGCACGACCGCGCGATGCTCAGCCGGTATGGGGCCAGCGCCGCCGCTGAGCGGGCTCGGGCCGCCTACCGCGAGCACTCGCCCGGCGACCGGCTGTGACCGAGCCCGTGCCGGCCCCTGCCGAGCGATTGTGCCCGGTCGACGGCCTTCCGATTCCGCCCTCTCGGGGCACCAAGCCCCGCAAGTACTGCTCGACGCGCTGCTTGGTGCGGGCCCAGCGCCTGCGCAACAAGGGACGCCTCAACGGGGTAGTGGCCGACACTGGCGAGGCGCGCAGGCGTGGACGGGAGCACACCTGTCCGGTCTGCGGTCGGACGGTCTGGGTCCGCCCCTCGGAGGAGGCGAAGTGGCGGACGTGCTCGACGGAGTGCGGCGCCGAGCGGCGCCGCGACCGCTCGTGGCCGTGGAACCCGCTGCAGCAGCGCCTGGCCGAGCGTATGCGGGCTGACCGCTTGACCGTGAAGGACGTCGCGAGCGCCACAGGGCTTGCCCGTGCGACCTTCCGGTTGTGGCAGCAGGAGCATGGCCGGTATCTCACGAGCGCGTCGCTGGAGCGGGTGGCGGCTTTCCTCGGGTTGCCGTACGAAATGGCGCTCGCGGAAGCCGGCGGGACCACCGGCGAGCAGGAGATGGCCCGCACCGGTCGGCTGAACATCGCCACGGCACGACCAGCACCCGGTACGCCGAAGTTCCGCCGGGCGCGTCGGCAACAGGGCCGGACCACGCGCGGGAGGCCCCACACGCCCGAGCACGCCGCGAGGATCCGGGCGAGCCTCCTGGCGTCGGAACGGGCCCGCGAAGCCCATCGGCGGTCAGGAGCGGCACTGGGCGCTTTCCAACGGAGCCCCGCAGGTGCCGCCTGCCAGCGGCTTTGGCAGCGGCTGCGCTGGCATCCCGAGCCGTCGCGCGGCGAGCTGCGCGAGTGGGCGTCCGAGGTCGGCGACAGGATCGGCATGCCCGACGGCGACGTGCTGGCCGCCTGGGAGCCCCACCTGCGGCGGCGTGGGCTGTGGGGTTCGGGCCCGCATCCCGAAGAGCGCCGACACGCGATCGTGGCCAGCGTGCTCGCAAAGTGGCCGGCTCGCACTCATGGCGCCTGGCCGCTCATAGCATGGTGGGTGGAACAGGCGAGTGACGGCGGCGACAGCATCGATGGCCCCGGCCTCGCGGCGTGGTGGGCCATGCACCGCCCGCGCTGCACCAAGGCCGCGATGATGGACGCGAGCAACCCGTGGGTGGAGGCGGCGCGACAGCTGCCGTCCATCACACGTGATCAGGCGCTGACGATCGCCCGCGCAGCCAAGCGGGACGGCGAGAGGGCGTACCCTGCGGCGCTGGCGCCGCACCTGCCCCACCGGGTGGCCGTTCGCAAACACTAAACAACTCGGAAGACGCCCGCGGGCGGGGGGCCTTTCTGGTTGTTCCGTGGATTTGCCCGCTGCGCTCGCGGAAGCTGTCGCCATGACTCCGGGCGAGCGCACCTTGGCATCCCGACTGGGCGCCTTCCGTGCCTGGTCGCGCCACAGCGTCGAGGAGATGAACGGCCAGGCCCGTCGACGGGCCGCTGAGACGCTCGACGCGCGCCTGCTGCAGGAGATCGACCCAGACCGAGCGCTGGCCCCGGAGGAGCGGCTGCGGCGGTTGCATGCCGCCCGCCGAGCCCACTTCACGGCGCTGTCGCTCAAGGCGGTTCGGGCTCGCCGCCGGGGTGGGCCCGGGCCCGGATAGGAGAAAGACGCCGCCCCAGCAGTGCGAACAGGAGGCGGAGTCGAGGAGGTACCTCACTGAAGTGTACAGCGCGATGCCACCGCGTTATAGCGTCAAAGGGCCTACTTGACCGCCCGGTCCCACGCTCAGTCGACCCGGAGTTCGCCCTGGGTCCGAGCGGGGTTATGTGCTCAATGGGACGGGATGCGGCCGCACCCGGTCTGCCTCTCGGGCCCCACCCCCTCCTTGCGGGTGGCGGGTGACGCGCTTGGCTGTGGCCGTGCGAACGAGGAGCGCCGCCGCGTCATCGAGGTTGCCCGCGGCGGCTGTGGAGATGACCGATGGTTCCAGCCGGCGCCGAAGACGAGCGTAGCGCGCTAGCCGCCCTCGCACCAAGCCTCCCAAACGGGACCACGCCCGTCCCGCTGACGGTGCAGGAGCGCCGTGACCTGCTCGCGATGGTCGCCCTCCGGACGCGCGTGGCGAAGGCCGGAATCGCGCAGCGAAAGGCCGAGCTCGTCGCCGACTTCGAGGCGCAGCTCGCCACTGAGTATTCTTGGGACAACGACGAGATCTGGCGGCAGGCGTACGCCGCAGCCACAGCGGCCGCCGAGGTAGCGAAGAGGGCGATCACCGAGCGGTGCGCCGAGCTGGGCATCCCTGAGGAGTTCGCGCCCCGGATCTCCGGCCCGTACTGGTCCAGTCGGAACGAGAACGCGACCGCCAGCCGTCGCGTCGAGCTGCGGAAGGTCGCAGTCACCCGGAGCGACGCTCTGGCGAAACAGGCGCTCGCCTCCATCGAGAGCGCGTCCTTGCGAGCCCAAGAGGCCCTACTGGCCGACGGGCTGACCAGCGGTACCGCGAGGGCGTTCCTGGCCGAGATCCCGACCCCTGCCGCGCTGATGCCGCGGATCGAGCTGCCCGCGATCGAGGCTAGCCGGAAGGTGCGGCCGTGAGCGCGCCGCTGGACCGCCTCGACGCGTGCGAGGTGTTCGCCGGCACGTTTGCCGGCAACCGCAACGACTGCGCGGAGTGGACAGACGGGCACTGGCGGAGGGCTAGGCGGCCGCTGACGGCTCAGGTCGTGCACGACGCGTTCGCCTCCGGGCGGCCGCTCTCGTTCTACACCCTCGACGCCGACAGCCGGGCCGTCTGCCCCGCGTTCGACATCGACCGAGAGGACGGCGAGGAGCTGGGCCGGCGGCTCCTGCGGCGGCTGCATGAGCTGGGCGGCGTCGCGTACCTGGAGCGCTCCCGCCGCGGCTGCCATGTCTCCATCCCGGTCGACCTGCCCCAGCCCGGCATCCTGGCCCGTCGCGCCCTGCGCCAGCTCGCCCGCGAGGCCGACGTCCCCGAGGACCCGAAGGTCGAGGTGCGACCCGGGCAGGACAAGCTCTGGGGCGCCGACAGCGTCGGGTCCTGCCTCCGGGCGCCGACGATGCCGCATCCGCTGACCGGGAAGCGCTACCCGCTTCAGACGGTCGATGGCCGATCATTGCCGCTGCGCATCCCGGACTTGATGTACGCGGTCGACCAGTGCCCGGCGTCTGTAATACTCGGGCTGGCCGAACGCTGGCAGCCGCCCGCGGTAGAGGCGACGTCAGCTCCGCGCAGGTCGTCCGACCCCGGCATGTCGCCTATCGGCAGGTTCAACGCCGAGGTGGGCGTGTGCGCCGTCCTGGTGCGCGAGTTCGGCTGCGATCCGGCCCGGACCCGTCCCGGTCAGACGATCAGGTGCCCAGGTCATCCCGACGCGCACCCGAGCCTGTCGATCACTCGCCCGGACGATCGAGCATTCTGTCACGCGCCGAGCTGCGAGCTGTACGCCGACGGCCGGGGCGTCGATGCGTTCGACCTGTGGCGGATCGCCCGACAGCCGGCGGGAGCCGCGGCGTGAGCGGGCCGTCGCCCCTCGACGCGCTCCGCGAGTACGGGCTCGCCTGGTCCCCTCCCGGGCGTGACAATGGCCAGGCCGGGCACGCCCGTCCGGCCGCGACGGACGACCAGTACTACGGCGCGCCGCCCCCGGAGGCCGGAGCGGTCGGCCCGACAGAGCCGATCGCCCGGGCGGCGCCTGACGCGCCAGCATGGCCCGAGCCGCCCGATCGCCTCGCCTACCACGGGCCGCTCGGTGAGGTGGCGCTCGCGATCGCGCCGGATACGGAAGCCGATCCGGTCGGCGTGCTGGCCACGCTGCTCGCGATGTTCGGCGCGGCGTGCGGCGGGGAGCGGACGCTCTACCAGGGCAGCCTCCAGCGGCCGGCGCTCTACGTCCTGCTCGTGGGCGACACCGGGTTCCGCGGGCGCAAGGGCACCGCGCTCGACGTGGCGCGGGCGTTCTTCAGGCTCGCCTACCCGGAGCTCGATGCGCTGTGGCTCGTGGGGGTCGCGTCGGGCGAGGCGATCGCCGGCCACCTGGTGCGCCGGCAGGCCGAGTCCGAGGCGCGCGTGCTGATCGTCGAGCCCGAGTTCGGCCGCCTGCTCACGATCATGAACCGAGAGGGCTCGACGCTCTCGCCGATCCTGCGGAACGCGTGGGACGGCGTGCCGCTAGGCCACGCTCGGGCCCGGGATGAGGCGCTCGTGACTCGCCACCATGTTGGGCTGCTCGGCCACGTCACGCCCGTGGAGGTGCGCGCGAAGCTCACCGACGTCGACGCGGCCAACGGGTTTGCGAACAGGCTGCTCTTCCTCGCCGTGCGGCGCTCGCACCTGATCCCGTTCCCTTGCGCGCCGGACGAGATCGTGCAGCCCTGGGTCGAGGCCGTCCATCGCGCGATCGTGGAGGCGCGCGCCCCGGGCGAGCTGGCGTTCGATGCGGCCGCACGTGAGCGCTGGGAATGGTTCTACGCGCAGCTCGCGGCAACGCCGCGGCTCGGCTTAGCCGGTGCGGTGACGGGCCGGCACGAGGCGCAGGTCGCGCGCCTGAGTCTCGTGTACGCCCTCGCGGATCGGAGCGCGACCATCGGTCCCGCGCATCTTGAGGCCGCGATCGCCCTCGCCGACTACGGCAGGCGGTCGGCCGTCTGGGCGCTCGGCGATTCGACCGGCAACCGGCACGCCGACGTTCTGCGGCGCATGCTCGCCGACGGGCCGCTGGACTGGGAGGGCGCCAAGCGCGCGCTGGGGCTGCGCTACGCGGCCGACGTGGCCGAGGCCGTCGCGGTACTGGTCGACGCCGGGCTGGCGGAGGTCGTCTCGCTGCCGCGGCCGGGAGGCGGGCGGCCGCAGCGGATCATCCGAGCAAACCCGGCAAACCCTGCAAACCGCGCAGGGGGCGCGCGCGCCGAAGAGCGGGAGTCTGCTACATGACCCCCTCGTGGTTTGCGTGGATT
Source organism: Candidatus Limnocylindrales bacterium (assembly GCA_052144055.1). Classification (GTDB taxonomy): domain Bacteria; phylum Chloroflexota; class Limnocylindria; order Limnocylindrales; family CSP1-4; genus JAJYNJ01. Next base: position 6,721 of record JBKQRF010000034.1, read on the forward strand.
GGTGGATCGGGCGGTACTGCGCGCGGGGCTGGCGTGCTTTGCGTGGTTTGCGCGGTTAGGTCCCGCTTTCGCGGCTCCGTCCTCACCGTCGGTGCTGAGGCGTCGCGTGACACGCTCGACGCCCCGGCGCCCATCCCATCGAGAGAGGAGATCACCATGAACGACGTCACCGACGCCATGCCTGCTGCCTGGACGAGGTACGTCCCAGTCGATGTCCCCCTGGTGACGCGCATCCTGGACGCGGCAGCCCACGCTGCGCCGGCGAAGCCGGGCGCGGCTCGCATCATGGCAGTCGCGAACAACGCCTTCACCGGCGATTGCGAGGGCTGGGGAGGCTGCGGTCACTACCACGAGTGGCGCGACACGCTCGCGTGGTTCCACCAGGTTGATGACATCGAGGCTCAATGGTGCCCGGCCTGCTTGCCCGAAGAGCTGCGAAGAGGTGATGTCGTCCTTGAGGACACCCGCGAGCTGGCTTGGCTGCTGGCCAGTGAGCAGACTGGCCGCGACTGGCTCACGCTCCACAGTCGGGGCAACCCATCGAGGAGGCTCAATGATCGACGGTAACCGCCGTGCTGCAAACGCGTACCAGGGCAGCGCGGCACCGGGCCGACTGTCGACCGTCCACGGCGAGACGCGCGACGCCTATCGACTAGCGAATCGGGACACTAGGTCGCCGGCCGCCCGCTTCCGCCCGACCCCGCTCGCTGGGCCGGCCCCCTGGCGCTCGCGCATCGTTGCGCATTCCGAAGTTTCGCCAGCTGACCTCATACCCCACTCACTGAATCCCAGGCGCCATCCCAAGGCGCAGTGGGACGCCCTCGCGGCTGTACTCAGGGATCGCGGCTGGATCAGCGAGATCGTGGCGAGCCGCACGAGCATGCACATCCTGGACGGCCATTTGCGGGTCGAGCTGGCGCTGGCCCACGGCGAGGCCACGGTGCCCGTGACGTGGGTCGACATCGACGAGGCGGAGGAGCCCTTCTTCGTCGCCACGCACGACCAGATCGGAGCGATGGCGTCGCTTGACACGGCGGCCCTCGACGCACTCCTGCGCGATATCACCACCGAGGACCCGGCGATCGCGCAGCTCCTGGGGACGATCGCGCAGGAAGCTGGCCTCTCGTTCGCACGGGTGGGCCCCACGGATCCTGACGAGGTCCCGCCACTCCCCACTGACGAGGAGGTCTACGTCCGGAGAGGGGATCGTTTCCGCTGTGGCGACCAGGTGATCTCCTGCGGCAGCGCGATCGACCCGGAAGACGTCGCGCGCCTCCTCGACGGCGCGGCACCGACGCTCCTTGTCGTGGACCCTCCCTACGGCGTCGAACTCAACCCCACCTGGCGCGACCCGGTCTACAACCAGCTCGGGCGCGCCGCGCGGCCCTACATGCGGATGGATGGCCACGCGCAGGCTGGTCGCGCCACTGAAGCGCCCCGTGGCGCCCACGGGCGAAGCGTGGGCCACCGCAACACCACCATCAGCGGCGACACGCGGGCGGACTGGAGCGAGGCCTTCGAGTTGGTGCCGAGTCTCGAAGTTGCCTATGTCTGGTGCGCCACCACCGGAATGATCGCGGTGGGCCAGGGCCTGCAGCGCATCGGCTTCGAGCTACGCCAGCAGTGCATCTGGGCTAAGACCCAGCCCGTCATCGGGCGCTCGGCCTACAACTGGCAGCACGAGCCATGCTGGTACGCCGTGCGCAAGGGCAGGACCGCCTCGTGGCTGGGCCCCCACCTCGACTCGACGCTCTGGGAGTTCGCCTCGCCAAAGCAGATCATGGCGGGCTCGAAGGAGGAGAAGCTCGATCACCCGACGCAGAAACCGATCGAGTGCATGGCGCGCCCGATCCGCCATCACGCGGGCGACGTGTACGACCCGTTCGTGGGCTCGGGCACGACAGTCGTGGCCGCTCAGATGCTCGGGCGACGCTGCTACGCCATGGACGTGGACGAACGGTTCGTCCAGATGGCCGTCGAGCGCTGGTCCAGGTACACCGGGCGCGAGGCCTTCCTTTCTGCCGACGGCCAGGATGTGCCGCTGTCCGAGCTGCGGGCGCAGAGAACCGAGGGGAGTCCGCCGCGGGACGGCTCTGGGCGGGGAGATGAGCGGCAGTGAGCGGCGGTGAGCGGCGGCGGGCCGATTCCGCCCTGCTCGCGGCCCTGGCGGCAGGGGCGACCACCGAGCAGGCGAGTCGCATGGCCGGGGTGTCCGAGGCGACGGCTCGCCGGCGCCTTCAAGAACCCGACTTCGAGCGGCGCCTCGCGGAGATCCAGCGCGACGCGGTGGACGGCGCGGCGGCCGCCCTGGGCGCCATCGCGCTGCGCGCCGTCACCGCCTTGTCAGAGCTGCTCGGTGGCGGTACGCCGCCGGCCGTACGGCTGGGCGCCGCGAGGGCCATCTTGGAGATTGGCGGGCGCCTTCGCGAGGAGCGTGACCTCGACGCCCGTCTCCGACAGGTCGAGGAGATGCTCGGGCGGCCAAAGGACGAGCGATGATCGCGGCCAAGAGCGGTCGCGTTCGTGCAGCGCAGGAACGCGCGTGGGTCCTGCACGGCCGCCGGCTTGCCGCCCGCTACGGTCTGCCAGAAGATGACGCCCGGGCGCTGGCCTACTGGCGGGCGTGCGACGCCGCCGAGCGCGCCGCCGGGCGGCCGCTAACCGTCCACGAGTGCTGCGCCGTCGCCTCCCGCGTCTATCGGGTCGACCTCGACGAGGTGCTGGCCGGCGCCCGAGAGGTCCTCGCGGAGCGGTCGCGACCGGGCACGGACAGAAGCGCCGCGCATGAGATCCCCTGAGCGGGACCAGCGCCGCAAGGGGCGGCCGTGCGAGCCCGGAATGGTGTAGAGGCCATGACGCCAGCGGAGCTGGGGCGGCCGAGGAGCCCAGCGTGGCCGCCCAGAGGCCAGACAACGGCCCACCCGGGCCAATCCCGAAGGTCGTCGTGTGCCTGGTCGACTGCGGAGCGACGGCCGTCGAACCGGCCCTCGGGCATTCCACGGCTGGACTTTCTTGAGCGGCAATCATCGCGCGACTCGCGGCACGCTGTCTCAGCACGTAAGCTGAGCCAAGGCTACGCACGCCACGTTTCCCTCAGGGAGGATGACTCCATGCGGGCAAAGCCGGAGCCGCCCCAGACCATCGAAGACTACCGAGACTGGTACGCGGCCGAGCTTGGCTACGACAACGTCCGCGACCGGACGCGTTACGACTCGTCAAGTCGGCTGATTCGTGACCACCTAGCGTCCAGCGCCTTCTGGCGCGAACTAGCCCGCTTGATGCCTGAGGTGGCGGACGAGTATGAGTTTGCAACGAGTTACCCGCTGCTCGTTGTGGATCCGAGGTTGACCCACGAGGCCCTACCTGAGCTGCTCATCAAACCGTTTGACTCTCTGATCGAGAAGACGTGGCGGAAGAACGCACTGGACAACCCACGATGGGATCGGCCACCGCAGGGAGGCTGGATCACGCCGGAGAACTGGTATGAGCGGGTGGGCGACATGGTCCGCACCACCGTCGCTGTCAAGTACCTTGACGGCGTCACACATCTGCAGAAGAGGATCGCGAGGCTCGCGGCAGAGGCTGGACTCCGCTGCGAGCCTGCCTTGGCAGCGCGGCGCGAGGGGTACTACGCAGCGCACCTCGATATCCATTTCCCGGTCGAGCTGCCCGGACCGAAATGGGCCACGGTACGCGTGTGGGCGCGTGCGGAACTCCAGATCACCACGCAGCTCCAGGAAGTGATTCGGCGACTCCTGCATCGTCAATATGAAAGCGACCGAGTCAGGCGTTCGTCCGACGAGTGGGAGTGGGACTTCCACAGTGACGCCTTCCACGTCAATTACCTGGGACACGTCCTGCACTACCTTGAAGGCAAGATCATGGATGAACGCGAGGGAATGCCCCATGCCGGCACTTGAAATGCTCCACCGCTACCTAGACCTCATCGGGGCGACGGACGTCCTGCGCGAACGCACGGAAGCCATGATGGGCCTCTACGAGGCCTTTCTCACGATCGAGCCGTCGAGCGTCTTCGTCAGCGAGTATCCGCGGGAAGACGGCTCCCGGGCATACGAGTCGCTGTGGCTCTTCACCGACAAGTTGGCGATGGAGGCACGTATTCCCACCCCTGGCGACGAGCAGTTCGACTTCGTGCCGATCGCCCACGGGGTGAGACACCTCGTCGTTGAGGCCAAGGACTACGACCTGCGAGCTGCGTCGGAGGCGTCGCGGATGCGCGTCGAAATGTGGTTGGGAGATCAGCTACTTGGCGAACTAAAGGCGTCGGGCCTGAACTGCGACTCTCTGACCGCCATCGTGGCCACGTACCTGGTGCCCAACCTCGCGCCCCCTGCCGCCGGCTAGGACGGTCGACCCTTCTCCTTACGGACGCCCTTGTACTGGGACTTGTCAGACTTGACGGACATGATCTTGCCCGTCGCAGCGTCGCGCTTGGCAGGATGCCCGGAAGGCAGGATGAACTGGCTGCGTCCGCTGACCGCCCCCATCCGACGTCCAAGACCTGTGTTCTTTGCCATAACCACTCCCGTTCCGTCACAGGCAGTCATAGAAGAGCGGGATGCTACCGCCAGAGTCCATCCTAGCCTGTCTCACCAACCATGCATGGGGCTGTGCTCGAAGGGCCACGCGCACGTCATCGACATGAGCTGACCCGCCAACCGACGTCGATTCTCCGGCAATGTCACCCGTTCCCGGCCGGACCGCCCGCCACAAGGCAGTGTCCGGAACCGCTCGCTACCCACCCCGGGGATGAGCCCGGGCTCACAGCCTCGTCCGTTCCGGACCGCGCAAGCTTACCTACTGGCCGTGCCGTCGAGCCAGGTCGGCCGCAGCCCACGATGGACAAGTGGACGGAGACCTGCGCGTGCCAGCGCATCCGACACGGGCACCGAGGGCATGCCATCGGACGAAGCGCTGGGCGAGCTGCTGGCCGGATCAGGCCGCGCGCGCTAGGGGATCTTAGCCAGCTCGGGGACAAGCGCGAGGAAACGCGCCTCGCTGGTCGGGTCATCGGGCCAGAATCGTGACGGGTACATGCCTCGGGCGACCATCATTTGGTAGACCCGCCAGGCGCCTTGCGGCAGGCACAGGCCTTGCGCGGCGAAGACTATCAGCACATCGGGCGCCGCGAATACCGGGACGTTGGTGATCTTGGCATGATGGATGGCGTTCGAGTCCTGGCTTACGAGCACCCACCCGGGATTCTGGGCGCAGAGTTCGAGTGCCTCCGCCTCACCGCGGTCCCGGTTCGGCTCCGCCTGGATCACGCTCGCGCCGTGCCACGCAGCCTGCAGAGTGGCGGCGCGGATTGCGCCACTGCGATCGAGGGTGTGTTCCTTGGCGAACGGTGTCGGGTCCAGCAGATCGGAGACGCCCGCGCTTCCGCGGGCGAGTCCGCGGAGTTCACCGCGAACCCTTCCGGGAATGTGCGCACGGCCGGCAAACGCCTGCCGGAGCATCTGCACGCGGTTCTCCCGCGCAAGCCAGCAGGGCACCATCGTGTCGAAGACAGCGTGCGCAATCAGCAGCCGACGTGGATGGGCCGGCCACTCTCGGCGAGCATCGAACGGTCCGCCGCCGGGCGTCCCCCGTGATGACCCCGGCATCGCCTGCTAGGCCTCGGGCTCGCGGATCGGCAGTCCGAGCTCGGCAAGCAGCTCGCGGGCTTCGGCATCAGACACCTGCATGGCATCTGCAAACGCGGCGAGCGTGATCCACTCCTGCTGGTAGGCCTCGATCGTCCTCTTCGTGTGTCCGGGGTCGAGTTCGGGCTTGGGATCGGCCGGCGTCCACGCCATGCGGTAGCCATAGCGCTTGAGGAGAGCGGATGGGGTCGTCGCCCGTGTCGACAGCTCCCTGGCCAGCAGCTGCTTCGTTGCTGGCCGGATCAGGCGGAGCTCGACTAGGTGGATCGCGGCGACCTCAGGGCTCACTACGAAGGTCGCCGCGACGGCTGCGATCCTCTCTCTCTCGTCGGCCATCCCGTTGACGAGGCGCTCGACGCCGTCGGGATCCATGAGGAAGAACCGCGCAAACCGGTACGCGGCTTGCTCCACGGGATTGTTGCCCGGGTCGCGGTCTGTGTCGGCTTCGTAAACGGCGCTGCCTTCTGGTGGGTTGTCGAGCGTATGGTGGCCGAGTTCGTGCGCGGCAGTCAGGCGCTGCCGCGTGATCGCGTGCGCGGTGTTCACGAACACGAACGCGGTGCCCCCGCGTACGAGGTGCGCGCCGTCAAGGCTGTCGCTCGGGAAGGACGCGGTATAGACCTCGATGCCGAGCCGGCGGAGCGTATCGAAGACGTCGACGTAGCCCGAGCCGAGGCTGAGCTGGTGGCGGATCCGTGCCGCAGCGTCGACCGCCGCGTCGGCCTTACCGGCGCGCATAGACTGACGGGAGCTTCCTCACGAACAGCGAGTTCTCGACGCACCGGTCGAGCCACTCGATCGCCTGCTTCGGGCCTGCGGTCTCCACGTTCACCCGATACCGCACCTGTACCTGCGCTTCGAGCAGGTCATCGACGGTCGTCTGGAACACCCGCGCGAAGGTGACCAGCTCGTCCGGCGTCGGCTTCCGGTCCCCGTTCTCGAGGCGCCCGATTTTGTCGCGGGGGACTCCCGTCTCGGTCGACAGGTCCGCTTGGGTCATCCCCCAGAGCACCCGCTCCCTCTTCAACCGCTTGCCGAAGTCGCCCACGTAATCCCTCCTGGTGCGCCATTATGGCACACGCCTCAAACGTCAAACGGCCGGCATTGCGAAGCCCTCTCTGAGAAGCTGGCCGCGCGGTAAGTTCTGCACGCGCTGCCTCCGCCGGACAGGACGCAGCACTGGCACGCGAAGGAGCCGGCCGGAGGCCTGGCACACCGCGGTCTCGGAGGCGCGCCAGCGTCGGTTCGGAGGCCAAGACTCCTGTGCCGCCGCATGACCGCCCGCCGCAAGACCGCCCGCCGTCGTGTCCCGACTTGGGCCGCTACCCTTCGGAGTGTCGGGATCGAGGCGATGGAGGAGGCAATGAAGCGAGTGGTGGTGACGCTGGAGCAGGTTAAGGAGACGAAGGGGACATTCCGCTTCGACAGCCCCGACCCCGAGGCCGTCGTGGCGAACGTCTACGTGCGGAAGTCGGCTTTTGAGGGCGGACCCGCGCCTCGGCGGATCACGCTCACCATCGAGGACGCCGCGAAAGCAGCTGCGCCGGCTCACCAGGGCTGAGGAGTGCCAGTCAGCGATCCGTGCTTGCGCGCCTTGAAACTGCCCGCGCTGCCGGCGAATCGGAATGACTGGCTCCGCTGCAGGTGCCACATGAGCTGACAACCGCCCGGTATCGTAAGCGGTGATCAGCAAGGAGCTGCCCTGGCGGCTAACACGCCTTGAGCCGCGCGCGTCGCCACCGACCTCCGGGCGAGGAGGGGACGTCATCGCTCACCTGGAAGACCTCACGGCCGGTGCGCTCGTGGGAGGCGTGGTACCCGACGCTGCCGTCACGGTGGTCAACCTCGCCTGGCACGGCTCCGAAGTGGTCACCTTGACCTACCGCGCGGCCGACGGGGCCGTGGCCGAGAAGCTCCTCTTCCGGGATGACGAGCCGCGCCTAACGCTGGTCGAGGAAGGCCGCCCCTGGTCCTTCGACGGCGACGGTGACGCCTTCCGCTTGGCGTCGGAGGCCAAGCGCATCTCGCTGGCCTACCTCTTCGACCCCTACGTGGCGGTCAGCACGAGCCTGGTCGAACCGCTGCCCCACCAGATCACCGCGGTGTACCAGGAGATGCTGGGACGCCAGCCGCTCAACTTCCTGCTCGCCGATGACCCGGGTGCGGGCAAGACCATCATGACCGGGCTCTATATCCGCGAGCTGCTTGTGCGCGCCGAGCTGCGCCGCTGCCTCATCGTCGTGCCGGGCTCGCTCGTGGAGCAGTGGCAGGCCGAGCTGGCCGAGAAGTTCCACCTCG
>JBKQRF010000035.1:0-10092 GCA_052144055.1 Candidatus Limnocylindrales bacterium
GGTACTGGCTTTGAAGCCCTTCGGTTGCATGCCGTCCTCGCAATCCGATGGCGTGCAGTCGGCCGTGGTGAACCGCTTCCGGGATATGATCTTCATACCCATCGAAACTTCGGGCGAGGGAGAGATCAACGCGCACAGCCGCGTGCAGATGGCCCTGGGCGAAGCCAAGTCAAAGGCTAAGGAGGAGTTCGAGCCGGCACTGGCTTCCACGGGCAAGAAGCTCGATGAGATCCAGGCCTACGCCGCCGAGCATCGCCAACTGCGGAGTCCGTTCTATCCGGTTCCGCAACGCCCAGGTGTAACCGGCGTGGCCGCCAACTTTGTTTTGCACGTAAGCAATCTGATCGATGGCAAGGCACGCCTGGCCAAGCTGCCGGGCGGGATCTGAGGAGCCGCGAAAGATTCAATGGACACGACCGCACAACACGCGAGCGCCGCCGATCGGCAGTCCTCACTCGCGCGGCACGTGCCCGCTAGGGGGAATCCGCCACGCGACCACAACGGATCCGTCCGTCGCGGCTTTCCGCCTCCGAGCCCGTCCAGGGCCCGCAGACCACCGGCCTAATGATGACTACCTGCCTGGGCGCCGAGTCGTGGCATCCCCGGGATGCCACCCGGCGGCTCGCACGCGCGTCGCATCGCCTCGGCACCGCGTCGTTCCAAGTCCGCGCTGTATCGATCCGGCTTGGCGTCGCGTCGGCACAGCTCGGCGTGCGCTCGGCCTGGCGGGCATCTGTCGGGCTGTGGCTGGCGACGTCGCCGCGACAACTCGCCGCGATCGGAGCCCTCAGCGTGACGCTGATGTCGCCTCCAGCCGCCCTCCAGTTGCCGCCGGCAATCAGCGTGGTGCACGAGCAGCCGCTTGCCGGCCGGATCGGGCAGATGACGCCAACCGCCGTGCCCCCAGTCCCGGGCCCCTGGCCCGAAGCCACGATGGACCTGTTCATGCTGGAGGGCGGCCCGGCCCCGGGGGGCGCTGCAGCGTTCGGGCCGCCGGCTCCGACGCCGGCGATGCCCGCATCCGCTGGTGCCCCGGTCCCCTCGTGGACGCGCTCTCCAACCGCCCTACGCAGGCCAGCGCCGCCCAGGCCGGCCCGAAGACCGGCTTCGTCGTCTACGCTGTGGTCGCGGCTGCGGCCTGCTCCCGTCGCGCGGGCCGCTCCGATCAGGCCGATGGCGCTCCAGCTCGCCGGCCGTGTCACGAGCCTCGCCGGTATGCCCCGGCCCGCATATGGCCGGGCGTCGACCTACGGGCCGGGGTATGGGGACCTCATAGCCGTTCCGCATCTTGGCCGCTGGCTGGTGAGGATCATCTGGCACGGCCGGTATGTCATTAGGAGCACCAACGACTACGGCCCGGACCAGCAGGTGTTCCCGGGTCGCGTCATCGACCTGGACGTCGCCACATTCCAGGCGCTGTCCGGCGAGAGCTGGACGCGGGGCATTCTCTCGGGCGTGACGGTGGAGTACCTGCGGTACCTCGGAGGCTAGACGCCGTGCTCGGCCGGCGGTGGTACGACCTGACGGTTCGGCGCAACTCCCACGGCACGCAGGGAGACGACCGCGAGCGGGCTGCCTCAGGAAGCGAGAGCCACCGCGATTCGGGCGGCCGTCCGGGCATTGTTGCGCACCAGCGAGAGGTTCGCCTGGACCGAGGCGCCCTCAGTGAGTTCGGCGATCCGGCCGAGCAGCCACGGCGTGAGGTCCGCGCCACGTACGCCCGCCGTCCTCGCCTCGGCGCTTGCCCGTTTGATCACGCCCTCGATCCGTTCGCGCGGCACCTCGTCCGGCTCGGGCACCGGGACGCATACGAGCATCCCAGTCCCGATCGCGAGGCGTAGGTGTGTGTCCGCGACCCGCGCGGCTTCCGCGATGGACGCCACGACGATGGGGGACCGCACGCCGCTCCGACGCGCCCAGAACCCCGGCACTTCGTCCGACCCGATAGTCAGCAGCGGGACGCCGCGCGTCTCAAGCGCCTCCATCGTCAGCGGGACGTCTAGGATCAGCTTGGGCCCGGCGCAGACGACGATCACGTCCGTGCGCGCCAGCTCGTCGAGGTCAGCCGAGATATCGAAACTGCCTGGCACGCCACTGGCGCCGGTCAGCGCGCCGCGGTGGACGCCGCCGATACCTCCCGTGGCGAAGACCGCGATTCCAGCTGCGTGTGCAGCGATCATGGTGGCCGACACCGTGGTTGATCCCCAGCCGTCCCGTGACAGTGCGGCGGCGAGCGTCGGTCGTGCGACCTTGGCCACGCCGTGCGTGGTGGCGAGTGACTCTAGGTCGTCCGGCGCCAGGCCCACGAGGAGTCGGCCGTCGCGGATTGCGACGGTGGCTGGCACGGCGCCATGCTCGCGTACGGCGGTCTCGCTGTCATGCGCGATCGCCAGGTTCTCGGGATACGGGAAGCCGTGGCTGATCAGGGTCGATTCGAGTGCGACGACAGGACGGCCGTCTCTTAGTGCCGCGGCGACTTCGTCCTCGATACGCAAGAACTCGTGCACTCCGCGTCCGTCGCCGGCCGGCTGGCGAGTGCCTCGTGCCGTCATGCTTCCCTCCATCACAGGCCCCGCGTCCCGGCGCCGACAACTGCGCCCGTTCGTCGGCGCCACGCGATCAATAGACCCACGGGATGAGTTTGCGCGTCCGTGTCCGATACGCAGCGTACCCAGTGAACCGCTCGCCAAGCCAGCCCTCCTCGCGGCGTGACTTTGGTCGAAGAATCCGCCCAGCAGGAAGCCTCCTCCAATCGCCGCCGGCGATGCGGTGGCGAACCCCAGCCGATGGCCGCCAGCACCAGACCGCCGTAGATGGGGTGCCGCACCAGCCGGTATGCGCCGTGATCGACGAGCCGCGCGCGGTCTGGTGGTCAGGGGACCACCGTCAAGTTGTCGCCAAGATCGACGACGCCGCGGACAGCGAGGGTTCCTCCCGTAGCGATCAGGGCGGCCCCTCCGACGCCCAGCGCCAGGCGTGCGGGTCCACTCCAGGCGGGACCGAGGATTCCTGCCCCGAAGACGGCGACGAGAATCACGCCTTGGAGGACCGCCCAGCCCTCGCCGCGAGGTCCCAGGTAGGGGAGTGATTGCCGCACCCGTGGACGGTACCGCATGCAGGGACGACGGGTCCTCGCGTCGCCTTGGCACGCGTAACGAGCTCCCCGGCACGGGAGCAAGCTCGTGCGCGACCAAACCTGCTGCTTGCGAAGAAGCCCGCTCCGTCCCCGGTCACGCGGCGTACCGCCCGTGGGAGTAGGTGTTGGGAGCACCGCGGTCGTAACGGCGCCCGCGCTTCACCATGAGGCTGCGCCCCGGGCAAGCATTTCCGCCAACGTCGACATCTTCCTCGTCAGCGTGGCGGCGGGCAGATCGGCGCACTAGGAGGGGTCGGTGGCGGGATCCTCAGCATTCCTGCACTCACCGTCCTGTCTTGGGTCGACATCCGACGCGCCGTGGGGCCAGCGTCGTCTCCGTCATCGCGACCAGCTCAGGCGTCGCCGCGGGGCACGTGCGGGAGATCTCACGATCACGCGCTTGGGGATGTTCCTAGAGCTGGCCACCACGATGGGTGCCGTGATTGGTGCGCTGCTCGCGGCGGCCGTCTCGACCAGGCGTCCTAGCCATCGGCATCACGCTCAGCGCCCTCGTGATCGCGCTCGGGTTCGTGCTGGCGATCGCGTTCGGCCGGCGGACCTCGTTGACCGGCCGCTCACCCGGGACCCCAACCTAGCGGACTTGGCCGCGCGAGCGTCGGGGCTCGTCGCGCTTGGCCCGTCCGCGATCACCCGGCTTGGGCTGGCGCTGGCTGCTGGCCACGCTGTTTGTGCGGGTAGCCGCTCTCGGCGGTCGGTTCGTCCTTGACATCGATCGTCTCCACGTCGTGATCACGCTGGCGGTCCTCGCCATCCTGCCGGGCAGCAGCTTCCCGATCCGCTAGAGGGGTGGACCCCCCGGTCGCCGGGAGAGCTCGGCGAGATGCTCCCACATGTGCTAGAGCATCCGGCGAAGCGCCTTGCGCAGTGTCCGTGGGCCTGAAGGCGACTCCCTGATGCCGCACCGAGCCTCGGGTGTCGTCGCGCGCACCCGGTCCTGCGCGAGGTCGGCGGTGCGCACGAGCGCCTCGGGTATCCCCATCTCGCCGCGTTCGGCGGCCGTGGCCACGCGAGAGAATCCCGGTGCATCGCCAAGCGCTGCCGCCAGGTAAGGCCCGGTCGAGCCGAGGGTGTGGAGCAGGATGGCCCGCGCCGTCCTTCCGGGCCCGCCAGGCGGCTCGTCGAGCTCCGCGTCGGTTCGCGTTCGTGCCCAGGCCGCCAGATCTTCGGCCAGCCACCGGAACTGCTCGAGATGGCGTTCTATCTCTTCGTCAGTCGGTGGCTGGAGGTCGGGGGCAAATACGAGGTAGGGGGACCCGTTGCCCAGCCACTCGCCCTCAGTGACGTGCTCCGCTACCTGTGTTGCGAACGGAGCGTCCGGGTCGACCTCTCGACCGTGGCGGCGCAGATACGCGCAAATCGCGCCCGGCGTCGCGTCGAGCGCGGCTTCCGTCGTCGGTCCGACCGCCACGCGGCCGAGCGGGTCGAGGACGTGCACCATCGTCTTGCGGTGCTTCGGCCCGGACTCCAGATACAGCCAGTAGGCGCTCACTTCTCGATCGGCACCCCGACCATCGAGCCCCACTCGGTCCACGAGCCGTCGTAGTTGCGGACGTTCGGATACCCAAGAATCTCGTGGAGGACGAACCAGGTGTGGCTCGAGCGCTCCCCGATGCGGCAGTAGGCGATGACGTCGCGGTCGCGCGTCACACTGCCACCCTCGTAGAGGGCGCGCAGTTCGTCTGAGCTCCTGAACCGCCCGTCGTCGGCCACCGCCTGCGACCAGGGGATCGAGGCCGCGCCTGGGATGTGCCCGCCGCGCTGCGCCGTCTCAGTCATGCCGGGCGGCGCGATCACCTCGCCCTTGAACTCGGCCGGGGACCGGACGTCGACCAGCACGAGGTCGCGGCGGCCGAGGCGTGGCAGGATGTCGTCACGGAAGGCGCGCAGATCGTACGAGGGCTCCGGGAGCTCAGTACCCGTTGGGGCGTACGCCGGGACGTCGGTGGTGACCGGGTAGCCGTTGTCGAGCCAGTAGCGCCGCCCGCCATCCAGCAGGCTCACGTTCGGCCAACCAAAGAGCCTGAGCTGCCAGTAGGCCCACGCTGCGAACCAGTCGTTGTTGTCGCCGTACAGCACGACGTGCGTGTCCGCGCTGATGCCGGACGCGCTGAGCAGCGTTGATAGGTCCTTGCGCGAGGCGAGGTCGCGTCTGACCTTGTCGCTCAGCTGCGTGGTCCAGTCCCAGGCGACCGCGCCCGGCGGGTGCGATTGCTCGTAAGACGTTGTGTCGACGTCGACTTCCACGAAGCGGACGCCGGGGTCCTCGAGGTGCTCTCGCGCCCACTTTGGTGACACGAGTGGCTGGGCAGCCGGTGCGGTGGGGACGCTCACCGTGGTTCTCCTTGCGCCGGGCCTGTCGACCCGGGTGCCTATCGGGGGCCCTTCCCTCTGCGGTAGGCGATGCCCCTGGATGAGAATTCGAAGGCCGCAGTCTCCTTTGACTGCGGCCCCAGCTCCCGTCGGTCAGCGCGTCCGGCGCGCCGCCTCAGGCCCCGTCCGGCGGACGGAAGGCCATGTATCGACGGCAACACATGCAGGGTCGGCACATCAGAACACGAACCTTGCCATACGTCGCGGGGTCGTGCAAGACCGCGACCGCTGGCCTTGGACAGCCGGCGGTGGACGCCGAAGATCGTGGGCGCCCGGCCTGGACGTCGGTCATGTCTCCGAAAGGCGCGCGTGCCCGCGTTCGTCCAGCTCGACGAAACCCTCCGTCGCGAGGGTCGCCAGTGTCTCGCGGACCGACACGTGCGCGTGTGACCCGCGTGCGCCTTCGATCGACAGCCACGTGCCTGGGGGGGCCGTGCGGAGCTCGCGGAGGAGCTGGCCCCGGAGCCATCGGCGGGTCGCCGAGAACGGCGGCGCAGCGGAGCGCGACCTGAGGTTGCTCTCAGACGAACCGGCCTCGCTCACGGTAGTGTCGGCTCTGCGTGCGATTGTCGAGGCACCCTTGCCGGTGACGGCCGAGAATCCGGCCGTGGTGACTCGGCTCGCGATCACCGCCCACGTGCACCATGGCAGGAGCGGGCATGCGGCGCAGTCTGGTGCACGCGGCCTGCAGAGCGCCGCGGCGAGGTCCATCAGGGCGTCGGCTATGTCGCCGGGGTACGGTGGGCTGCTCGCACCACTTAGCTGACCCGTGTGCAGTGGGCCCGGGGCTGCGCCGTCGTCGACGTATGCGCCCTCCGCGGCCGCAATGGCGTCCGCGAGCGCCTGGATCTCGCGGGCTTCGGCGGCGCCCCGGGGGTGGCCGAGCATGCGTCCGAGAACCCTGCGCACGTTGACATCGACCGGGATCACACGAACGCCGAACGCGCGCGCGGCGACCGCCCGCGCGGTGTAGGGGCCGATGCCCGGTAGATCGTCGAGCGCCTTGACGTCGCCAGGTACATCGCCGCCGTGCCGCTCGACGATCCGCTGCGCAGCAGAGCGTAGTGCCAGCGCCCGCCGGTTGTACCCGAGGCCGGCCCATGCCCGGACGGCGTCCGCGGGGGAAGCGGTTGCGAGCGCCGCGGGCGTCGGGAAACGGCAACAGAAGGCGACGGAGCCAGCAAGCGAGCGTTCGATCTGTGTCTGCTGCGACATGACTTCGAGCACCAACACTCGCCACGGCTCGCGATCCTCCCTTCCCACGAGCGGCCGGCCGTGTTCTGCGAACCACTCCAGGATCGCCGCCTGGAGGCGGTCAGGATCGATCGGAATGCCGGCGGCGGCCGGCGCTCTGGGGCGGTCTCGTAATGCGAAGGGGCCGTCGATTGGCATGGCATCGAGGGTACGCGGTCACCCTGCGACGCGCCCGGAGACCGCGTCCGGCGCGCGGATGGGTCAGGGTGCGCCTGCGCCGGTCGTGCCCGAACGCTCCATCGCAGGTGGAGAGGCGCCACTAGGCACGGTCGGAGCCTGTGGCCCCAACGCCGCCGCGCGGGGCGCGGCATGATGTAGCTATGGAGGAACTGCACCGGACGCTTGCGTACGCAGTTGTCGTGGGGGTCGCGCTGGCGGTCGCCTGGACCGCGCTAGCCTTGGTAACCGGGCGAGGCGGCGGTTCGCGACTGGAGTCATTCCAGTCGGCCGTCTTCGGCGTCGTCGCTCTCGCTGCTGGCGTCGGGCTAATCTTGTTCCTCACCGGCCACGCCCCCCAAGACCGACTCCACCTGCTGTACGGGTTCCTGGCGCTCGCGGCCCTGCCCTTCGTCCGCTCGTTCGGTTCGCGCATGTCGGCGCGAGGCCGCCTCGCGCTCGGCCTCGTCGGCGTCGTAGCGTTGGGTCTCTTCGTAATCCGGCTGTTTATGACCGGCTAGATCCGGCACCGTCAGGCTGTCCCGGCCGGCGTGTCCTGCTTCATGCTCCGCGCGCCCGTTTCAGGTGCCGCAGTGCCGGCTGACAGGGCCTTCAGCTGCAAGTTCGTGCATCATCTCAGAGTGGCACGACATAACGCGGCCGTCCGCGCGGAACCGAAGGGCATCGGCAGTGCGGGTGCCGCGGATCCACTGCGGCTCGAGGTACGCCTGCTGGGCGCACTCCTTGGCCAGGTCCTCGCGGAGCAGGGTGGGCCGGAGCTGCTCGATCTCGTGGAGCGCGTCCGCGCGCGGGCCATCGCGCTGCGCACCGTGCCGGACCCGGACGAGCGGCGGCGACTCGGTGAGGTGTTAGATGGCCTGGACCTCGACACATGCGAGCGCCTCGCCCGTGCGTTCACGCGTTACTTCCAGCTGGTGAACCTAGCCGAGGAGAAGCAACGCGTCCGCGCGCTTCGCCGCCGGGAGCGTGCCTCCCCTGATGGTTTCGCAAATGGGAGCATTGGCGCGGCAGTGCGGGAGCTCGGGATCCAGGGCTGGGACCGCGACCGGAATGAGTCGCTCGTGGCAGCCCTGTCGATCCACCCGGTCCTGACCGCCCACCCGACAGAGGCGCGCCGTCGGACCTTCCTTGTGGCACTGCGCCGCGTCTACGCTTTGCTCGACCGGCTCGATGACCCGCGTCTCTCGCCGCGCGAGGACTGGGAGCTCCGTCGGCGGCTGCGCGAGGCGATCACGATCCTCTGGCAGACCGACGACCTGCGCGACGCGCGTCCATCGCCCCTCGATGAAGTCCGGTCGGCGATGGTGTTCTTCGACGCCACGCTGTTCGGGGTGGCGCCTCAGGTCCTCCGCGCGCTCGACGCCGCCCTCGACGTGCTCCCCGACCGGGGGGTGGCCTCTGACCCCCATGCGACCGGGTCGCTTGTTGAGGGGGCTGACAATCGGTCCGGAACTCGACCACCCCGGGCTTCGGCCTTCCTGCGCTGGGGCACGTGGATTGGGGGTGACCGGGATGGCAACCCGACCGTGACGGCGGCGGTGACCAGAGCGACGCTGCGGATCCAAGCCGATCATGTGCTCCGTGCCTACGAACACGTGGCCGAGCGGCTTCTGCAGACCGTGTCCATCGCCGAGACTGCGACGGCGTCGGCGGCGTCGCTCGACCTGAACGCATGGCTCCGAGCCGAGGCGCAGTGTCATCCGGACGCTGCGGCCGAGCTCCAGCGGCGCTTCGCCACCGAACCGTACCGCCGGGCGTTCGGGTTCATCGAGGAGCGGCTCCGGCACACCCGGGCGCGACTCGTGGGCGACGGACCCGCGGCGGACGTCGCTCCGCTCTCCGACGAGCTTCCCGGCCACGCGGGCTCCGGGCGCGGCGCCGCGGATGCACGGGCAGACCGTGCAGCTCGCCACGCAGGCGTCCACGGCGGCGACGCGTACCGAACTCGGGCGCCCGAGAACCTCCCGGGCCCCGCTCCCAGCCTGGGCTACGACTCCCCAGCCGACCTCCTTTGTGACCTTCGCCGGATCCAGGAGGCCCTGGTTTCCGCTGGTGCGCCGCGCGTGGCGTGGGGCGAGATGCAGGAGTTCGTCTGGCAGGTCCAGACATTCGGGTTCCACTTGGCCGAACTTGAAGTTCGGCAGCATTCCGACGCGCATGCGGCTGCGCTGCGGATTCTCCGGGAGCGCCGTGCTGCGGTGCCGTCCTCGGTCGGTGCCATCCAAGCGTCGCCGGGTGTCGCCGTGGACGAGGTGGTCGACACCTTCCGGGCCATCGCCGAGCTGCAGTTGCTGTTTGGGGAAGCGGCGTGCCGCCGCTACATCGTCAGCTTCACCCGCCACCCCGACGATGTGCTCGCCGTGCTCGAGCTGGCCCGTGTGGCCGATCCGTCGGGTGCCCTGGCCGACCGGTTGGACGTGGTCCCGCTGCTGGAGTCCCTCGAGACCCTCCAGTCCGCCGGCCCATTCCTCCGTGAGCTGGTCCACACGCGTGGCTACCGCGAGCACCTCGAACGGCGCGGTCGCCGCCAGGAGGTCATGCTCGGCTACTCGGACTCGAACAAGGAATCCGGGTTCCTGGCTGCCTCGTGGGCGCTACACCGGGCCCAGGCCGCACTGGCACGAGTGGCAGGAGAGGAGGGGATCGAGCTCACCCTGTTCCACGGTCGGGGCGGGGCGATCGGGCGCGGCGGCGGTCCCACGAACCGGGCCATTCTAGCTATGGCAGCTGGGTCGGTGCGGGGGCGTCTCAAGAACACCGAGCAGGGCGAAGTCATCGCCGCCCACTACGGCAACCCGGCCATCGCCCTGCGCGAGCTGGAGCAGGCCGCGCACGCCGTGCTCGGCGCGTCCACGCCGGAGCACGATCGGCGAGCGTCGGAGGCCGCCGAGCGATGGGGTCCGGCGATGGACGAGCTGGCGGAGGTCGCCCGGACGGCATACCGCGCACTCGTGTGGGGCGAGCCCCAGTTCGCCGCGTACTTCACCGCGGCAACCCCGATCGCGGAGATCTCCGGGCTGAACCTGGGATCACGGCCGGCGGCGCGCGCCGCCGGGGGGCCGGCCGGGTACCAGGGGAGAACCCCAGCCCGTGACTCGGCGGCGGCCCACGCGCCGCGCCCCCATCTGCCCGAA
>JBKQRF010000036.1:0-14938 GCA_052144055.1 Candidatus Limnocylindrales bacterium
CAAGGCGGACGTACAGGAGCGTGGCCCCGGCCGTGAGCGCGCCGAGCACGACCACAGCGAACGCGGCGAGTATCGGTTCCCCGATGAAGCTTGGCGGGGTTCCGCTCGACCGGGTGTCGCCTCCCTCGATCGCCAGGGGTGAAGGCGAAGCCCCGCCGACCGCGAATGGCGCGGAAGACTCTAGCGAGGCGCCGGCGGCCCTGGAAGACTTGACAGTCGGAGGCGACCCGCCGGTCCTCGTGGTGGGCGAGGCCACGGCGAACGCCGCAGCGGCGACTGCGCCGCCGCCGGATGCGCCCGCTGGCGCAGCGGCCCGCACTGGTCCGACCAGCGCCACGGCCAAGGCGCCTACGAGCAGGAGACAGCCCGCGGTCAGCAGCGCCGCGGCTCCGGCTGCGCGAGCGCGGTCGGCGCCTCCGAGCACGCGCACCGCCTCGGGCAGTTCGAGCGTGCACACGATGCGCGGGCGGCCCCCGCCGGCCTTCAGCGTGGGTCGCCCGTTCGAGTCGACCACGGACGCTCCGGCAACGTATGGCTGCTCGACGGCCGAGACCGGCTCGACCAGCAGCCGGCATGGGCGCTCGGGGGGCGTGTCCGCGGGAGCCACGCCTGGGACCTCCCCGGCCGTACTCCGGGACTCGCTGGTCAGGACCGCCTGCCCAGCGGCCAGAGCGCCCACGTCGACGCCGACGGTCACGCCGCGCGCCGCGATCCCGAACGGCACGGCTTCGCGCCGGTCGTCGACGGAATCTCAGTCGGCTCCGACGCCGAGCTGCACTCGTTTCCATCCGTAGGCGAGGGGGCGCTCGTGTTCGTTGGGAAAGTCCTCGTCGCTCGTGACGCGCCCGCGAGTGCGTAGGCATGTCGGTCGGCCCGCCCCGGCCGCCTGCTCGACCTCCGCAAGGCTCGCCTCTCGGACGGCTTGCAGGGTGCGGCCGATCCGGTCGCCTCGGCCGAACCCGCGCTAACGAGGTCGCCGAGGCCCAGCGCTGTGATGCCGGAGGCGGCGAAGAGGGCTACGACCACGACCGGCGATGCTAGCACCAGCCACCGGTGCCGCCAGGTGCCCCGTGTCGAGGCGACGCGGCGGCCGCCTGACGCGGCTCGGTCTCACGCGTCGCCCTGCGTGGCCGCGGGCATGCAAGAGCCCGAAGGAACCTCCGCGAACTCACGTGGGCGTTGATGTCATCGCCGCCGTTAGTGATCGCTCCTGACCCCTTCGGGCCGCGCTTACGCTACGCACGCCCGGTACCCGAGTCAATTGTGTTATCCACTGTCGTGCCGACTATTCGCCGACTTATCCACCGCCGGTCCACCTGCGGGCACTGCTCCGAACGCCTCAAGGTCAGGTCGGGCAGACCGGCGCGCAGGCTCCCGCGCGGATTCCGTCCCGCCTCGCTCGGCGTGGCCCGGTCACAGCGCGCCACCGGTCCGTGGATCGAACTTGGATATCTGCCCGGTGTAGCTCGTCAGGACCAGCCGGCCGCCGATCAGTTCGGCCCCCGTGACCACGTCAGAGTGGGCGAGCCGCCACACCACCGTGCCGTCGGCTTCTAGAGCGACTGTGTCGATCTCTGACTGGACGAGCACGTGGTCCACCCGGGAGCTCCCGAGGACATCGATGATGGGCGCCCCTGCCTCCCGCGACCAGCGGAGCTCTCCGGTCCGGGCGTCAAGCCCGTAGCTCCGGAACCCGAACTTTGCGACAACCAGCGACGGCACGTCCCAGAAGAACGCGGTCGGCCCGTCGAAGATGGGTGACGCGAAGCGGGCGGCCCAGCTCCCTGTCGGGGCTTCGACACGCATCTCGGCGCGGCAGAGACGGTCGGGATCCGGGGACACCAGCGGACCGTGGTCGTCTAGTCGGCCGCCAACCTCGGACAGCGCGAATACATCGGCCGCGTATCCGGTCCCTCCCCAGCGGAACCGGATCGTCAGGCCTCCCGGGTAACGGACCGTGGAGCGATGGACGTCGGCGTCGGTCACGCGCCGCCGAGGGATCCTGTCACCGGCGCCCGCTCGCCGATCTGCCCGGACTGTCCCGCGGGCGCGCCCGCCTCGGCGATCGGGGCGACGGTCGCGTTGGCCAGCATTCTGAGCGTCCCGGGGGAGACGGGGAAGACGGCGTTCTGCGTGCCGGCGGCGGCCCAGACCGTCTCGTGCCTGCCAAGGCCGGGATCCATCACGACTCGGATCGGGCGCTCGTAGCCGAAGGGCGGGATGCCACCGATCACGAAGCCCGTAAGGTCGTTGGCCTCCCGCGCCGTCGCCCGGCGCACACCTGGCTCGCCGAGTACCGCGGCCAGCTGCGCGACGTTCACCCGGTCTGGACCGGCAACCAGCACCACGAACGGCTCCAGCTGACCGTCGTCGCGCGGCGCCACGAACACGAGACTCTTGACGATCTGTCCCAGCCCGGCCCCGACGGCGCGAGCGGCCTCGTCGGCGGTGTGCGTGCTCTCCGGGAAGGTCACGATCTCGATGGCCACGCCCTTGCGGGCCGCGGTCTCGAGGACGCGCCGTGACGGCGGAGACAGCGGATGAGGCACGGCGGCGAGTCTAGCATGGCCCGGGGTGTGCTCGGCCAGCCTGTCACCCCGGCAAGCTACCTGGTCCGGGGCCCCCGACCCACGATAGCCTCCGACCAACGACAGGTGATGGCCCGCGTGGTCGCTCGCGCTGCGAGAATGGCGGCATGCGATTCCCGAGGCGGGGAAGCCCGCCGCGCGACGTGCTGCGCGCGATGGACGAGCGCCCGGTCTGGGCGTTCGACTGGGACGGCACGCTCATCGATTCGATCGCCCGGACGAGGGCCACCTACCGGCAGATCTTCGAGGAGCTCGACCTGCCGTTCGACGATGCCATGTTCCGGAAGCACTACGCGCCCGACTGGCGCCGCATGTACCAGAGCCTGGGGATACCCGTTGAGTTCTGGCCGCGCATCGACAGGCGCTGGGTGGAGATCTTCGAGACGGAGGTCTCGGCGTTGGTGCCGGGCGCGGTTGAGGCGCTCGCCTGGCTGCGTGACCAGGGTCGCCGCCTGGCGCTCGTGACGGCAGGGCACCGAGAGCGGCTCGAGCTAGAGCTGAGGGCCACCGGGCTGGCGGAGCTCTTCGACACCGAGGTGTTCGGCAACGAAGTTCCACACCAGAAGCCCGACCCGGCGCCGTTGCTGATGGCCGCGCGGTACCTCAAGGTTGCGCCGGCGGAGATGATCCTTGTGGCCGACGCGAGCGACGACATGCTTATGGCACGACGAGCGGGAGCCTTGCCCGTGGGGGTCCTGACCGGGGCCGCCCGGTCGCGCGGCCTCCGCGCCGGCGGGGCGCGATGGGTTGCGAAAGACGTGACGGCGGCGATCGCGCCGCTGCGCGCTGCGTAGTAGCATGCCGCCACAACCGAAGAGCGGACAGGGGAGCACCATGCGGTGGTGCTGAGAGTGCGGCCGGTGCCGCAGACCCTCGGAACCTGATCTGGGTCGTACCAGCGAAGGGAGTCCACGAGCGCGACCTCTGTCCAACGGACGGAGGTCGTCGTGCACCAGGAGTCGCTCAAGGCGCTTCTCGTTGGCAACGGGCACGTGCCCCCGCGGGCGTGCCTTGCGGCGGACGTTTTCGCCGACGTGGGCCTGATCGTCGCGGCCGATGGAGGAGCCTCGCGATGCCGTGCACTCGGCCTGCGCCCGGACTTGGTCGTGGGCGATTTCGACTCGGCTGACGCGGCCGAGATCGAGGCGCTCGCACGCGCCGGTGTCGAGATCCGCCGGGTCCCGGCCGAGAAGGACGAGAGCGATCTGGAGCTGGCCCTGCGCGCGGCCATCGAGCGCGGCGCCCGTCGCGTGATCACGCTCGGAGCGCTCGGCGGTCCCCGGGTCGAGCACGCCCTGGCGGCCATCTGGCTGCTGGCCCAGGCCGCCGGCGAGGGGGTCGACTTGTCTATCGTGGACGACCGGTCGGTCCTGCGAGCGCTCGTGGGCGGATCGGCTGCCGGTGCCCCGGCGGATGTCGAGGTGCGCGGGACGCCGGGAGACTTCGTGTCGCTGTTCCCGTTCGGTGGTGAGGCGACCGGCGTCACGACCGTGGGACTTCGCTACCCACTGCGGGACGAGCCCCTTCGCGCGGGCCCGTCCCGGGGCCTCTCGAACGAGCTGCTGGTCCCGGTCGCCACGGTGTCGTGCCGCGGGGGCGGCTTGCTGATCGTCCACACGCGTCGGTCGGCCGTTGAGCTGGCCGGCGACCAGTGCAGTGAGGAGTGCACCCGATGACCGAACGAACCGCTCCGCACGGGCATGCGTTGGCGCCGCCGGACACACGCTGGCGCACCCGGGACATTGTGGTGACAGCCGTGATCGCCGTTGCCTTCGGTGTCGTGTTCTGGGCGTGGGACACGGTGTGGAACGTCGCAGCACCGCTGTTCACGGCGGCCAAGCCCCTCGAGTACGTGATTAGTGGCGTCTGGCTCATGCCGGCCGTGATCGCGGCGCTGATCGTGCGCAAGCCGGGGGCTGCGCTCTTCGCCGAACTCGTGGCGGCGATCGTCTCGGCGCTGCTGGGCAACGTGTGGGGGATGGACGTAGTGCTCTCGGGCTTCGTCCAAGGCACCGGAGCTGAGCTCGTGTTCGCCTTCACACTGTATGGGTCGTTCGGGCTGCCGGTGGCGCTCATCGCGGGCGGGCTCGCAGGAGTCGGTGAGGCCCTCCATGACCTCCCGGTCTATTACCCGTCGAATGGCATCCCGTTCCAGGCATCGGTCGCGATCCTCGAGATCGTTTCAGGCGCCGTCATCGCCGGGTACGGTGGCTGGCTGCTCGTCCGCTCGCTGCGCCGGGCCGGTGTGCTAGAGGGCTTCCCAAGCTGACGGCTCCCATCGCGGATCCTGCACGACTCGCTGCGCCAGACGACGCTGCCTCAGGCGGCCACCCGCCGGCGATTGACGCGCGCGGGTTCGGGTGGACGTATCGTGGCCGCCCGAGGCCGGCCCTGGCGGGCCTGTCATTTCATGTTCCCCCTGGCCACGTCCTGCTCGTGATCGGCCCGTCGGGGAGCGGCAAGAGCACGCTCGCTCGCGCCCTGGCGGGGCTTGTGCCGCACGAACTGCCAGGTTCCTGGTGCGGATCTCTGCGTGTCGGCGACCTCGACATCGCCTCGACACCCGCCCGCGTGGTGAGCGGCCAGACAGGAATCGTGTTTCAGGAGCCCGAGAGCCAGCTCGTGATGCCGCGTGTCGAGGACGAGGTGGCCTTTGGTCTGGAGAACCGCGGCTGGGAGCGCCCGGCCATGCGGGCTCGAGTCCCTGAGGCACTGGAGCTGGTCGGGCTGGCCGGGTTCGAGGCGCGCGCTACGGCGGCGCTCTCGGGCGGCGAGCAACAGCGGCTCGCCATCGCGGACGTGTTGGCCCCCATGCCCGGGCTGCTCGTCTTGGACGAGCCGACGGCGAATCTGGACCCCCCGGGCATGGATGGGGTCTTCTCACGGCTGGCTAGCATCGCCTCGGCGCGAACGCGGACGCTGGTCATCGTCGAACATCGCCTCGACGCCGCGCTCCCGCTCGCCGACTTGGTCTTGCTGCTCGACGCCGGCGGCCGGCAGCTCGCGTTCGGCGCACCCGGTGAGGTCGGCCGGGCGCACGCGGAAGAGCTCGCCAGACTCGGCAGCTGGGTCCCGCGCGCCTGGCAAGGGTGGACGGCCGACGATCTGCCCGGCCCTGGCGCGGGGATGGTTCAGCCCGGCGAGAGCCGGCACGAGCCGGAGCTTGCGCAACCCGTCGAGGGCCACGCCGTTCTCATTGCCGATTGCGTGACTGTGCGTTACCCGAGGGCGGCGGAGGGCGTCGAGCGGGTCGCCCTCTCCGCCGTCTCGCTCGTCCTTCACGCTGGGGAGCGCGTCGCGCTGGTGGGCCCGAACGGGTCCGGCAAGTCGACGCTACTCTTCGCGCTCGCCGGTCTGCGCAGGCCATCCAGTGGAACGGTGCGCGTCGCCGTGGGAGGCCGGTTTCCCGACCTGGATCCAGCCCGGCTTCCCGGCAGGATGCTGGCGCGCGTGCTCGGCCTCGTGTTCCAGAACCCTGAACTCGGGTTCGTCGCGTCCACATGCGCGGGGGAAGTCGCGGCGAGCCTGCCTGTGCAGGGCCGCCTGCCCGACCCCGCAGACCAGCAGGTCGTGCGCGCGCTGCGTGACTTCGGTCTTGAGGCGCTCGCCGACGAAGACCCGTTCCGGCTCAGCGAGGGAGAACAGCGGCGGCTTGGGATCGCCGCCGCGAGCGTGATCGGGCCGTCGATCCTCCTGCTCGACGAGCCGACCTTCGCGTTGGACCGCCGGGGCGCGGAGGCCGTCGTGGGTCTGCTTGACTGGCTCCGAACCGACGGCCAGGCACAGCTGGTGGCAACGCACGATCCCCGGCTGATCGCCGTGTGCGACCGCGTCGTCGCCCTGGACCGGGGGCGCGCGATCTTCGACGGGTCCGCCGCCGCGTTTCTCGCCGATCCGCCGTTCCGTCCGGCGGAGCCCTGGCGAAGGTGATCGCGTGAGCTTCCTTCCCGCGCCGCTGGAGCCAGTCCGGCCGGCGCTCCTGACCCGCGTGGCGCCGGTCACCCGCCTCGTGGTGGGCATCGCCTGGCTCGGGGTTGCGGTGATCGTCGCAGGTCCGGCGGTCCCCTTCGGCCTCGCCGTCGCCGCCCTCGGTGCGCTTGCGCTGCTCTCCGGTCTGCCGCTCGCGCGGGTGCCGACGCGGCTCGCGCCGCTAGGCCTGGCCGCGCTCGGGCTTGGCCTGCTAACGGTACTGGTCGATCCCGCCAACGGCGACCCGGTGGCGCGTGTCGCGCTGGCCCTCGGGCCCTTGCGCGTGACCGATGCGGCGCTGTCGGCCGGGCTGACTATCGCCCTGCGCCTTGCGGTGATCGCCCTGGTGAGTCTCCTCGTCTTCGCGACGTCGGATCCGACCCACCTGGCGGACTCGCTGGTGCAGCAGTGGCGGGTGCCCTACCGGTTCGCCTACGGCACGCTGGCGGCTCTCAGGATCGTGCCGCTCCTCGCGGCGGACTGGACGGCGATCGGGACGGTCCGCCGTCTCCGGGGGATCGAGCCGCGCGGAGTGCGCGGCAGAGTGGGCGCCTTCGGAAATGAGCTTATGGTGCTGTTGGTCGGCGCGATCCGGCGGGCCGAACGCATGGCTCTCGCGATGGACGCGCGCGGATTTGACGGAGACCAGCCGCGCGGCGTGTTCCGGCCGATTGCGCTTGGGCGGCTTGACGCGGCGGTGCTTGTCGGGGGCCTCACGGTCGTGATCGCTGCTGTGGCCGCGGGGAGGGGCTGACGCGCCGACCGCCGCGACGACAAGTGCTCGCCCGGCCGCGGTACGATCCGGCAATGGCAGTCCAACCGACGCTCTACGCCGACCGGCCCGATCGTCTTCTGGTCATCGTGGCGCACCCTGACGACGCCGACTTCGGGCCGGCGGCGACCATTGCGAGCTGGACCGACCAGGGCACCGTGGCCGAGCTCGTGTGCTGCACCAGCGGCGACGCCGGCTCGGATGATGCGGACGCCGACCCGCTCGAGCTGGCGCTGTTGCGGGAGGCCGAGCAGCGTGCCGCCGCAGACATTGTCGGATACAGCGCGGTCCACTTCCTGCACCAGCCGGACGGCGCACTCGAGAACGACCTGCCGCTGCGCGAGGAGCTCGTCCGCATCATCCGGGGGATGCGGCCGGACGCCGTGATGACGTCGGATCCGACGCACTTGTTCACGGCGGACGGTTTTGTTCAGCACACCGACCACCGAGCGGCGGGAAGCGCCGCGGTCGATGCGGTCTACCCGGCTGCACGGAACGCGATGGCGTTCCCTCACTTGGCAAAGTCTGGTCTCGCGCCGCACGTGGTCCGGCGGCTATACCTCTTCTGGCCGGGCGAGCCCGACGAGTGGGTGGACGTCTCCGGATACGTCGACCGCAAGCTGCGTGCGCTGGCGGCGCATGCGAGCCAGCTGCGGGACCTGGCCGCCGTCGACGAGCGTGTGCGGGCGCGGCTGGCGGAGCAGGGTGCGCTCGTGGGTGTCGCCGCCGCCGAGCCGTTCCGAGTCATCCGGATCGAGCGCTGACCGCTGGTTCCCCCGTCAGCGGGCCACGGCCGCGAGGAGCGGCCGCACGCGGCCCCACTTGTCCCAGAGCGTGGTGAACCCGGGCGCCCGGCGGCCCAGCAGCCCCACCATCTGCCCGAGTGTCAGATCGGGTGCGCCGGCGAGGACAAATTCTCCGACCGCGACGCGCGCGCCGTCCAGCAACTGTGGGGTTTCGCTGGGACTGGGCCAGCGCCTGATGCGCAGGGGATCCATCCTCGCGTACCCGATCGCCAACGCCAGGTCACGGGTCGAGGGCAACCGGCTGTCCGCGAACCCTCCACGGCCGTCGTATCGATAGCCAAGGCTGGCCAGCGCGACGGTGATCTCGCGTGCCTCCTCCGCCGAGAAGGTCGACCAGAACGGATGATCCCTTGGTGGATCGACGAGCGCCGCGTCAATGGCGGCCGCAACGAGCGCGTCGCGCAGCGCGGATAGCTCCGTGCGCCACCTTCGGGCATCCTCGACTGAGTCAGGGGCAAGGGCTGCCACGACCTCGTCGAGCGCGCCCTCGTCGCCGTGGAGGATCTCGACCAGGTAGCTGCGGGGCTTTGCCATTTTGCGGCCCACGATGTCGTCGTCAGTGGGCGCCGCGGACTGGATGGCGCCGGTCGGCGTCGGTGTCTCGTGCGCGATGGCCGCGCCTGTGTCCTCACCGCCCGCGAAGCCCCCGCCGGATGCTATGGACGCGGCGGCGTGGCGCGCGCCCTGCAGTTCCTCACACGCGGCCAACGCCTCGCGCGCCTGCTGGGCTTTCTCCTCAGCAGCCTCCAGCGCGATGCGGGCCGCGTCGGCCCGGTAGCCGCCGGCCTCTATCTCGGCTACGAGACGGGTCGCACGGCGGCGTTCAGCCGCCGCCGTGCGCTGGGCATCACGCACCCGAACGTTGAGGCCGTTGATCGCGGCGAGCCAGCGCGCCGCCGCCTCTTCGACGTCCGATGCGCTGCTGGAAGATGTGCGCGCAGCGCGGAACCGTCGCTGCGCCGCCTCCTTCTCCTCGAGCACGCGGCGTCCGTCCATGACCTCCGCTGCCGCCTGCGCGCTTGCCGCCGCGGAATCGAAGTCGCGCTGCAGGCGGCGCTGACGATCCAGCACATCCTGGTTCACGGCGCGCGCGCGCGCGACGAGTGACGATAGCTCACGCACGAGACGACGGTTATCGGCGCATTGGTCCTGGGCACCTGCCGAGCCGTCCTCCGTGTCCACGCCGACGTCACCGGGCTGAGCTTCGCTCACGCCAGCGCCGGCGCCCTCAGGCCCCCCGGTGCCGGCCGTCGCCTCGGTCGCCGGGGTCGCGCCCACGTCGCCCGGCACGTCATCGCTCTCCGGGTGTGGTTCCGGATCGTTGCGCACCGTCTCGAGAGACTCGCTCGCCCGTGCATCGCCCCGCACGTCCTCACTCGCCGTGCGCGTCTCGTCGGCCGAACGACGTGGGTCTTCGCCGCTGTCCGTGCCACCAAGCTCGGGAGCCGCGTTGGCGCCACGTGAGCCCCGCGCCAGGAGCCGGCGCAGGAACCGGTCCGCGTCCGATGCGACGCTCAGCGCCACTTGGGCGGAAGGTGGCGCCTTCCGCGTGGCGACGCAAACGCCCACAGGGTCTGTTGTGTCGAGCGCCATGGCGGGTTCGCACAGCGGCCGCGCGGTCTGCGTGATCGTCAGGCGAACTCTAGAAGTCCCACAGCGCGCGACCCCGAACCAGACCAGGAGTCCACCTGCGTCCAGCATGGCCGGACCGAGCGGGAGCGCCGGATTGAGGAAGCTCATCGCGAGGGCACCAGCACGGTCGACGGCAGGAGTCGCATCCTGGGCGAGCCTACGAGGCGCTGGGCTCCGAGTCAACCGGACGCCCGCCCTGGCTGCGAAGCTGCCTCGGCTGCGAAGCTTGGTCCCGTACTCACGAGGGCCGAAATCGATCGCCGAAGACGCGGCCCGCAGGCCTCACGGTTGGACGGTCGTGCCGTTGACGATCAGCGCGTCGGCGTCCGGTGGATCCCCGGTCCGTCTGACGCGAGTCAGGGCCGGCGACGGGCGAGCCAGGACGACGCGCACGGGCCGGTCGGGAGGATAGGACGGATGTCGCCCAGCCTGGCGTCGCTGGCCATCGCGTCGAGGGCGCCGGAGCCCTCGACGAGCAGCCACCCACCCGGTTCGAGGGCATCCACCAACAAGCGGACCCAGTCGACGGTCCCCGCGTCGAGGGCCGCCAGGGCATCCCAGGCCGGCAGGACGGTGAGGCGGAAGTGTTCGGCGGGGAGCTGGCGCACGGTCGCCGGGTCCGCCACCTGCCACGAGAACCGGTCAGGGAGGGGCACCTCCGATAGCGCCGCCGGGCCGGTCGCGAGCCATAGGGCAGGTCCCGGCAACGCGCGCTCGGACGCCTGGGCGAGCCACGCTGCCGTCCGATCCTGACGCGGGCGTCGCTCGCGCACGCGGGTTGCCTCCTGGGCATCCGCCGCGGCTCGCAGTGCTGCCACCCGTTGGGGACACCCGTCGGGACCGGCTGAGAGCAGCGTGGCTCCCGCGCCTAGGAGCCGCGCCTCCGGATGCGGCGATCCTTCTGGTTGTGGTGCCGGCGCCTCCGCAGGCAGCGCCACGCCGAGTGCAATGATGCCGAGCGGGTCGAGGATGTCGAGCGCAGCACGGGCAACATCCAGCCCTGCGATCGTGGCATCCCACGTGCGCGCCTCGAGGAGCACGCCCGCCGGCTTGAGCGGCACGACCGTCGACAGCCATGCAGACACCGGCTCGCCTGAAGGGAGCGCGACGCCGCGTTCGTCGAGTACGATCCCCGTCCACGTCTCGACGCCCGTGTCGATAGCGGCGATCGTCGCGGCCTCGCTTTCAGCGATCGTCCCGATGCGTTCGATTCGCAGGAGCGCGGCCCCTCCGTCGGCCAGCGCGCCTGCATGAGCGCGATGCTCAGCCGACGCGACGGCGACGTCCGGGGCAGCTTCCGGTCCGCCGTGCTCCTCCAGGGGCCACACCAGGCCGGCGACGCGAACGGGAGGAGCCGGCTCACCGGCGCGTTCCGCCCGGTCGGCATCCTCGGCCTCGGCCGCCGCCTCGCGCGCGAGGTCCAGTGCGACGCCGACCCATTCCCGCACCCGGCGCGAGGCTCCGATCCGGGCGAGGGCGCGGCGGTGAAGGTCCCCCGTCATCGCGGTCACCACGTCCGAGCCGGCGAGGGTGGAGTCGGCATGAAAGCTGCGGACGGCGCCGGGTTCACGCACAGGCAGCGGCGGCGCGCCTGGCGCCGGGCGAAGCGGGATGCCACGCCGCGCGAGCTCGGGGCGAGGGTCGCCATCTAGGACCAGGATCGGGAGCCGGGTGGACATCACGCCAGGTCGATCAGCGGGCGACGCCCCCGCACGCCTGCCGAGAGTTCGTGCCACCAGGCGACGTCTCCCTCCCCCAGCCGCCAGCAGAGCCAGACCTGTCGTCCGGTTACGAGCGCCGGGAAGTCGACTAGCCCCGTCCGGATGTCCCGAACCGTGATGCCCCAAGCGTCGACCTGCGCCACCGCCTGCTCCATCCGCGCAACGATCTCGCGCACGCGGGCGTGTTGCGCCTCGAGCTTGGCTTCTGAACCGGGCGCTCCGTCAGACGCGAGGATCTCGCGAAACTCCTGCTGTGCCCGTGCTAGGGCGTCTCGGTCGGCACGCAGGCCCTCCAGCAGCGGTCGCAGCTCGCCCAGGCGCTCGTTGGCGGCGTCGATGTCGTAAAAGCGTCCCATCCGGTGGATTCTCGCACGGACCTGCCCGCCTCTCCGGCGTGACCTCTGGGCCGACATCGGGAAGGCGCTCGGGCCCGGATCTCTCGACCGCGGCGACCGGCGGCAGGGTCATGCCGCGGTGACGTCCGGAAGCGGGCGCGGAGAGCCGGCGACGGCCCGGGCCTTGTCAGGCCTCGACGCGATGAGCGAGGGCCTCGGTGATCGCCGCCTGTAGGTGTGCGCGATCCGGGATACCGGTCAGCGGCGTAACGCCATGCGGACCCTCTTCCTCAACCCAGTCGAGCGCGAGCCCAGGGGCTGTCAGCACCACGGGGATGCGAGGGTACATCTCGCGGAGCCCGCGGATGAGCCGTCGTCCGCCGTCGCTCTCCCCTGTTGCCCACACGTCGTAGAGCAGCACGTCCGCGCGCTCCGCCGCGTCGCACGGCTCGCCGCGGAGGACGGGGCAGCGGTTCATTGCCGGCCCAGTGCACAGGTCGGCCTCGTAGCCGGCCATTCGAAGCGCCTCGACTTCTTGGTCTGCAATGTCGATGTCGTGGTGCACCACGATGACGCGCGTCATCGCCAGATCCTCCTTCGTCGCCATTCTCGGCTCGGGCGATGGGGCGGCTCGAGAGAACCGATCGTCACCCCCGCACGGGCCGATCGACAGGGGCAAACGTCCCGATCCGACCGAAAACGGGTGGGGTTCAACGGGCGGGGCGCAGTCGCCCAGGGGGAAGCCGCTGGCACAGGCGATGCCCATGTGGGTCTGTTGGGCGGGACATGCCTCGCGCCCGGGTGCCTTCGGACGCCGCCAGGCGGGGCGTTCGCTCGCGCCACGAGCCGGCCCCCGCTACCCTGTGCGCGGGGCCGGTAGCTCAGCGGTCAGAGCAGGGGGCTTTTAACCCTCGTGTCGTGGGTTCGAATCCCACCCGGCTCACCACGATTCCACGCGTGAATGTGGGCTCCGCAGGGCGTCAAGGGCGTGGCCGATATCCGATTGACAGCCCCGGAGACAGCCACGTCGAACGTGCTCCGTGGATC
This sequence comes from Candidatus Limnocylindrales bacterium, assembly GCA_052144055.1. Classification (GTDB taxonomy): domain Bacteria; phylum Chloroflexota; class Limnocylindria; order Limnocylindrales; family CSP1-4; genus JAJYNJ01. The sequence goes on from JBKQRF010000036.1 coordinate 12,871, forward strand.
AGGTGGGAGCCTGTGGATAGGAAACGCCGGCGGTCCCGGCGTAGTCAGACAGGAAAAGCCGCGACGTGGCATCGTCATTGCCAAGCCCGGCACTGCTCGCTGGCTGACAAAGACGTGGTCCGTCAGTTCAAGCGACCTCCTGAGACCCGTGCTGAGCCGGTGATTGGTCAGCGCCAGCTCGCCCACCTGCGGGTTCTGCGGCGACTCTCGATCAACTGCTCCGTGGCCCCCTCGCGATGCGTTGCGCCAAGTTCCGAGATCGTGAATAGGAGCACGTCTTCGAAGAAGACGCGGTTGGTCGGGATGTGCATGCGGTCAAGGCCTGGAAGGGCGCCATGAGTGGCCAGGACATGAACGTGAGGGTCCGGCCAATCGTCGATGTTCCAATGCCAAGCGATCAGCTCATCCTCATCGTCGCGGCTCGATCGGAGGCTGTACGTGTACTTGGTGGTCGAGACCTTCCAGCCCCCGACATGTCCTTCTCTCTGGTCGATCTCGAACCTGAATCCCATCGTGCCCGTGAAGAAGAGGGGCCGCTGGGGAGCACAGATCAACGGCACAGGCTCCTTGGAGAGAATGAGTGCCCAAGCGTCACCCACCTTCGGTCGTGCGGCCCGCCAGATAGCTGACCGAGTCACGAAGCCGAGGGCGACATTCATGGGGCGAGTGAAGCGCTCCTCTGCCTCGGCCTGCGTCCTGGCCGGGCGAAGCTCGGACTCGAAACTAGTCGGGCTCGCCGACGAGGATTGCGAGGCTTCTGACGGTCGAGGAGTTCGGAAGAGCGCCCGCCGCCAACCGCCTTTCGAATTCTTCACCGGACATGCCGAGATCGCGTCGTGCTCGTTCGTCGAGCAAGGCGCTCGTCTCGCTCCGCGTCAGCGGTGGCAGATGAAGGGGATCGTAGATCGCAGGAGAGCGTCTGCGTCCCCCTCTCAAACCCAAACCGATCCGCACCAGGAAGGTACCGACCGCAGCTCGCATAGCTTCACACCCAAAGATGGCGCCCCGGACTCTGGCGCCTGCGTGGGCATTCTACCCACGCCGTAGCAACTGAGCTCCATCACCGGATCGTCAGGACATCCCAGCGTGTGGTCCTAGCCGCGCAGTCCCGCAATCACTTCCAAGCGTGCCCACGTGCTCCAGCCGCCCTCAGGCCCCGAGGATCGCGTCCATTCCCGCAGCCACCTGCTGTTGGCGCTGCTCCAGCACGTGTCCGTAGGTGTTCGAGGTCAGGGTGATAGAGCTGTGGCCGAGCAGATTCTTGACGTCTTCGAGCGTAAAGCCCTGTGCCAGCAGGAACGTTGCGGCGGTGTGGCGCAGGTCGTGGAACCGGCTGTGCGGGAGCCCGGCCCGGACCAGCGCGCGCCCGAAGGCGCGGGTCACGGTGGCGGCGTCGAGCGCTGAGCCCAGACTCGTCGTGAAGACGTAGCCCGTCTCCTGCCACCGCGACCCGGCCACCAGACGCTCCGTGCGCTGGCGGGTCCGATGCGCACGCAGGGCCACCGTGGCGATATCAGGCAGGACGAGCGTCCGGCGGCTGCGCTCGGTCTTGGGCTCAAGCAACACCAGCTTGCCCTGCACCCGCGCCAGGGCGTGCCGCACATGGAGTCGGCGGGTCTCCAGGTCGACGTCTTCCCAGCGCAGCCCCAGCAGCTCCCCCTGGCGCATTCCGGTGGCGAGTGCCGTGACATACAGCGCCTCGAGCCGGTCGCCGGTCGCGGCGTCGAGCAGGTGGTGCGCCTGCTCGGGGGTCAAGGGTCGGATCTCGTGGCGTGGCACGCGTGGCGGATCGACCAGCCGGGCGACGTTGCGCGAGGCGAGACCCCAGCGCTCGGCGGTCACCAGGGCGCGCCGGAGCACCGCCCGGATGTGCATGACCCGCTTCGGGGAGAGCCCCGAGGCGAGCTTGGCGTCGAGAAACGTCTGCACATCCATGGGGGCGAGCCTGGCCACCGGGATGCGGCCCAACCCGGGGATGAGATGGAGCGAGACGATGTCGTCGTAGGTCGAGTAGGTCGAGTAGCGCAGTGTCGGCTTGGCCACCTCGTCGAGCCACTGGCGCAGGAAG
>JBKQRF010000037.1:0-2535 GCA_052144055.1 Candidatus Limnocylindrales bacterium
GACGGGACGCCCTCCGCGATCAGCCTCGCGAACGCCTCACGCTTGGCATACAGCGGCTTCCGCCCTCGACGACCCATCGCAACTCCCCAGCCTCATGAGTGTTGCGACGTTCGCCAGATTCCGCCCATCTTTTCGACGGACACGGGCCTCTTCGGGTTTCTGAACGGCTGGACGTTCACCGTCTCGGAGGAAGCCGCCGACGAGCACGAGGTTGCGGTCGACCCCGAGATGCTCGGCAAGGTCTTCGAGAACCTCGTGTCGGACGAAGAGATTCGCCGCGAAGGGACGGTCTACACGCCGCGCCCCGTCGTGCAGTTCATGTGCCGCGAGGCCCTCGTCCACCACCTGCAGCGCGCGGCGGGCCTGACCGAGCCGCGGGCACGTGCGGTGGTAACCGACGATGAGGCATTCGACGGCATGGCGCCGATCGAGGCGGCGTCCCTCGCTCGTCAGGTCGATGCGGCCGTCTCCGCCTGCCGCGTCCTCGACCCGGCTGTTGGCTCGGGCGCGTTCCCGCTCGGGATGCTCACAGAGATGGTCCGCCTGCGCCGTCTCGCCTACGGGGCGATCGCGCACCGTGAGCCGACGCCCGGTGAGATCTGGAACTGGAAGCTGCAAGCGGTCGAGCGCTGCCTGTACGGCGTCGACGTCAACCCGGGCGCGGTCGAGCTATGCCGCCTGCGCCTCTGGTTGGCGCTGCTCGTCGAGGAGGAGACCGGCGATGTCCATCCTCTCCCCAACCTCGAGTACCGCATCGTCTGCGCTGATTCGCTGAGCGATTTTGTTGGCGGCATCGAGATCCAGCAGACCCGTGGCGGCGCGCTCACGGTCGGGTTCGACCTGCCGGACCCCGGGGGGCTTGTTGCGCTGCGCGAGCGCTACTTCGAGCAGTCCCACCCGGACCAGAAGGCGGCGCTTCGCGCGGAGCTGGCAGCCGCCGAGGACACAATCATCGATGGGGTCTTCGCGCGCGTGACGGAGAATGCCAGGCAGCAGCAAGCGTCGAGAGAGGAGGCCACGCGACGTCTCGGCGCGGCGACCGGCGCGGATGTCGCTGAGCTGCGCGCTGCGTACGGCTCACGCGACCGCGTCTTCCCGCTCTTCGTCCCCGCGTTCCACGCGCCGGAGGTGGTCCGCGCAGGGGGCTGGGACGTGGTGATCATGAACCCGCCCTACGTTGGTCGAAAGGAGGTCGCGCAGCGCCTCGACGCGCGGCGCATCCACGACCTCGAGGCGCACTACGGGCGCACGTATGACCTGATGATCCACTTCGCCTACCGAGCGCTGCAACTCGTGCGCCGTGGCGGGGCGGTGTCGATGATCTTCAACGACTCGATCTTCACGAGCGAGGACGCCGACGAGCTGCGGCGGCGATTGCTACCCGATGGGCCTCCCGACCTCGAGCTGCTGGTGGTGGCGCGCTCGCGTTGCTTCGAGGGCCGGGCGGTGAATGGCGGTGTGATCGTCACCGCGGTGCAGCCGCCGACGCGCGCGACGGTGCGCTGGGTGGAAAACCATGGCCGCCCGACGCGGGACCTTGCAGGCGCGTCCGTTCCCGCCGAACCTGCGGACGACTGCTACCTGATCGGAGCATCGGAGTTGTGGGTCGTGCCGCGTGCAGACTACCGGCGGCTTCCGCACCGCCCGCTCTTCCGGCCCAGTCGGCCAGCCCGCCACCTGCTCGACGTCTTCGAGGGCACCGCTGCGTGGCGGGACTTCGGCCGCTACTCGACAGGTTTGGGGGGTGCACGGCGGCAGGCTGACTGGCAGCTCCTGTCGGACACGCACGCTCTCGATCGATGGAAAGCGGACGCCGTGCGGACCGGCTACTACGATCGGCTCCGGCCGGGCGTTGACATCGTCCTACTCGGCCTCGTGATCGATGGTGGTGTTGGGCTCCAAACGTCGGACGACCGTCGCTTCCTCGCAGCGATCGACGGGACGCCGGAGGCGGACGAGGCCCGCGATAATGCCAAGCGATACGCGGAGCTGATCCGGTCCCGCCCCGGACCGCGTCCGTTGTTCGAACGTGAGCTTGCGCGTGCTGGACTCGAGGCGGCACTCCTTGCTGTGGCCGAACGACACCGACCTGAGGAGCTGGGCTGGCCGCGCATCGGACTGATCCGTGTCGCGGCGCGAGACGCCGTTCGTTCCACGCGGCTGTCGACGGCCGAAGTCGAGGGCGGCATCACCGATGGACCGTTCTGGTGCCGTTCGAGAAGGGCGACAGCTCGGGCGACGACGGTGGAGCGGCCCGTTGGTGCCGGGAGAACCCGCTCGTGATTGACTGGTCAGTTGACAGCGTCGCCCTCTTGCGCTTGCGGGCCCGCCAGACGGAAAGCTACCGGAAGCCGTACTTCCGCAATGAGCACCTGTGGGGAGAAGGCGGCGTGACGTGGAACCGGATCGCTAGCTGTTCTTCCCCGTCAGGTTGTTGACGGGCACGCGGCTGATCGGCGGCTGCCCGGCGAGTGACCAGTGCGGTCGACGTCGATTGTAGAAGTCGATGAAGCGGGCGAGACTCGCGACTCGCGC
>JBKQRF010000038.1:0-4182 GCA_052144055.1 Candidatus Limnocylindrales bacterium
GCCGCGTGCCCGTCAACAACCTGACGGGGAAGAACAGCTAGCCACTCGAAGGGCGACATGACTGCGCAGATTGGGATGCCGGTCACTGACGACGACTGGGGCGCCCTCGTCGGCATCAGGCGCCGACAGATCGCTCGCTTCCTCACCTGGGCTGTCGAACGGGAGAGGGTGGAGTCACTGCGCCTTGCTAACCGTGGCGATGTCGCCCGCGTGCGGCGGATCACGGACGCCTTCGGCGAGCCCTGGTGGGCTGCGGTCGTCTACTCCTGTTTCGATTCGGAGGTTGGTACGCTCGCGGTCGCCCATGCGTTCCATGACCCAGTGAGCGCCCGCGAGGCAGAGCGCCTCCTCTTGGACATTGTGCTGCCACGAGGAGCGGTCCAGCACCACCGCACGCAACCGGGTCACAGGGGCGCCAAGGTGGCGTTGGTTTCAGCATGCGCTCGGGTTCGCGACTTCGAACGCATCCTCAAGACGGAAGGTGGATTCCACGGTCGGTATGACGAGCTGCGCTCGTTGCGGGCGAAGCAATGGGGTCGCACCACCTGTTACGACCTGCTGGTTCGCACCGGCCAGCTCAAGATCGGAAGCGTGGTGGAGTATGCGCCCGACCGCGCCTACCTTGCCGAGTCGACTGGCCCCCGCAAGGGTTTCCACCTGATCTGGGGGATCGAGGTGACTCGCTCCAACGTCGCCGCGTGCGAGGCGCTGCTGCACAGATGGGGCGAGCAATGGCAGCGGGTCGCGGATCAAGTCGGCGTCCCGTGGACGGGGGAACCGTACGGTCCCGGAGACTTCGAGAACGCCCTCTGCATCTTCCAGGAGCGGAGGAATCACGGGTACGGGATCACGAGCTGATGACGAATCCATGGGCCTTCGACCCCCACGGGCCAGACGCGCATGCCCTCCACGGCCCTGTCCAACTCGCCACGAGGGATATGGGTCTGCCTCCGAGGCCGGGCGTGTATATCGTCACGTGTGGCGACTGCATGCCCCATGTCGGGATGTCTGGCAGCATCGCCGGCCGCGTGCGGACGCTCGCCAACCTCGGCACCCACCGCGGCAGCGCGGAGGTCTTGTGCGCGGCCTTCTGCACGGGAGAGGCACCCGTTGTCTGGTGGGAGGAGCAGCCAACCACGATTGCCGCCCGTGAGCGAGAACGCACGTTCAAGACCTACTACGGCGAGCCTCCGCAACCACGCTCGCGCTATGAAGCGTGCGTGAATGGTCGAAAGCTCCTGGACGGAATCATCGCGGCTGCCGGCCCGGACTCATGGGAAGCAGGGTTTGCCGAAGCCGTCTTCCTCATCGGGGAGAAGCTGAACCTGTTGTTCCGGCCACCGTTTGAACCGATCTGGCAACGGGTGGGCATGCCGCCCGGGCCCTGGGCGCTGGAGCGCCGCCCTACGAGGGGGGTCTGAGTTACTTTCAGCTGCCTCGCAGGGTCGTTCTCGACCAACCGCGACTGAATGAAGTCCGCCCGCTGGACTGGGGCCTCGATGGCCCCATCAGTGTGCAGCGGAGCTTGTGCGCACGGTTGATGCCGACCCGGTCCCGCGCGGCTGCGAGTGTTGCCGGGCCGTTGGCTGGCCCTGCTGGCGCCAGGCTGACCCCAGGCAGGCGATCACGTCCCGGAATGCCTCCCGCCTGTCCCGCCTGGTCCCGCCCGGCTCCGCCTTGCCCTGTCGGGGTCAGCGAGGTCTGCGCCTAGTGTGCATATGTCGCATGGGTCGGTACCTGACGATGCCCAGCTGCGCCCGGCTTGGGCCGGCTCCGGGTGGCTCCGGCAAGCCCGCAGCGCCGGTCCGGCAAGCCCGCTCGCGCTGGTGGCGGTGGCGATTTCACCGGCAAGGGACCGGCTGTTCGCGGTGGGTACCGGTCGGCGACCGCGCGGAGGGCCGGACCTTGCGGCGGCCGATCCGCGATTCGGCGGCAGACCGGCCGGCAGCCACGCGTCTCGGCAACCGACTACCCTGACCAGATCAGCTGCGCCCAGACCGGCGAGCCACGGCCAGGGATCGCCGGATAGATCCGGTCGCGCGGTTCGCGTACTGACCGGCCTCGGCTACCAACTCTCCGGAATGCGAACTCAGGGGGCACCTGGCAGGTCGGCCGGATACCCGGCGAGACAGCCCGGATCTCGCCGATGAGGAAGCGCAGCAGCGCCTTTGTCCGAGCTCGTGGCCCGTGCTGGGGCACACGGCTCAATGCCCTCGACGTGGCCGAGCTGTGCGATGTGGAACCCGTGGATCAGGGAGCGGCGTCGCGTCGCGGGGTCAAGGAGCCGACGACGTGTCGCCACCGTCTGTGCGGGGTCAACGTCGATGCCCGTCGTCCACTCGGGGTGCGCGAAGTCCCACGCGTGGAAGACCGCGGCGCCCAAAGTGAGCGGGGCCGCAAGCTCGAGGGTGGCCCCGGGTAGAATTGTGGCTAGGTCGTCTGGCCCGAGGACGAACGGGACGCGGATTGGCCGCGGTGACCTCGGTGCTCGGGCTCGAGATGCCCTGGAAGGGTACTTACTGGCAGAAGCGCTCGCACTCCGGACTCCCGGAGATCTCTCGAATCTCGGACACCCCACTGGCTCCCCCAGCACACGGTCCGCGCGCCGATCCGCGGATCTGCTGCGCATGGACGGGGCGCGCATCACAGGCGAGCCGCAGGCTGCGGCTCGCGCCGTTCTTGATCACCCCGACCCCCTGGCCCTGGTCGAGGCTGCCCTGCGTGCCACCTTGGGCGGCGACCTCCGGCCAGCACTCCTTACCTACCTGGCGGCCACCAGCCGGCTGCTGGAGCTGCGGCCGGGCACGATGCCTTGCCATGCGCTGCTGCAGGCGCCCCCGTCTGTGGGCAAGACGGCCACGCTCAGCGCGGTGCAACGGCTGCTGCCTCCCGAGGCCATGGTGGTCATCGAGGCCGGCTCGCCCCACGTCCTGATCTATGGCGATGACGACCTGCGCCATAAGGCCTTGTTTATCGGTGAGGCCGACAGCCTGCCGGCGGGCGAGGACAACCCGGCCGCCAGCGCGGTCCGCAACTTACTCACGGACGGATACTTGCATTACCAGGTCGTTGTCCCCGACCGTGCGACGGCGTCGTTCGTCGCCCGACGCATCGAGAAGGCAGGGCCCACCGCCCTCATCACGACGGCCACGCGCCCCCTCGGCGAGCAGCTCATGTCGCGCCTGTTCGCGATCGAGTTGCCGGATGACCAGCGACAGCTGCGCGCGGTCCTGGCGGCGCAGGCGCGCCTCGAGCTTGACGACGTGCCGCCAGCAGATCCGGGCCTGCTGGCCTTCCAGGCCTACCTGCAGGAGCTCGCGCCGATTGCTGTCCGCGTGCCCTTTGTCCGGCAGTTCGCGGCCGCCCTCGGCAGCGTGCCCATCGAGGCGCGCGTCACTCGGGACTTCACGAAGCTCCTCAGCTTGACCAAGGCCGTGGCCCTCTGCCGGATCGGGCAGCGGGAGCAGGACGAGCGCGGCCGCGTCATCGCCACGCGCGAGGACTGGGACACGGTGCGCGATCTGGCTGGCGAGATGTACGCGACGAGCACCGACGACGTGGGCCGGTCGATCCGCGAGACCGTGCGTGCCGTCGCTGAGCTGCAAGACCTCCTGAAACCCGGCCTGCCGATCACGGTCGACTTCCTCGCCCGCCAGCTTCGCGTCCACAAGTCCACCGCTAGCCGCCGCGTCGCCGACGCTGTACGCGACGGCTGGATCGTCAATCATGAGACGCGCCCCGGCCGCCCCGCCAACCTGGAATTGGGTGCACCGCTCCAACACACCTGGGGTCTGCCCGACCTGCGCTGGTGGGGGCTTGCCGACCCCCCGGTTAGGGGCGCAACCGCGCAACCGCCCGAGGCCATGCCGAGCGCCTCGACGTCGGCCTCGACCCGGCGGGTGCTGACCCCGGCGAGCTAGGCGTCCAGGACGACGGCGAGGAGGGCCCGCTCGGCGCGCCGTCGGGGTCAGAGGAGCGAGGGGAAGTAGTTGCCGTCGCGGACGCGGGGGATGGCGAGATCGATCGTTCCCATCCGGGTATCCCAGCGCCGCTCGCGATAGCCGTTGCGGCTCGTCAGGCGACGCTCCGGCGCTCGCTCTCCCTTGGGCACGCCGGTGAGCTCGGTCACCTCGGCCTCCATCACGCCCTGGGCCAGGAGGCGAACCGCCTCGCGCAAGAAGT
>JBKQRF010000039.1:0-40145 GCA_052144055.1 Candidatus Limnocylindrales bacterium
ACTGGGTCCAGGTTCCACGGGGACTTTGGAGCTCCGATGCGTGTTCCACCACGGCGCACACCGACCCGCAGTGCGCGAGACGCACGCCGTCACCCCGACGATAGCGTCGTGACGGCGGGGGTGTCAAACGCCGGCTGGGAGGTCACGACATCGTGCTTCTCGGGGACGAGCGCGACGGCGACCGCGGAGTGGATCACGACGGCGGGCTGCGTCCCCGCAGCGTAGCGCGCGACGGAGCGCGTCAGCTGGTCGGCGATGCCGATGTAGTCGACGATGAGGCCGCCGGGCTTATCGCGGAACGGCCGGTTTACGCGGGGGATGGCCTGGAATAGGCCTGATCCTTGAGCGGCTTGTCCACATACATCGAGTGCAGCGGCGGGCTGTTGAACCCGGTCAGCCACAGGTCGCAGACGATGATCACCGCGAGATCGTCATCAGGATTGGGGGCGCGCTTCTTGACGTCTTCGAGCTGCACCCTGCCCGTACCTCCGGGATCGTCCTCGTGGAACGGCCGGGGATCACGCCGAAGCCGTCGCCCCGCGCGGGCCTGCTCCACGAAGCACGCGAGGCCCTGCGCCTGCGCCGGTCGAAGCCATGACCCACGGCATCCCCCGTGCAGACGGTCGTGTTCTTGACCCCTGGGTCGACGCGCTGCGATCGCTACGGCGTTGGCGTGGGCCTCACTGATAGCTGAACCCGACGGCGTTGCTCGCGCCGCTCGGGTTCGTCACCGTGACGGTGACATTGTGGCCTGCCGTGCCTGCCGGACTCGTGAATGTGATCTTGCTGTCGGACACCACCGTCGGGGTATACGCCGTCCCGCCAACGGTGACCGCGTAGGCGTTGGTGAAGTACTGGCCGGTCAGGGTGATGGTAGCGCCACCAGCGGCCAACCCGGCGGCTGGGCTGATGGAGGTGATAACCGGCGGCGGCTCCGGGATCTGGACGAGCTTGGTGCCGCTGGCAAGGTACGTGGCGATCTGCTCGAAGGCACCCGACAAGAGATTGCTCACTTCGCCTGTCTTCGGAACGCAGAAGTAATGGTCGACCACCGGCGCAGTATTGGAAGGCTGCGTTGCCGAGTAGGTCATGGCAGTCGATGGGTTGTAATCAAGAGAGTTCGTTTCGTCGAACGTCGAGTAGTACTTCCCTGAGCCGTAATAAATGGGGGTATTCTCATTGGTGTAGTTGGTGGGGTCTGAAGAAGACCAGCTGCAGGTGTTGTTCGCGGCCCCCGGGCTGGCCATTTGCACCAGCGCGTCACTCGGCGGCGCATCGTGGTAAAGGGAACCCCGCGCGTCGGTACAGTCCGTGACGTCGCCGGTGCCCACGCCGATGCCGAAACCGATGGTGTAGATCTCGATGCCACCGGTGTGCGGGGTGTTGCCGGCCATGTTGTCAGACGATCCCTTAGGGCTGGGGGTCCCCAGGGCGCCGGAGGTGTCTGCCTTTGCTTGGTCCGCCGCCGTAACCGCTTGTTCACAGTAGTTGCCGGGGTCGTAGCTGTTGGTGGTCTCGGAGGCGTTGTTCGCCTCCCCGTCGGTTTCGAAGATGATGCCCCACCGATGGGCTGGATTGCCGTACTTGTCCAGTTCGTACTGCGCCATGATCATCGGATCTGCCAGGTCAGTGCCGGGACCCTGCGAGTTCGTGTAGCAGGTGACGGCACCGATGATCTGGGTGTAATCCGACCCCGAGACCTGGTTGGGGGCCGGGCTGGGTGCCCCGGTGCCGCTGAGGCCGACCGGGATCCAGTCCGCGAGGTTGGCGGGCGTGGATGCCGGATCACCCGAGTCGTTGGGCGCGGTAACGCACGAGCCTGGCGTACTCGAGGCGAGCATGCCGAACGCCACCCACTGACTTGCGTAATTCAAGGCGGGTGCCACAGGTGGCGAGGCGGCCGGGTCCCCCACGATCGAGTACGCTGCGTTCTTGGCGTTTGTGGTCTCGATGCCTTCCATGCTCCACGTGCGGTCCGTGATCAGGACGATGTCGACGGGCGAAGACGAGGCGGGGAAATTGGCCGCGTACGACTCGGGGTTTCCGCCACTGCCCCCGCCGTTGATCGTGCCGCTGCGGACCCCGACGAGCTGGCCGAGGTAGAACGGCTGTTGATCGTTGGCGGTGGCCCCGACCATGTCGCAGCTCTCCGTCGTCGGCGCCCCGGGCGGCGTCACGCTCGGATTGCAGAGCGCGTCGCACATCGTGCCGTGGCAGGTGAACCCACCTGTTGGGGCAGTCGGGAAGTTCGGACAGAGCGCCGGTATCTGGCTGGTGTCCGCCGTCGACCCACCACTGACGACTGGGAGCAGGCAGTAGAACGTCACGGTCAGGTTCCTATACGAGGGGTAGTTGGCCTGGACGTACTGCGTCACGGTGGCCGTGACGCTATTGGTGGCCCCGGTGGCGGCCGCGCCGGTGGCTGGCAACTGCTGCGCCCCGGCGAGCACGCCCGCATCGAGGGCGTTCTGCAGCCGTGCGGTGTTGGTGCGCAGGAGGCCGATGTCGATCACGATGGAGGCGAAGGCCAGGATCACGACGAGGGCGAGCACGGACATGACCATGGCCTGTCCGTGCTGCCGGCCCTTGCTGCGCTGAAAGCGCGCCATATGCGATACCTCCCAGGCTCGCTGTAGCCCGGCCCACTACTCGATCCTCATCTGGACGGTTGAGGACATCGGAATGGTCGGCGCGAAGGGGAGCGGCCAGATATTGTGGTACGTGTAGCTGACCGTCACCTCTATGGTGTTGCCCGAGGCGTCATTGCTGGTCCCGCAAGCCGCCCACGTGGTGGAACCACTTGCCTCGCACTGGATCGAAGTCGTCACCAGGCTCGAGTTGAGAGCCACGACCTCCGCGTTGACAGCGGCCTCGATTGCGCTGCTGGTGTCCGTGGCGTTAAGGGTCGCGGCGCGCGCGCCCGCGCGCGCCCCGTTGATCACCGTCATGTACGAGTAGAACCCGAAGCCGAAGTCGATCATGCCGCCCAGCAGCAGGAGGAAGACGGGGAGGACCAGGGCGAACTCGACCAATGCCTGACCACGACTTCGGCCGCGCCCGGCACGATCGAGTCGCCGAACCAAGAACCAGGGGGCGCGACCGCGCTGTTTCATTGCGTTACTCGTGGCCTAGATCGAAGATTCTTCCTTGCGCGTGAACTGGCCCAACCCTATGCGTGATGGACTTTGCGGACAACGGTACGAAGGGCCGCATACATACGCAGGACCCGCCCGGACCTACCTACGGAGTACCGAGCCCCGGAGGCGATAGATCCTCGCCGCCTGAAGGCGATTCCCGGCCGCAAGCTTCTCGAGGATGTTGCGAACGTGCGATTCGACCGTCCGCCGGCTGATGACGAGGGAGACGGAGATCTCACGATCGGTTAACCCATCGGCAAGAAGCGCGAGGACTTCGTTCTCCCGTCCCGTCAATTCGGGGAGAATCGTGATCCCGCTCGGTCGATGGTGCGGAGCCGCCGCCGCAAGACGGAGGATGAGGAGACTCGCGTCCGCACGCGACATCGGCATGATTCCGACGCGGATGTCGCGGATCGCGTTGACGAGGGCGTCGGGGCTGAGATCCTTGGACAAGAACCCGCGCGCGCCGGACCGGATGGAGTCGAGGAGGTCACGCTCCGATCGCGAAACCGTCAGCATCACTTGCCACAGATCCGGGAACCTCGGAGCTAACTCCCGTACGAGCTCAATGCCGTGCATCCCCGGCAGGTCGATGTCGATGATGATGACGTCGGGGAGTAACTGCGAAACGAGGTCAAAGGCCTCCTCCGCCGAGGCGACATCACCGACGACCTCGATGTCGGAGGCGGCGGATAGGGCTTGGCGAACTGCCGCGCGCACGAGAGCATGGTCTTCGACCAACAGGACGCGGAGTGGTTTCGGATCCGTCATTCAATCACCGTGGCGACCGGCAGGTGCAGTTGCACCGATGTGCCATCACCCGGCGCGGACCGTATCTCAAGGTGTCCTCCGAGCATCGCGGCACGTTCGTGCATCCCGATGAGGCCATGGCCGGGGTGCGGTGCCGACGGATTGAACCCTCGGCCGTTGTCATCCACCGACACGATCAGCGTTTCGTCGCGAACCGTGACGCGCACTCGGATTCGCGTCGCGTCGGCGTGCTTCTGGACGTTGTGAAGCGCCTCGTCGACGATCCGTAGCGCGTCGGCGGCGAACACGCCCGGGAGACGCGCCGCGCGTGCATCCTGATCGAGGTCCACGGGATAGCCCGTGCTGTCGGCGAACGCATCCAGCCGGCGCGGGAGCTCATCCGCGAACGAGAGCCCGGCGTCGAAACCGGAGCGCAGCGCGGCGACCGCGTCGCGGGCCTCGAGAAGGGCCGCATCGAGGGAGCGGCCGACCCGGCCCAGTTGCTCCTCAATCGAGCCATCGTGTGGACCTACAGAGCCGACGAGCCGATCGAATTCGAGCTTCGTCGTCCACAGGTCCTGAGCCAGCCCATCGTGCAGCTCCCGAGCCAGACGAGCTCGCTCCGCGATTGCGGTGCGGTCGGCCTCGGAAGCGGCCAACAGGCGGAGACGCGCATACGCCGTTCGGAGCCTTTGGAGGTCGGCCCTGGTTCCCGCCTGGATGCCAGCGAAAAGCACGAGGTAGAACGCGACGCGGAGTGCGTCGCCGGTCGACACCGGGCCTGAGTAGACACCGGCCGGATAGAGGATGTAGTGGATCTCAGAAAAGACCGCGAAGACGAGGCCCACTACAAGATACGAGCGCGGCATGCCCAGGGATGGCCCCACTCCGCGGGCATAGCCGACGACCGCAAAGACGAGCAGCACAGCCGCAATCCCGTCGAGCAACAGAATCCCGGGGTTGATCCCGGGCAGCGGGACCGACAAGGACGCCTCGTCCGCGAGTTGGTGGAGGGTCGCCGCATTGACGAGGACCGGAAGACGGTCGCGGACCAGCCATAGGAGCGTGCAGGCGAACGCAAGGAGGATGGTAGGCAACCAGAACACGGCGCGCGGATGGCCGACTGCCTCGATCCGGCGCGCGGATCGCGAGACCGCCCCCGCTGCAAGCAGCCCGGCTGAGAGCAATCGCGCTGCCGCCCAGAAGTAGAGCGGCAACTGGCCAGGGTTGCCGACCGTGAGACCGAGCTGGACGTCGGCCCCGGTGATGGCTGCAGCCGTGCTGACGAAACTCGCGGTGGCCAACACGAGGAACGCCGATGCCGCAAGGAGGCTTCCGAATCCCCCCTCCTCACGAAATCGCACGTAACCGAGCGTCGCGACGGCCATGGCGATGACCGCGCCAGTCGTATTGAGCGCAACGTCGAGTTGCGGGGCGAGAATCGCGAAGCGAAGGGACAGGACTGCGATGAACGCGAGCGTCACGACTGACAGAGCACACGCGGTGACCACGGCTGCACCGCTCGCCCTGTCAATACCGAACTCGAGGCTTACTCGGGTACGAACTTCAGATGCCTCCGGATCGCGCGCGCAGGCGCGTTGGCGGCCTGAGCCAGGCCTTCGCGCTATCAGCCACCCTACCTCCCCGGACCCGCTAAGTCGACCGGGCGATCACGACAGCTCGCACCCTGAAATACCTACGCATGGGCGTCCTGCCGACCCGGTGGAACCGCGCCGCCTTCTCAATTCGACGTCGCCGGTGAGACCGCCCCAGTGATGCATCGTCCGGCCAGCGCGAGATGCCCAGGAGCACAGCGGCCTGGGACACCGTGAGCAGCAGGGGGCCCGCGGATACGGCGCCGTCCCCGACCCTCGACGCGCGCCCGGCCCAGGTCAGCTCGTCGACCATCAACAGGACGTGGCCGCAGGTGGGGGGCCCGCTCGGCGAGCACCTCGAGCGGCGGGGCGGCGCCGACCGCGGGATGGTGCACCCCGGATGTCGAACCGGGCGCCACGCCATGCCAACAAGGGGGCGCGTCTCGCCGCCCCTTATCTCCCAGCTGACCGAGGGGGGCGCGTTTCGAAGGTTCTGTCTCCTAACCCGTCAATCGTCGGCCGGTGGCGTAGCGGTGTGCTCGTCGAGCGCCCCTACGAACGTCCCGCCGCGGCCGACTGGTACCTTCGTAAGGGTGCAGCCCGGTACTGCCGGGTCCGCGGCCGCCCCCATCCTCTCAATTACGCTCCAGGCGTGGACAGCATGCACCAGGGCCAGTCCCGGTCCCTGCGCGCGCGCCCGGCGGGCTCCCCGGGACTCGCAGGCTCGACGCCGAGGAAGGGAGTCCCTTCGCCGGGAGGCTCCGCTGAGCGTGATCGCCTGCCCGGCATGCCGGACGAACGGCTGCGCACTCTGCTTGGCGTCGCGCGTGAACTGACCCAGACTTTCGACCGCGCCACCATCCTGCGCACCATCGTCGACTCCGTGAACCGGACCCTCGGCACGGACCTCGCCGTGATTAGTCTGTGGGGCGGAGGGACCTTACAGCCTGTCGCATGGGATGGGCTGCCGGCCGAGATCGACCACCTTGTCCCACTGTCGGCCGATTCGCCCTTCGTGGAGCGGCTGCTCCGGGGCGAGCGCTGGACCTGCGAGAGCTGCCGTGAGCCGCCCGCGGGTCTGGAGCTAGTCGCTTGGCGTGACTACGCCGCCCACGCCTTGGTGCCGCTGATGCACGACGCCCGCGCGATTGGGCTGCTCGAGGCCGCGCGACGCCCGCCACACGCCTGGACCGAGGAGGAGATGACGCTCCTCGAGATGATCGCTAGCCAGGCGGCGGTCGCGATCCACAACGCAGACGTCGTGGCCGAATCGGAACGCTGGGCGGCCCAGCTGGCGGTGGTGCAGGCCTCGGTCAGCCGTCTGAACCGGCTCAACACGGTCGAGTCGGTGGGGCGCGCGATCGTGGAGGAGACGCGGAGGGTCGTCGCGTACCACAACTGCCGGGTCTACCTCCTCCAGCCACCCGACCTCTTGGAGCCGATCGCATTCCGCGGCGAGGTCGGCACCTACACCGAGATCACGACAGAGCTGCTGCGTACGCGGGCGGGAGTGGGGTTCACCGGCTGGGTCGCCAGCCACGACCGGGCGCTGCTCGTCGACGATGCCAACGCTGATCCGCGGGGAGCGAAGATCCCGGGCACCGACGACATCGACGAGTCGATGATTGCCGTGCCCATGCACTTTGACGACCGGGTGATCGGCGTCGTGACGCTCTCCAAGCTCGGACTTCGCCAGTTCGACGAACTGGACCTGCGGCTGATGAGCGTGCTCGCCGACGCCGCGGGGAGCGCCGTCGAGAGCGCGCGCGCGTCAGAGGAGCTGCACCGCCGCGAACGCGAGATGCGCAGCCTCCTAGCGCTGTCGAGCGAAGTGGCGCAGACGCTGGATCCGGTCAAGGTCGCGGACCTTATCGCCGCACATATGACCTCTGCCCTCCAAGCTGACCGGGTCGTGATCGGCGTGTGGGAGCGTGAGCGGGACGTGGTGCGTAGGATGGGCGCCTTCCCGCGTGAAGACGACCGCGACGCCACAACCGTGCTCGCCGAGTTCCCGGCGACCCGCGGTGTCTTGGTCGACCAGCTCCCGAGCGTGAACGTGGTCGGCTGGCCGGCTGCAGATCCGGCGGAGGTTCGGGCTCTGCGCGCGATTGGGATGGGCGCAAGTCTGGTGGTGCCGCTGGTGGTCAAGGGTGAATCGTTGGGCATCGTCGAGGTCTGCACACGCGAGGCTCGGGACTTCGACGACGACGCGATCCGCTTCGCACTCACGATGGCCAACGAGGCGGCGATGGCCCTTGAGAATGCGCGGTTGTACGCGGCGGCGCGCGATCTGGCGGACCGCGACCCGCTCACGAGTTTCTTCAACCACCGCTACCTGTACGAGCGCCTCGGGGAGGAGATCCTGCGGGCGCGCCGTGCTCGGCGGCCGGTCGGCCTGCTGATGATCGACTTGGACGACTTCAAGCTCGTGAACGACACGCTAGGGCACCAAGTGGGTGACCAAGTGCTCCGCTGGTCGGCCGACCTCATCCGCTCGACGCTTCGGGCGTCGGACGTTCCCGCTCGCTACGGTGGGGATGAGTTCGCCGTGATCCTGCCGGAGGCGGACGGCGCGATGGCATCGTCTGCGGCCGGGCGCATCACGGCTGCCCTGGCGGCCGAGAGTTGCCATCTTCCAGGACGATCTCCGGTGCCGATCGGCGCATCGATCGGAGTGGCGGCGTTCCCGGGCGACGGGCGCACGGTAGGAGAGCTGATCGCGGCGGCCGACGCGAACTTGTATCGGACCAAGCGTGCTGGATTGGAGCTAAGGACCGGCTCGGAGCTAGGGTTCGGCGCGGAGCCGCTGTCCGTGGTCGAGTCGGACGGAGCGGCAGCGGAGTTGCGGCGGTCCCACGTCCTTCCCGCGGCCGGAACCTGAGAGCACGAGGCGCAGGGCGGGGGCGAGCAACGACTGCACCTCGCCGGCCGCGTCTCCGGTAGCGCGCTCGCTGGACACGGTCACGAGGACGCGCCATCCTCGTAGCGTGACGGTTCGGGCGGACGACGTGCAGGCGCAGTTTGGTGGCGAGCAGGTCTTCCTCGTGCTGCGACGCGCCGTTCACACCGAGGGAGCTCGGGGTCGACGGGCCGGTCGGCGTGTCGGGCTGGTGGTGGGCGCGACGGACATGCAGTGGCCCGTGTCACGGGCTGACGCGGCGCCCTGCCTTGCCATACGCACGGGCTGCAACCGGGTCGTGGTCGGTTGATATGGCGGCGCGCCGAGTCGATGACTGGGGAGCTCGCACCAAAGCGGGGAAGGGCACTGCCCCGGAGCTACATGCTGACCTCGGAGAAAGCAAGGATCCCGGGGTCACCGCCGGTTCCACCGACGTACCTCTCCTTGCCAACGGCGACCTCGCCCGGATCTTCCACGAGATCGGTGACATGTTGGAGGTGAAGGGCGAGCTCGTGTTCAAGACGGTCGCCTACCACCGCGCGGCGGACGCGATCGCCCGCTCGCCAGTGGACGTCGCGCGAGCCTACCGCGAGGGTCACCCACCCCGTATCCCCGGCGTGGGTGCAGCGATCTCGAAGAAGCTGCAGGAACTTGCCACGACCGGGAGGCTCGCATTCCACGAGCGGCTGCGCGCCGAGGTCCCGGCGTCCCTCGTCGAGCTGCTCGAGATCCCTGGCGTCGGCCCCCGCACCGTCAAGCTTCTGTATGAGCAACGCGGGATCGAATCGCTCGACGACCTGCGGCGCGCGGCGGAGGCCGGCCACCTGCGCGACCTGCACGGCATGACGGAACGCACGGAGGCGGCGATCCTCGACGGGATCGGGCAACTCGAGCGTCGTCAGCCGCGGCTCCACCTGGGCGATGCGGAGCGGATCGCTGACCTGCTGGTGGCCGAGTTGCGGGACGCGCCGGGCGTCGCGTCGATCGTACCGGCCGGATCGCTCCGCCGCCGGCGGGAGACGATCGGCGACCTGGACCTGCTCGTGTCCACCACCGACCCGCAGGCCGTCGTCGACCGGTTCGTCGGGCTGGCGTCGGTCGAGCGTGTCATCGCCAGTGGACCGCACAAGGCCGCCGTGCGTCTCCTTGATGGTCCGCAGGTCGATCTGATGGTGATGCCCCCGGGGGAGGAGGGGACGTATCTCGTCCACTTCACCGGTTCGAAGGAGCATAACGTCCGCCTCCGGTCGCGCGCCCGGGAGCGCGGCTGGAGCCTGTCGGAGAAGGGGTACGTTCGGCTCAGGGCGGACGGCGAGCCGCTGACGGGCGCCGACGCCGACGTGCGCACGTTCGCGACCGAGCAGGCCGCGTACGCGTTCCTCGATCTCGCGTTGATCCCGCCGGAGCTGCGGGAGGACCGCGGCGAGATCGAGGCCGCGGCGGCAGGGACGCTGCCGCGCCTGGTCGACCTGTCTGACGTGCGCGGCGACTGCCACACCCACTCTGACTGGTCGGACGGGGTGCATGCGATCGAGCAGATGGCGGAATCGGCGCGGGCGCGGGGCTACGCGTACCAGGTGCTGACCGACCACTCCGTGAGCCTGGGGATCGCGCACGGCCTCGATGCCGACCGGGTGGCGCTGCAACGCTCGGTCGTGGCGGCCCTGAACGACCGGTTCGCGCGGGAGGAGGACGGCGGGCGGGCGCCCGGGGCGACGCCGCGAGAGGGATTTCGCCTGCTCCACGGCTGCGAGCTGGAGATCCGCGCCGACGCCCGGCTCGACTTCCCGGACGACGTGTTGGCGGACTTCGACGTCGTGGTGGCCTCGCTGCACGTCTCGCGACGCCAGCCCCGCGAGCAACTGATGAGCCGCGTCATGGTGGCGCTGCGCAGCCCGCACGTGGACATCTTGGCCCATCCGGCCGGTCGCGTGATCGGCGGGCGCGACGATCTCGACCTCGACTGGGATGCGGTCTACGCCGAGGCGGCCCGCACAGGGACGCTGCTCGAGGTGAATGGCTCCGACCACCGGCTCGACCTGTCCGACAAGCGGGCGCGGCGCGCTGTCGAGCATGGCTGCCTGCTCGCCATCGACTCCGATGCGCATCGTGTGGAGGAGCTCGACGCGATGCGTTGGGGGGTAGCCACGGCCCGGCGCGGGTGGGTGGACGTACCAAGCGTCGCCAACGCGTGGCCGCGGGCGCGGTTGCTCGATTGGGTGGCGCGGAAGGCCGAGCGGGTGGGCTGACCGGGCGCGGCGAGCGGCTGCAGCGGCTGGTCGAGCGCGCATCCATCGCCGCGCGGGAGCCGTCCGGCCGCCGATCTCATGCGCCGGAGGCTCCCCGCGCGTACCATCGAACGTCGTGTACGACGACCGGACGCGCACCATGGAACTGGTGCTGCTCGCGACCGGGGTGGCGGCCGTCGGGATGTTGCTCGACGGCCCTCCGCTGTGGCTGGCCGGCATTGCCATCGCCGTACTGGTGGCGTTCGGGGCGTTTCCCCTGCTCCTGGCCCACGAGCCACGGGGCGTGCCGGTCGAATCGCTGGCCCCGCCGGCTGTCGCGGCCGTCGGCATGCTCGGAGTGGCGCACCTCGCCGGGGTCGGCGTCTTGACGATCCCCGCGCTGGGCGTCGGCGCCCTACTGCTGGCCGGCACCCTCTCCGTCGAGCGTCGGCTGGTGCCATCCTCCGGCGAAATCGGCGAGCGGCGCCGCAACCTGCTGCAGGAGTTGAGCCTCCTGCTGGCCTTCGCCGCGTTCGTCGGTATCGCCGGCGCTGTGCCGGGTGGCATCGCCGAGCCTGCGGGCAGCGTCGCGTCGCTGCCGCTCGACCAGCGAGCCATCGTGCTGTTGACGGTCGCTGATGGTGTCGTTGCCTTCTTGCTCGGGTACCGGCTTGCCGCCCTGCGGGTCACGCACGTTCGTGACGCGGCGTTCGCGGCGGGCACGTTCGCGGTCGTGGTAGGCATCGCAGCCGCGGCGCTGCGCGCGCTGGCGCTGCCCAGGCTGGTCGGCCCGGCCGTGCTCACGGTGGTGTTCGCGATCTGGGCGGCGTACCGCTCCGCGCCCGGGTCGGAGCGTCGCTCGTTCGCGTGGCTCTGGGAGTACGGAGTCCTAGCCGCGGTCGCGGCAGTCGCCGTGGCCTGGAATCTGCTGCTGCACTAAGACGGCGGCGACTCACGCCGCTGAGCAGGGGCGCGTGCAGCCCACGTGCTTCCTCTGCTTGGGGGGTGCCTCAGGCCGAACCGCGGCGGACCTGCCGCAGGACCCAGCCGACGCTGAGCGCCCCGGTCCCTGCAATCAGCAGGAACAGCACGATGCCAGTCAGCGCGCCCGGGACGCCTTCCCACACGAGGATGCGCACCAGCAGCAGCGCGGCGACAGGGCCGAGGAACAGCTCCCATCGATCACCGACCAGGAAGTCGTACCAGAACCCGCCGAACGCCCGAACGTGCCGCATCACCTGGACCCCATCGAAGCCGCGGCAGAGCGCCCGCGCGGTTCGGAGACCAGCTCCCGGACGACGGCAGTGCCGACGAGGGCGACGACGACGTACCCCGCAAGCAGTGCGAGGATTGCGGCGTCGCTAGCCGGCCACGCGATACCGAGCCCTTCGCCAGCCCAGAACGTGCCGAACGTCGTCAGCATCACGCCCACGGCGAACTTCAGGCCGTTCTCCGGCACCTGCGCGAGCGGCCGGTGCACCAGGGCCGCGACCACCAGTACGACGAACCCGGCCGCTCCCGCGCCCAGCACCGCCGGCCCGAGCAGGTTGGACGAGGCGCCGAACGTGACGACGATGAACGCGACCTCGAGCCCCTCGAGGAGGACGCCCTTGAACGCGACGGTGAAGCTGATCCAGTCCATGCCGGCAGCGGGCACGGGAGGTTCCTCGCGGAGTGCCGCCACCTGTCGCTCGTAGATAGCACCCTCGTCATGTTTCGCGGCGGCACCGCCGGCGCGCAAAACGGCCCGGGTCAGCCACTGCAACCCATAGATCAGGAGAAACCCGCCGACCACTAAGCGGAGCATCTCGATCGGCACCAGCAGGGCGATCGCGGTGCCGAAGACGCCCACGAGGAGGGCAAGCACGCAGACCGCCGCGAGCGTGCCGAACAGCGCGGATCGCCACTGCCGGGTCACGCCCACGGCCAGGACGATGGTGACGGCCTCGACGAACTCGACGGCGGCGGCGAGGAAGCTGGACAGGACAGTGACGAGAGCCACGGACGTCACGCCTCGAAGAGTAGCGCCACGGGCCTGTCCCCGACGCGCGGTCTGCCGCACCGGCTAAGCGCCCCGAACCTGCTCTGTGCCTCGGCGCCGCCGCGCGCCCAGCGGGCGTCAGGCGTAGCGCGACTGGGCCGCGTTTGACACGTGACGGCGAGGGATGGTACATACAGAAGCGCCCCACGTTCGCCGTGTTGTCATGGGCGTCGCACGGCGCGTCGGGACCTGAGCCCGATCGAAGGAGTCCATGAGCTTCCCCGAACTCGCCGGCACTGCCACTGGCGGAGCGTCGATGGTCCGTCTCAAGCGCCAGCTCGTCGAGCAGGCCATCGCCGCCGCCACGAGCGCCGACTGGAGCGACGCCGCGGACATCAACCGCCGCATCCTCGAGCTGGGACCGGACTCCGCTTCGGAGAACCGCCTCGCCAAGGCTCTCTGGGAACTCGGCGATCTCGGCGCCGCGCGCGCGCACTACCAGGCGGCCCTCGCCCTCGACCCGACCAACCGCATCGCCGAGCGCAACATCGACCGACTCCGCGTGTTGCTCGTGGAAGCCGGTGATCGGACCACACCGGCCCAGGTCGGGGACAAGGCCCCCGTCAATATCTTTGTGGAGGAGACCGGCAAGACCGGGTTCGCCGGGCTGTACGAGCTGGCGCATCCCCGGCACCTGGCGCAGGTCAACCCGGGCGACCTGGTCCAGCTCGTCCCGGACGGCACGCGCCTGCTCGCCCGCTCGAACGGCGTTCACGTCGGAACGGTCGATCCCAAGGTCGCCGCGCGCCTCCTCAAGCTCATCGCCGAGGGCAACCAGTACACCGCCGGCGTGACCAGCCTGGGCGAGCGCGACGTCCGGATCATCATTCGCGAGACCTACCAGGACCCGCGAAACTACGGCAAGGTCTCGTTCCCCACCGCCGCCAGAGCGTCCGATTTGCGCCCGTACACCAAGGGCACGCTGATCCGCGAGGAAGTGGACCTCGAGGAGGACTTGGAGTACGACGAGGAGGACGAGTCGCTCGACGATATCGACCGCGTCGTACCGTCGCAGGTGACCGACGACGAGGCGTTCGTGGAGGAACCCGACGAACTCGACGAGGAGTCGTAGGCAGCCGATCTGCCATGCCCCCTGTGTGGGGGCGTCCGGGGCGACGACGGACCCCGCCGACGCGAGCGCGAGCTAGGTGGACTCCCACAACCGGGGTCGCGGCCCCCGCTAGACTTCGCCGAGATGTCAGAGACGCTCTCGTCCCTCATCCGGCCTGAGCAGGGGCCGGTTCTGCCCATGTTCGAGCGGCTGGCCCCGCCCCCACCCCTGAACGTGGTCGCGGCGGAGATCGAGGCTCGTTCGCGCCCGGGTGATGTGGTCGTTGACTTGTTCGGGCGGGGTGGCTGGGTTGCGCGCACTGCGGTCGCGCAGCTCCGGCGGAGCTACACGTTCGAGTCGGCGCCCCTCACCCGGCTGCTCGCCGAGATCGTGTTGCGCCCGCCGGACATCCGTCACCTCGACGCTGCTGTGCAGGCGCTGGCCGCTCACCCCCGAGGCGACACGAGCCTCCGCCAGTCGATCGCCGGCCAGTTCGCGTCCCGGTGCCCCACCTGCGGGCGCTCTGTCATTGTCGACGAGTTCATCTGGGACGGTGATGCCGACGGGCCGTTCCGCAAGAGCTACCGCTGCGCCACGTGCCGCGACCAGGTAGGCGGCGGAGAGCAGCGGACGGCTGCCACCGACGAGGCGGACGTGGCACGCGCCGCCGAGGCCCCAGGCGCCGACGCTAACCTTGACCGGCTGCTGTCCCGGTACGCGATCGCGCCCGGCCTGGAGGGGCTCCCAGGCCAGCTGCTCGCGCTCTACACACCGCGCACGCTCGGCGCGCTGGGCGCCTTGGTCGACCGGCTGGACAACGACCTCCGTGCTGCGCCGGTCGAAGCGGCGCTGCGACTCGCGCTGCTCCACACCGTCCTGCCGGCAAGCAAGCTCAATAGTTACCCGGGCCGGGTGGCGGCGCTGCGGATCTCGAACGGCCGCGTGCGGGCGCCGGGTGGCCACCAGTGGCGAGAGCGCAATCCCTGGCTGCTCTTTGAGGATGGCTGTCGTCTGGTGCGCGGCTTCATCCAGCGCGTGCAGGCGTTGCCGGGGGGGCAGCTCCAGGCGCGCCTCGGCGATGACGTTCTCGATCTCGCGGACGCGACCGCCAACGTCGTCCTTCGCCGCGGCCTGCCGGAAGCCCACGGCGACATCCGAGGCCGTCCCGAGCGACCTGAGCGCCCCGATCCGCGAATCCGCCTCATCTTGACCCAGCCCCCGGTGCGCTGGACCACGGAGTCTCTGTCGTTCGCCTACCACGCCACCGCGCTCGTGCTGGGGCCGGACGCGGCCGCAACGCTGCCGCTTGAGGGCCTCGTGGGTCCCGCTCCCAGGCTGGGTTGGGGATGGGAGGCAGCCGCGCTCGAGCGCGGCCTGGGCGCCGTTCGGCCGATCCTGGCGCCCGATGCGCGTGCCGTGGTCATGCTCGAGCCCGGCGGCCCGGAGGCTCTGGTGGCCGGCGCGCTGGGCGGGGTCGGCGCAGGCTACCGGCTGAGCACCGCACTGCTGGCCGAAGCGGATGAGCTGGTCGGCGGGACGCTCGAGTTCACCATAGGCTCCGGCGCCGGGATCCGGTCCCGCGCTGGTTTGCCGTTGCGCGAGGAGGGCGCCCCGGAGCCGGCCGGGGCGGAGCCCGAGCACGTGGGCGGATTCCAGCTGTCGGCCGTCGAGCGTGATGTGACCGAGACGGCCGTGGCAATCCTGCAGGCGCGGGGGGAGCCTGCGCGGTTTGAACGTTTGCTTGGAGAGATCCTGGTGGGCCTGGACCAGGCCGGGCACCTCCGTCGGCTCGTGGGCACGCGGACGTACGGAGAGTCGGTCGCGCGCGCCGAGCGGAGCGCCGCGGCGCTGGGGCTAATGGGCGAGCGACCCGCTGACCGAAGCCCGGGTCTTGGGCGCGCCGACCTGGGGAACGGCGTCGAGACCGTCCTCGGTGGCGGGGCCGCGCTGCCCCGTCACACGACCCCTGGCCGTGCCTCGGCGCCGGCCGAGTCCCAGGCGGTGGCGCGCGGCGGCGACCATGTCTCGATGCTGCTCGAGTTGATCCAGGGCGAGCTGGCGCGCCCCAACCATGCCCGGCTCGCCGAGATCGAACCCGGGCGCTGGTGGTTGCGCGATCCGCGGGACGTGCAGGCGGCCGCCATCCCGCTGTCTGACCGGCTCGAATGGGCTGTCTTCAGCCTGCTTGCCACGACCGGGGGCCTCGGCGAGGGCGCCTTCTACGACCGCATCGCCGCAATGTTCCGCGGCTACGATGCGCCGGACCAGTCGCTGGTGCGTGCGTGCCTGGACAGCTACCGCAGCCGCGCTTCCACCACCGAGATGCTGATGACCGGCGACGACCTGCAGGCGCGCTACCGGGAGCACACCGAGCTCGTCGGGATGCTCGTCGAATACGGACACCGGCTGGGGCTACGCTGCTGGGTCAGCCCCAAGGAGCAGAAGCGGCCGTATCTCGGCCGCCCGCTCGGCACCCTGCTCACGGAGGTCGAGGAACGCGCCTATCTCCCGCTCGTTTCGAGGGGACCCGTCGAGGCCCTCGAGGCGGTTGACTGCATGTGGTATCAGCGCGGCAAGGGTTCGCTGATCTTCGAAGTCGAGTGGACCGCCATGCTCGGCGAGGCGGTGCTTCGCCGGGGACGGCTAATCCCGCAGGACGACACGCTTGTGCGGTTCCTCGTCGTGCTTCCGGAGCGGGTCGAGCTCGTTCGTTTCAAGCTGGCCCGCTCACCGATCCTCCGCGCCGCTCTGGAGGAGGGAAACTGGCACATCCTCAAAGCGAACCACCTGCGGACGCTCGTGGCGCGCGAGGGGGCGGACTTGGCGCGGTTCGAGCCCTACTTGGGGCTGGACCCCGAGATCGAGCGCCAGGGGGAACAGCTGCCCCTGTTCAACTGACGCACGCGAATTGAGTCGTCCGGGAAGCGCACGCGGCGGCCGACGCGCGGGTGCGGCTGCACATTACGTGCGGGCGACGTCCGCCACGGCCTCCACAAGCGCGGCGATCTCGTCCGCCGTGTTGTAGTGGGCGAGTCCCACTCGGACCATCCCCCCGGACTTGGACAGCCCGAGGGCGCGCACGAGTTCATAGGCGTAGTAGTCGCCGTCCCAGGTGCAAATGCCGCGGTCTCCGAGGGCGCGCGACACCGCGTGCGGATGGTGCCCCTGTAGCGTGAACGCGACTGTGGGGCAGCGCTCGTCGACGCGACCCGGGTCCGTCATGCCGCGGATCTCGATGCCGGGGATCGCCGCCAGCCCCTCGACCAGCCTCGGGGTGAGCGAGCGCTCGTAGGCTCGCACCGCCGTCATCGCCGCCCGGAGGCGCTCGCGCCGACCCGGGGCCGTGCCCGGCTCTCCCGGCGCGCCGCCCTGCGAGACGCCCACCCACTCTAGGTACTGGAACGTGCCTAGCAGCCCCGCCTGCGCTTCGTGCGCCTGCGTCCCCGTCTCAAGCCGCCAGGGGAGCGCATCGTCGGCGGGTCGAACCTTGTACACGGGGAGCGCCTCGAGCAGCGACCGGCGGCCCCATGTGCGGTCCGAAGAACTTGTACGGCGAGCACACCAGGTAGTCGGCCCCGAGTGCCGTCACGTCGATGGGCAGGTGGGGCGCGGCGTGCACGGCATCGACCCAGACGCGAGCGCCGACGGCGTGCGCCGCCTCGGCGATCCGCCCTACCGGATTGATCGTGCCCACGGCGTTGGACGCCAGCCCCACGGCGACGAGCCGTGTGCGGGGCCCGAGCAGCTGCAGCAAGCCCGCTTCGTCGAGTGTGCAGTCATCGGCACACACGTCGACCCACCGGACCGTGGCACCGCGGTCTTGGCCGAGGGCGAGCCAAGGCGCCACGTTGCAGTCGTGGTCGAGCCGCGTGACCACGATTTCGTCGCCTGGTCCGAGCGTCCGCCCGATGGCCCGGCTCACGGCAAAGGTGATCGTCGTCGCGTTCGCCCCGAACGAGACTTCGTCGGCCGCGGCGCCGAGGAAGTCCGCTGCCGCGCCGTGGGCCTCTGCGATCAGGGCGTCACTCTCCACGCTGGTGGGGAAGCTTCCGTGTGTGTTGGCGCTGTGCGAGGTGAGATAGTCGCGGATCCCGTCTAGGCACGTGTCAGGGACCTGCGTGCCGCCCGGCCCGTCCATGTATACCACAGGCCGGCCGGCGTGCCTGCGAGCCAGCGAGGGGAAGCGGCTGCGGACGGTCTGGACATCGAACGCAGAGGCAGTCGGCATGCCTGGGAGTGTACTGTCCGACGCATTCGGCGGCGCCGACTCCGTGGCTGACGTCATGATTCGGCGTGGTGCGATGCCCGAGCCGGTCTCGCGGGAGGCGTGGTGCATCCGCCAGGCGCGCGTCGCGCGGTCCACAGGTGGGGATCTTCGAGGCTGCAGTGCGCGAGCCGTCTGCCTGTCGCGTTACAGTGAGCGCGACGCACGGGAGGGTTGGATGCACGCCGAGGGCGTACTCGAAATCGCCGCGGCCCGCGAGGCGACCTGGGACATCGTGACGGATCCCGGGGCGCTGGCCGCCTGCGTGCCCGGTGCGGGCTCCCTTGTCATTGAGCGTGTTGGCGCCACCGCGTTCACCGTGCGCGGCCGAATCGGGCAGGGGTTCTTCAGTCTGCCTGCGGAGTGCCAGGTCGACCTGTCCGGGCTGGAGCGGCCCTCAGCCGCGCAGGCCGATCTCCGCGGATCGATCGCCGGAACATCCCTCGACGCCACGGTCGTCCTGACTCTCGAGGAGGCCACGCCCGGGCGCACGCTGCTGCGCTGGGCGGCGGACACGTCTATCGCCGGGCCCCTGGCCGGGATGGCGCAGCCGTACCTCGACCGCGACGGGCCGGGGCTCATGCAGCGCACGCTGGAATGTCTGCGCAGCCGACTCGAGGCCGGGACGGAACCGGCCGCGGCATGAACGCCACACCCGCGGCGCTCATGCTGTCTCTGCCACGCGGCCAGCGCGGCCCCCTGCCCGATGGCACTCGCCCGGCGCCGCCGCAGTGAACCTCCAGGACGTTCCCGGCTACAGCCTCCTCACCGGTCCCCACGCGGTGATCGGTGACCTGCTCGTGCTGATCGTTGCAACGATCGTGGCGCTGTGGCTGTCGCGTCGCCTCGTGCGTGGCACGGTGAAGGCACTCGTGAACCGCGAGGCGACCGAGGGAACGGCGCAGGAGTTGTCCGCCATCGAGGTTCGCAAGCGCAGCGAGACGCTGCAGAGCCTGGCCGACGGCCTCGTGCGCGCGCTGATCCTCATCGTGGCGTTCGTCACCGCGCTCGACAAGTTCGGGCTGAACATTGGCCCCGCTGTCGCTGGGCTCGGTGTCGTTGGTGTGGCGCTCGGTTTCGGCGCGCAGAGCCTCGTCCGCGACTACCTGGCCGGCACGTTTGCCCTCATCGAGAACCACTACTCAAAGGGGGACGTGGTGACGATCGCCGACGTCACGGGGACGGTCGAGGACTTCACCCTGCGGCGCACGACGCTGCGGGACATCGACGGCACTGTCCACATCGTCCCCAACGGGCTCGTCGGCGTGACCAGCAACCTGACCCGGGTGTGGGCGCGGATCAACCTCGACGTCACCGTCGTCTACGGCACGGACATCGACCGCGTGACCGACGTGGTGGACAAGCTGGGCCGCCTGATGGCCGACGAGCCGGCCTGGAAGGGCCGTGTCCTGGAGGCGCCGCACGTTGAGCGGGTCGAGGCGCTCGGGGAGTACGGCGTGACCCTGAAGATGCTCGGAACGGTGCGGGCCGCCGACCGGTGGTCCGCGGCCGGTGAGCTGCGGAAGCGGGTGCTGGCGGCGTTCAAGACGAACGGCATCGAGATCCCTCGCGCGCAGCGCGTCTTCTCTGCCCCCGGCGGCACGTCAGCGGAGCTGCCCGGCTCGGGTCCCACCGACGAGGATGTTGCGGCCGGCGGCCACTGAAACGGTGCGCCGATTGATCGGTGCGCTGCAAGGATCCGCGCATACAATCGATATGTGATGTCTGACCTGTCAGGCCACCGCGGCGACCCAGCGTCGATCCACGAGACCGAGGCCGGATCGAGCGATCCGCCGACGGCGCCGTTCCAGGCATTCACGGAGGACACCAGGATCGTCGGGCGCGTGCGCGTGGAAGGACGCCTGTCGGACGCCCTCAACCGGCGGACGCCTCTCCCTGTCTTCGCCGTGCGCACCGGCCCGATCGGTGGCGAGGAGCTGGGCGATGCACCCGACGTGCACGAGCTCGATCCGTACGAACTGGTAGTAGTCGCCGCCGGTCCTGACAGCCAGCCACCCGCCAGCGCGGAGCGCCACGCGGCGATGCGGTTGCGCAAGACCCGGTATGACGTGTGCTGTGTGCTCGACGACGGGCAGGTGTGCGGCACCGTGCACGTCTACCCCGGCACGGAGCCGGCCGAGCTCGCGGGCTACCGTCCCGAACTGTTCGTTCCCGTGACCGGGGCCAATGTTCGTGTCAAGGGTGCGTCGTTGAACGACGCGGCACTCGACGTCGCCTTTGTGAACCACGCCTACCTGCGTTCGGTCGTGCCGCTCGACGAGGCGGCGGAGCCCGCGCCAGCCGCCGGGGCTGCCGGTTCGGACGAGGGCGCTTGGGACTCTTAACGGAGGCGTGCGGCCCGGATCTCGCGGCTGAGACGACGCGGTCTGCCGCCGTCCCCCAACGGCGCTCCGAGGCGGTTCCGACCCCTGGGCCCCATGAGACGGCTGAACGGCGCGCACCGGGTCGCGTCGACGCCGGCTGGGAGGCCGGGGCGCCTGCGGTGCCTGCGGGGCTCGCCCCGCGGATCGTCGCGACGCTCGTGGACGCCGTGATCGTGGTCATCGCGTGGTTCGTCGCGCTGTGGCTCTTCCTCGAGGTGCTGACCCTCACCGGCGCGTTTGACCCGTCCACCTTCTCGTCCGCGTCCTTCGGCAGCATGACGCTGACGAGCCAGCAGTACGGCCTGGCTCTCTTCGCCGGCGGCATCCTCGTTGCGCTCCGCGGCGCTTACCTCGTGTACGCCTGGGTGGCGCTGGGCCGGACGCCGGGACAGCAGCTGATGGGGCTCGTCATGGCCGACGCGAGGACGGGAGAGCGGTTGACGCTGCCTCGCGCCGTGGTCCGGTGGGTCGTCAGCGAACTGCCCGGCCTGGCGTTCTTGATGGGGATCGGTATCCTCGTCTGGTACGGGGCGATCGCCCTCTCGTCCGCGCGCGGTCCGACGCACCGGGGGTTCCACGACGTCGTCGCGGGTTCCGTGGTCCTGAGGCGTCCCAGGGAGGCAACAGGGAGCAGGAGGGTTCGAGGTATGACAGGACCGATCGATCCGGCCGGCCAGGCGCCCGAGCCGCAGCAGGAAGTGACGCCGCCTCCGCCGAGCGGTTGGCAGACACCGCCTGCCGGGCCGAGTTCGTGGCAGGCGCCGCCGTCTCCGCCGAGCTGGACGCCGCCGCCCACGCAGCCCGGGCCCGCCGCAGGCGTTGCATATGCCGGCTTCGGCATCCGGCTCGTCGCGTACATCATCGACGGGATCCTGCTCGCGATCGTCGAGACGATCCTCGGCTCGATCGTCGTCGGGGCCGCGTTTGCGGGCGGGACGATCGGCTACGGCTCGCTCATCGGGCTTGCCGTGATCAATCTGGTCCTGTCCGGCGCCTACTTCATCTACACCTGGACCCGCATGCGCGCCTCACCCGGCGACCGGCTGCTCGGAATCATGGTCCTGAACGCCGCCGACGGGAGTCCGCTCACCCCGAACCAAGCCGCCATGCGATGGCTCGTGCTCGCCGGCCCTGGGGCGCTCGCGACTCTCGTGAGCTACGGCGCCGGAGCAGGCGCGATCCTCTCGCTCCTCGTGTTGCTCTGGTACATCTACCTCGCCTGGAGCACGGCGACGGACCCGAAACGCCAGGGGTTTCACGACAAGTACGTGCAGTCGGTGGTGGTAAAGGCCCAGTTGCGGTAAGCGTCGCCGGACGTCGCTGGACCGCGCCGACCGCCCCGCGCGGCCGTTCACCGCTCCTGCCCGAAGTCGCGTTGTCCACCATCCGTCCACAGAGGCGGTGGATCGTGGACGAAATGGGCGGGTCCGACGCGAACTTCGTGGATAAGGCCGTTGACCGACAGGCCTGTCCGACCATATCGTTCACATTGCCCGAAGGGGCCGTCAGAGACCACCGGCACCGCAAGGTGTCGCCGGTGCCGCAAGGCACCGACCCCGGGGCCGCAAGGTTCCGGTTCGCCGGGAGCAATCCCGTCGGTCCACCGAGATCACATCAAGGTGGGGCGCAGCGAGCGAGCAATCGCCACGTACGCCGGGTGGTGTTGTAGCGGTTCCTTCGGGCGCTTTCATGTGCCGTGCGAGGTGCCCCGTGACCGCCGACCGGCTCCCGCCCGCCACGTTGGCCGCCCAGTTGGATGCGCTTGAGACGGCCGTGCGGCGCCGCACGCTGCTGGTCCCGGAGCTCGGGATCGTCCTCGGGTCAGGGCTCGGCGGGCTGGCGGCAGACCTGTCGGACGCAACGGCGATCCCGTTCGGCGAGTTGCCGGGCTGGCCGGCGGCCACCGCGCCCGGGCACGCCGGGCGGCTTGTCTTGGGCCGGCTCGCGGGTGTGCCCGTCGCGGCACTGCAGGGACGCTTCCACCTGTACGAGGGGCATCCCGCTGGCCTTGTCGTGCAGCCGGTCTTGCTCATGCGTCGGCTCGGTGCCCCGGCGGTGCTGCTGACCAACGCCGCGGGCGGCGTGAACCCGGCGTACGGTCCGGGCACCCTGATGCTGATCGGCGACCACCTCAACCTGACCGGGGTCAACCCACTCGTGGGCCCCAACGACGATGCGCTCGGGCCGCGCTTCCCCGACATGGTCGATGCTTGGGACCCGGCGCTCCGTTCGCTGCTGCGGCGAGCGGCCGCTGAGACCGGGATCGCGGTGGAGGAGGGGGTCTACGCGCAGCTCGTCGGCCCCAACTTCGAGACGCCCGCCGAGGTCAGGATGTTGCGCACCCTGGGCGCCTCGGCGGTGGGCATGAGCACGGTCGTGGAAGCCGTCGCGGCGCGCTGGGCCGGGCTCCGCGTGGCCGGGATCTCGCTGGTCACGAACGCCGGGGCCGGCGTGACCGGTGAGCCCCTCACCCACGAGGAGGTCCTCGCCGCGGGCGACGCGGCCGGGCCTCGCATGCTCGCGCTGGTTCGGCGCTTCGTCGAGCTGGTGGCCGCGCGGCCGTAGCTGGCTTAATCGGGGCCCGCGCCAGTCGGTCATCACGGTCGTCTCCTGGGGCGACATCGGCAGCACCGCTGGGTGCTACGCGCGGCGTCGATCCGGACGCTCGGGGCTGCGGGATGCACGGCGCGCAGCAGCCGGGACCGTGCCCACTCGCCGATGCAGCCGCGAGCCTCCGTGCATACTGGCGCGTGAACGGGCGGCCGGATTGACCATCCCGTGGGCCCGGGCTGGCCACGCTCCCCGAGCTTCCGCACGGAGGCGCGCCAGCCCGAGTTGCCGATCCGCGCGAGGCATTGAACCGATGTACGAGTCGGACCAGTTTCCGGCGACCGTTGCCTGGGCTGGCGACGCCATCGAAATCATCGACCAGACCCTGCTGCCGGAGAAGTTGGAGGTGATCCGGCTCGCCACCGTCGACGCGGTGGTGGAAGCGATCCGGCGGCTGGCCGTGCGGGGGGCCCCCGCGATTGGTGGGTGCGGCGCGCTCGCTATGGTCGTCGGGCTCGACGAGGAACGCCCCGCGTCGGCCGGAGAGGCGCGGGCGGCGCTGGGACGCCTGGCCGCACGGATCGGGGCAGCGCGGCCGACCGCGGTCAACCTCTCCTGGGCCGTCGGGCGGGTGCGCGACGCTGCGGCAGCGGAGCCCACGCCCGGAGCCATCCGTGAACGGGCGCTCTTGGAGGCGCAGCTGATCGTGGACGAGGACAGCGAGGCCTGCCGGCTGATCGGGGAGTACGGCCGGGTCGAGCTGGCTGGATCGAGCGTCATCCTTACGCACTGCAACACGGGTCGGCTGGCGACGCTCGGCTGGGGGACCGCGCTGGGCGTGGTCTACGCCAAGGCAGCCGCCGGCGAACCGGTGCGGGTCTTCGCCTGCGAGGCGCGTCCGCTGCTGCAGGGCGCGCGGCTGACCACGTGGGAGCTTGCCAAGTCCGGCATTGATGTCACGCTGATCACCGACGGCGCAGCCGCCTCACTGTTGCATTCCGGACGTGTGCAGGCCGTCGTCGTTGGCGCGGACCGCATCGCGGCCAACGGTGACACGGCCAACAAGGTCGGGACGTTCTCGCTCGCACTCGCCGCGGGTCACGCCGGCGTGCCGTTCTATGTCGCGGCCCCCACGTCGACGTTCGACCCGGCCACCCCCTCTGGCGATGCGATTGTGATCGAGGAGCGATCAGGCGAGGAGGTACGGACGTGGCAAGGGCGGCCGAGCGCGCCGGAGGGCATCCCGGCTTGGAACCCGGCGTTCGACGTCACGCCGCACGATCTGATCACCGGTTTCATCACTGAGATCGGCGTGATCCACCCGCCGTTCCCGTCGCTGCAGCTCGGACACTCCTTGCCGCCGGGTCACACGCTGTGACCGAGCCCGCCGGTTGGCTCGAAGCACGCGAGGTTGTGCTGCTATTCTGCCGGCGCCTCCTCGCCGAGCGTTTGGTCTACTTCACCGCCGGCAACATCAGCATGCGGATCCCCGGCGATCCGGACTTGGTGGCGGTGACCCCGGCGAGCACGCCCTACGACACGATGCGCCCGGAGGACATCGTGATCGTGCAGACCGATGGGCGGGTGGTGAACGGCGTGCGGCGACCGACGAGCGAGCTGCCGCTGCACACTCTTGCGTACGTGCGTCGGGCGGACGTGGGCGGCGTAGTGCACACGCACAGCCCGGCGGCGATGGCTGTGGCCGCGCTCGGGATCGGCATCCCTCCGATCCTGCACGGCCTGATCTCGGCCTGCGGCGGCGGGATCGTCACGGCGCCGTACGCCAGGGGAGGCACGGCCGAGGTCGCGGAGTTCACTGCGGCGGCGCTCCGTGATCGCAGCGCCTGCCTGTTGCGCAATCACGGCGTGCTGGCGATCGGGCCGACAGTAGACCACGCGTACAACGCCGCGTCGGTGGTGGAGGGTGCGGCCGATGCGTACCTTCGTGCGCTCGCGTTCCGGCCCGTGCCACAGATCGCTCCCGCAGAGGTGGAGCGGATCCGGCGCGAGCAATGGGCGCCCGCGTGGGCCCGCGGCCCGTTGGCGCCGACGCACGGGGGCTAACCCGGCTAGAGGGTGACAAGACGGCCCGCTGGCGCCGACGTACGGGCGCAGTCCGGCCGACGGGTGGGCGATGGCTGATCCGGGTATCGTGCGCCCATGACGAGGGAGTGGGACGCCGCCGCCTACGATCGGGTAGCGGAGCCTCAGGCGCGCTGGGGCGCCGGGGTGATCGATCGGCTCGACCCGGCCGGCGTGGGCCTCCTACTCGACGCGGGGTGCGGGAGCGGGCGCGTGACGGAGCAGCTGCTGGAGCGTCTGCCGGGCGCGCACGTGATTGCGCTCGACGCCTCCGAGCGAATGCTCGCCGAGGCCGGCCGACGGCTCGCGAGGTTCGGGACGCGCGTGGACTACGTCTGCGGCGACCTCCGCGAGCCCCTGCCGCTCGACCGGCCCGTCGACGCTATCGTGTCGACCGCGACGTTCCACTGGGTTCCCGACCATCCCGGACTCTTCCGCCGCCTGGCGGCGGTCCTGGTCCCGCGAGGTCAGCTGGTCGCCCAATACGGCGGCGCCGGCAACATCGCCAGCGTGGTCCGCGCGCTGGGGGAGATCGGCGACGCTCTGCGCGGACGGTGGACGTACCCGGCGCCCGGCCCAGAGCGCCGCGCCCTGCTGGAAGCCGGTTTCGAGGACGTACAGGCGTGGCTGCAGCCGGAGCCGACCGTGTTCGAGTCGGGCGAGCCGTTCGAAGCGTTCCTCGAAACGGTGGTGCTCCGGGAGCATGTCGCCCGGTTGCCGGAAGCCGAGCGCAGACGGTTCGTGCGGTCTGTCGTGGCGCGTCTCCCCGGTCCGACCCTCGACTACGTGCGGCTGAACGTGGTGGCCCGGCGCAGCTGACCGTGGCGCGGTCGCGCTGACGCCGTGGTCCCTCTTCCTGGTCCCTAGCCGGTCGCGCGAGGAGCCTGGCGCCGATCAGGATGCGTCTGCCATCCGGTCGGGCAGCTCGACTAGCCTGTCCTCCGCGCCGTTGAGGTGGAGATTCGCCCACGCGACGACCTCGCGGTCGTGGGTGAACAGGATCACCTGCCGCTCGCGGCTCATGGTGTGGAGCACGTCCAGCATGGCGACTTTGCGGCGCTCGTCGGCCTGCGCCGTCACCTCGTCGAGTAGGAGCGGGGCGGTCTCGCCGGTCGTGACGAGGTGCTGCGCCATAGCGGAACGAAGCAGCAGATAGACTTGCTCCCGCGTTCCCATGGACAGCCGATGGGCGTCGCGCCAGCGTCCCGTCGTCCGCTCGCGGACCCGCACCGCGAGGCTGGCTGGGTCCACCGCTGCCTCGTCATAACGGCCGGCAGTCAGCTCCCCGAGCCGCTCGCGGATCGCGGCTGCGAGCACGGGCGCGATGTCTCGGTGCACGCGCTCCTGTGCCTGTTCGAGGAGCGCGATCGTAGTCGCCAGGGTCGCGTCCAGGCGACGCACGCGCTCGAGCTCCGCCTGCGCTCGCTGGAGGTCTTCCTCGGCCTCGGCCACGTCGCGCAGGCGACCGGCCCGGTCCTCCGCGGCGCCTGCCAGTGAGCGCGCCGCGTCGAGCGCGACCCGCTCCTCGGCCGCCAAGTGAGCGAGGCGGGCGGTCGTGTCATCCTCGAGGCTCGCCGGTTCGACGTCGGGTGGCGCATCCGGCCGATCGACGTGGCGGGGGTCCGCGTCGCCCTGGGCCGCGGTGATCAGCGCGGCCAGCTCGCGCTCGCGCTCCTCGGCCGCGCGCGCGAGCGCGGTTGCGACCAACTCGAGTTCCTCGACCGAGCGCCCGCCCAGGATCGCCTGTAGCTGCTCCCACTCGGTCCGCCCCTCGGCGGCGACCCGAAGATCTTCGGCTCGCCTCCGCTGCCAGGCACGGAGCGCCTCGACCAGGGCGTCCTCAGACCGGCCGTCCGTCG
Organism: Candidatus Limnocylindrales bacterium; assembly: GCA_052144055.1. Taxonomy (GTDB): domain Bacteria; phylum Chloroflexota; class Limnocylindria; order Limnocylindrales; family CSP1-4; genus JAJYNJ01. The sequence continues at coordinate 26,841 of JBKQRF010000039.1, forward strand.
GGCAGTCGGCGAGGCTGGCGCAGCGCACGAGCGCCGCCCTGGCGGTCGCGGTCGCCTGCAGCACTGCCTGCGTCTGCGCCTCCGCCTGGTGGCGGCTGGCCAGCGCCGAGGCGAGTGCAGCGGCGCGGGATGCCTCGGCCATCAGCGCGGCCCGCTGCGCACAGGCCGCCTCGTAGTCGCGGAAGGAGGCGCCCACGCCGTCGCCGGTCTGGACCCCGCGCGAGAACAATGCCGCCCGGAGCCGGCTCTCGGCTTCGCCCACGCGTCGCTCTGCCAGTGTCGTGCGATCTTCCCACTCGGCCCGCGCCCGGGTCGCGGCCTCCGCGGCAGCCGCCTCCGCCGCGAGGGCGCGTACCGTGCTGGGGAGCGGGTCAGGAACGCCGGCGGCCGCGAGGCGGCTCACGGCATCGGCCCGGCGCGCGTCCGCCGCGGCGCGCGCCAGGTTCCAGGGCGCGAGGCCGGCCTCGGCCTGACGAAGATCGTCCGCCGCAAGTGCGGCAGTGCCGCGAGCCCGCACGTAGGCTGCAGCGACCGCGACGGCGACCACCGCGCCGGCGGCCGCGAGCGGATACATGCCGACCACGGCGAGGATCGCCGCCAGTACACCTGCCGCCAGGGCACCCAGGCCCGCGAGGGAGCGCGTTCGCTCCGCGGTCTGCTTCCGAGCACGCGCGACATCGCGAACGGGCTGCAATGCCGGGTCGACGTCCGGTGCCCGTGCCTCAAGGTCGGCGACCAACGACCCAAGCTCGGCGGAAGACAGGCCCACGCCAGGACCCGGCGGCACGGCGGGTTCGTCCCCGAGCAGCAAGACGGCGTCCCGCGCCGCGATCCAGGCCTCGCGCGCCTCGCGCACCACCGCGTCCACGGCGAGGTCACCCGGTGGAACCTCGGGGAGCGCCTGGAGCTGGGCATCCAGCTCGCTCGCGGTGGGCCCCTGAAGGACCGGTACCGCTGGCCGGCCGATCCAGCCGCCGATCGCCGCGGCGACCTCGTCGGCCAGGCGGTCCCGCTCCGGCGCTCCGTCGGGTTCGGCCGGGTGGCGCGTCGCGAGTGCACGCGCACGGCGTGCGCGCTCAGCCACCTCCGTCGCGTCGTGGCGCGCGGCGGCGGCCTCCACGACACGGAGGCGGAGCAGCGCGCGCGTGTGGGCGAGCCGCGCTTCGTCGGCGTCGGCGGCCAGCCGCAGGTACTCGTCGTGCTGCCGTCGTGCGTCTTCGAGGACCCGGCGTGCGCCATCGCGCCATTCGGTGGCCTGGCGCAGCGGTCGCACGGCATTGGGCCGGTCGAGGCCCACCTGCTCGGAACGGAAGCGTCGCAGCCGGTCGATCGCCTCGGCGGCGGTCGCGTCCGAGCCGCGCGTCGCGGCCGCTCGCTGCAGATGCTGCTGCAGCGATCCGGCGGCGCGGGTGACGGCCAGGATGTCGGCCTGGTCCACGCAGACCGTCGCCGCGAACGCGTCGCGATCCAGCCCGAGCCAGCGCGACGCGTCTGGCGATCCGTCGGTGAGGATCTCGTCACTAACGGTGCGGCCGATCGGCAGCTCGATGGCCGTGCTGTCCAGGCGCTCGCCGAGGTCCTGGCGGATCTCGACCCGGCGCTCATTCGCGTCGAGTGCAAGGCGCGCCGCCACGGACCACTCGCCCGGTCGGTCCCACGGCCGGTGCAAGTCGGCGAATTCCTGCTCGGCCGAGGTCGGCCGGCCGCGCCGCCGCGGAAGTCCGCAGATCGCCGCGCGCACGGCCGCGTGCCAGGTTGACTTCCCGGCCTCGTTCGGTCCCGCCACGACGGTCAGGCCGCGAGCCAGGTCGAGCCGCTCCCCGTGAAACGGCCCGAAAGCGCGGACAGTGACGCTCTCGACCCGCATCTACTCGACGTCCAGATCGTCGCGGCCCGCGAGGGCTCGCAGGCCGGTCAGGACGACTTGCCGCCGCACGTCGGCGTCCTCGATGGCATCCGCGTCTCGGACGAACTGTCCGCGCACCGTCGGTTCCGAGCGGAGCGCCGCCAGGTCGTACGCCCACGTGAGCCGCCCGGATCGCACGACGAGGCCGTCGAGGTGATCTCCCACGCGGACAAGCTCCCGCCGGTCGAGTTGGACGTCCGTCCCCAGCTCGCCCTGCAGCGTCGCCCGCACACAGCCGGCGAGGTTCCGCAGCGATTCCGCGAGCCGGCTGGCCACCTCGTCCCGGTCGCGGGCGCCGCTCACGTCCACGTCGACGTCGTGAACTTCGCTCACCGCGACGCGCCGGCGCTCCCGCGCGATCCCGCCGTCGTCTGCGACCGTCACGAGCAGTGCGCCGCGTTCACCATCCTCGCCAAACTCGAGCGGGTCCGGATTGCCCGGATACGAGTAGCGTTGATCGTCGCGGGGCGCGTGGTAGTGACCGAGCAGGGCAAGATCAATGCCGGCCCGCTCGAGCTCTTCGGCAGCGAACGGCGCGTGCGCCTGCTTGCCCTCACCCTGCCAGGCGAGGGCCCCGATCTCAGAGGCGTGCGCCAGCGCCAGGTGCACTGCATGGCCATCGGCGCGTAGCCCGGCGAGGAGATTCCGCGGCGTCACGGGACCCCGGTGCGCCACGCCCCATAGGCGAATCCCGTCGGTCAGGTCCATCTCCACCGGAACGTCCTCGACGAACACGTGGACGTTGGATGGCCATCGCGTCCGCGCGTACGGGCTCTCTGTCCCGTACCAGTCGTGGTTGCCCGGGGCCAGCAGCACCGGCCTGTCCGCACCGGCGAAGATGCGCCGCAAGAACTCGACCGTGTCGGGCGCGACCAGGTCCTGCTCGAACAGGTCTCCGCCGCAGGTGATCACGTCGACGTCCTCGTCGACCGCCAGCGCGACGATCCGCTCGAGCGCCCGACGGCGGTTCGCGCGCCGCTGCGCCGAGGTCCGCGGCTCCGCCCAGGCGAACGGCGCGTCCAGGTGCAGATCGGCGAAGTGCACAATGCGGAACGCCATCAGTTGAGTATGCACCGCGGCGGCCGGGCCACCGACCCCGCTTGCGGTGGCCTCGCTGCCCGGGACTCCCCGTCGCTCCCCGGGGAATGCGACGCTGGAGCACGGGTGGCAGACGCCGTCGGGTACAGTCTGTTCGAGCATCCAGCGCGCGGAGGGTTCCATAGTGCCGGACGGGGTGCGGCCTCATCATCGAGTGACAGCTCGGTCGGTGGTTCCCCGCAGCGGGGCGGGAGGACTCTCCGGTGACTAGCTCGGCAGAATGGCGCTCGAGGCTGCGCGCGGCCCCTGACCGCGACGCGTTTTTGCTGGCCTGGTCCGGCCTGCCCGGACCGCGCGGCAACCTCGAGTTGTTGCAGGTCGCCGCCGACGAGGCTGAGGAGCGCGAGCTTCGCCGCTGGGCCGCGATGGGCGCCGACGTGGCGCCGACGAACACGCCAGGTGAGTTCTTGGCCTCCTGCGGGGTGGTCGGGCTGGGCCGCCTGGCGGTGGAGGGGCACTCGACCGTGGTCGAGGAGCTTCGAGTCCACGCGCGCGACCCCCGCTGGCGGGTGCGCGAGGCGGTCGCGATGGCGCTGCAGCGGGTCGGTGCAGCCGACATGGACCGGCTCCTGTCTCTGACGAGCGGATGGGTGCGCGACGATCGACTGGTCCAGCGCGCCCTTGCGGCCGGGCTCTGCGAGCCGATGCTGCTGCGGAGCGCCGCGCACGCGCGTGCGACGCTCCTCGTGCTCGACACGATCACCGGCACGGTTGCGGGCGCGCCTGACAGGGCCAGCGATGCGTTCCGGGTCCTGCGCCAGACGCTGGGATACTGCTGGAGTGTCGCGGTGGCGGCGTTGCCGGGGGAGGGGACGGCTTTGCTTGAAGGTTGGGCCAACTCCGCCGATCCGGACCTGCAGTGGGTCGTTCGCGAGAACCTGCGCAAGGCGCGGCTGGCACGTGCGGCTCCCGAATGGACCGCCGGCTGGCGGACCCGGCTGGGTTTGACCTGACGCGTCAGCCCCCGTAACGCCAGCAGCCCGGCACGTGGTCGTCGACCATCCCGACGCTCTGCATGAACGCGTACACAATGGTGGGGCCGACGAACCGGAGGCCGCGGTCCCGCAGGTCCCGGGACAACCGGTGCGCCAGCGGATCGGCCGAGGGCACGTCCTCGCGGGTCGCGTCGGGCGGCAGGCGGCGAGGTGGGCCGTCGAGCTGCCCCCACAGCCACGCGTCCAACGAGCCTGCCTCGCGCGCGATCTCGACGACGACCCGCGCGTTGCCGATAGTGGCCTCGATCTTGCCGAGGTTACGCACGATCCCCACGTCTTCGACGAGGCGCCGCACGTCCTCGGCGCCGAATGCCGCAATCTTCGTGGGTTCGAACTCGGCGAAGGCATCGCGGAACGCTGGTCGCTTGTGGAGGATCGTCGACCATGAGAGGCCGGCCTGGAACGATTCGAGAGCCAGCCGCTCGAACAGCGTCGAGTCGCCGTGCGCCGGCACGCCCCATTCCGTGTCGTGGTACTCGACCATCATCGGGTCGGTCGGCTCGGCGCCGTCTGACCACCAGCAGCGGGGGAGCGGCCGGGCGGCGGTCGGATCAGTCATGCGTTCCCGGCGGGGCCGACCCCGCGGGTCGGCCGCTTGGGGAGGGGAGTTAGCACGATTGGGTGATGATCGACCACTTACGCCGGCGGCCCCCCGATCGACGCGCCCACCGGCTCGATAGGCGCTCCCGTTTCCAGGCGCGCGAGGAACCCGGCCCGAGCCCGGTAGTGGGTTACGAGGTGGGCATACTCCGCCTCCACCCAGCCGTAATCGGGGTGATGCGCGGTCCACGGTCTCAGGAACACGATGCCGCGCACGCGGAGCTGCATGAGTTCCTTCAGGCATCCGAAGCACGGCTGGAGTGTGGTGTAGACCCAGGCGTCGGCCAGCGCCACGCCGAACCGGGCCGCCGTCACGACCACGTTCTGCTCGGCGTGGACGCACAGGCAGATGTCGTACAGACGTCCCGTCAGCACGCCGGCCGGAGCGTCGTGTCGGAGCGCACAGCGTCGGCACCCGCGTTCCTGTTCCGTGCAGTTGGGGTACCCGCTGGGCGTGCCGTTGTAGCCCATCCCGAGCACGCGGTCGTCGCGGACGGCCACCGCGCCGACGCGACTCCCGAGGCACTTGGCGCCGCTCTCCACCACGCCGGCCAGCCGCATGTAGAAGTCGTGCTTTGCCCACGCCGGGTCGTCCGGCGAGACCACCCCGAACGTGGCTTCGGGGTCGCCGTCGCTGCTCGCCTGCGTGCTCATCCCTGCCTCTCCGTGGTCGCTCCCGCCGGCAGGTAGTTTGGCGCACCGCTGTCCGCCGCGCGGGCGGGGTGCGCATCGCGCTGACTGCCGGCGAGCGCCCGGACCGGCGCTGGGTCGCGCGGTCCTGTACAGTCGCTCCTGATGACCGAGCATCAGGCCAGCCGAGTGGCGATCGTCGGGGTTGGGAACGTCGGGGCGACGTTCGCGTACACACTTCTCCTGAGTGGGCTTGCCACGGAGATCGTCCTCGTTGACGTGAACCGGGAGCGGGCGGAGGGGGAGGCGATGGACCTCGTCCACGGCGTTCCGTTCGCGCCCCCCGTGCGCGTGTGGGCTGGCGGCTACGAGGACTGCGCCGGCGCGATCGTCACGGTGATCACGGCCGGGGCCGCGCAGCGTCCCGGTGAAAGCCGCCTCGAGTTGTCGCGGCGCAACACCGCGATCTTTCGCCAGATCGTGCCGGCCGTGGCCCGGGCGAACCCGGACGGGATCATCGTCGTGGCCACTAACCCGGTGGACGTGCTGACGTACGAGACCTGGCGGCTCTCAGAGCTGCCGCCAGGACGGGTGATCGGCTCGGGCACGATCCTCGACACCGCGCGGTTCCGGTATCTCCTCAGCGAGCACTTCGCCGTCGATCCGCGCAGCGTCCATGCGTACATCATCGGCGAGCACGGTGACAGCGAGGTGCCGGTCTGGTCACTGGCCAACATCGCGGGGATGCGGCTGCCCGCCTTCTGTGCCTCGCAGGGCCGCCCTTACGAGCCGGCGATGATGGGGGAGATCTTCCGGCAGACCCGCGACGCCGCGTACGAGATCATCGAGCGCAAGGGCGCGACCTACTACGCGATCGGCGCCGGACTCCTGCGGCTCGTGGAGGCCATCCTCCGCGACCAGCGCACGGTGCTTTCCGTATCGAGCCGGATCGAGGGCTACTACGGGATCAGCGACGTGTCGTTCAGCCTTCCGACTGTGCTCGACCGGCGCGGCGTGGTCCAGCCGCTGCGTTTGGAGCTAGACGACAACGAGCGGGCGGGGCTCCAGCGCTCGGCGGAGGTCCTCCAGACGACGATCCGCGACGTCGAGCGCACTTAGACCCGGCGCCGTCGCTGCGGCCTCAGCGTAGCTCCTCGATCCGGTAGTGGCGCTCTCCGGCAGGCGCCCGCACTACGACGTCGTCGCCCGGCCGCCTGCCCAGCAGCGCCCGGCCGAGCGGCGACGTGTTGGAGATCCGGCCCTCGCCGGGACGGGCCTCACTCGAGCCAACGATGGTGAATATCTCCTTTCCGTCCGCCGAATCGACCACGACGGTCGAGCCTAAGACAACCTCGGAGCCGCCGGGCTGCGCCTCGATGATCGAGGCGTTACGGATCATCGCCTCGAGCTGGCCGATCCGCCCTTCGGCGAACGACTGCTCCTTTCGCGCGGATTCATAGTCGGCGTTCTCGCTGAGGTCGCCGAGCTCACGCGCCGCCCGGACCCGGGAGATGATCTCGGGCCGACGAACCGTGACGAGCTCCTCGAGCTCGACCTGCAGGGTGGCGAGGCCGTCGCGTGTGAGGTGTACGGCTTCGGGCTGGCGCGTCGCGGCGGCCGGCGTGGACGCTGGCCGTCTCGGGGCGCCGCGCGGCGTGGACAGGTCCATGCGGGCCGAACCGCGCGGCGTTCCGGCAGACCCTCTGACGCCCCCGATCCGGCTCGAGCCGCCCGTGGCGCGCGCCCGCGGTGTCATCGCGCGTTCGCTGGACGCGGCGTTGCCCGGCGGCAGGTCGACCACACGCCGCTCCGGCTGCAGCGACTCGGCCGACGCTGGAAGCAGATCGCCCGTGATCCCGTGATCCTTCGGGAGCCCAGTGGGCGTGGCCATGTTCGCGAATGGGACAACGACCGTCGGGTCGTACAGCGCAGCGACCACGGTGGGGTCGACGGCTTGCGCGAATGCGCCAAGGATCGCGTCCTCGTACTCCTCGGGCGCGTCGGTCTCGCTCCACCAGACGCGGGCCTGTTCAAGCCCCCGCAGCGTCGCCAGCCAGCGGCCGTCCGGATGTGGGGCGGGATCGCCCAGTGGGGTGTGCACCAGCTCGTCGACGCTCTGCCCGATCCCGCGGTCCGTGGAGCCCACGAAGAGCACAACCTGATCCGGGAGCCAGAACGCCGCCAGGCGGTGTGCGAGGTCACGGCCGGTAGGCCGGCTCCCATCTACCGCGAGGGTGGGCACCCGTTCGATCCACGTTCCGACCGGGGACATATCGACAGGCGCCCGCGGCAGCGGCCCAGGCAGCTCTATGAGGTAGATGCCGGGCCGGGCACTGCGGACGTGGGCACCCCAGCGCACGGGACCGTCCGGGAGCAGCCCCACCGTCCGAACGAGATCCACTGCGCCCGCCGTCCGCCTGACTAGGTCCGCCACTTGTCACCTCGCGCTGGAAGCAGGCCACCCGACCCGACACTGCTCCCTCACCCTACGCGAGTGCCGCGTCCTTGTCATGCGAGGGCACGTCGGCGGCCGGAGCGGCAGCTCTGCCACTACGCTCCACGACCGCGCGAGGCGGCGTAGCATCCCCTCGTACAACGCCGGCGGGCGGGAGGCAACTATGCCCAAGGATCGCGAACCCCAGCAACGCGCACGGCACGGCCAGCAGGGGGCCGCGGACGGCCCGCCCGCGACTACCGTCGAGCACGGGCACGCCGGCCACGCGCGCGCTAACGATGCGGCGGCAGCCCTCGAGTCGGGCTCGGATCAGCAGCCGCGTCCGCGGCTGGACGGCAAGGCGTACGACCGCGAGCTCGTCCGCCTGCAGATCGAGCTCTCGAAGCTCCAGGAATGGGTGCGTGTCCAGGGCTGGAAGCTGGCCGTGATCTTCGAGGGGCGCGACGCGGCCGGCAAGGGCGGCGTGATCCAGCGCATCACCGAACCCTTGAACCCGCGCTTCGCGCGCGTGGTGGCGCTCGCGGCGCCCACCGAGCGCGAGCGGACGCAGTGGTACTTCCAGCGCTATGTGGCGCACCTGCCGGCCGCCGGGGAGATCGCCCTGTTCGACCGCAGCTGGTACAACCGCGCCGGAGTGGAGCGCGTCATGGGCTTCTGCACCGACGAGGAGTACCGCGAGTTCCTGCGCGCCTGCCCCGAGTTCGAGCGGATGCTGATCCGCTCGGGCATCAGGCTCATCAAGTACTGGTTCTCTGTCAGCGACGAGGAGCAGGAGCGGCGCTTCCAGGACCGCATCGCCGATCCCACCAAGCGCTGGAAGCTGAGCCCAATGGACTTGGAGTCGAGAGCGCGCTGGGTCGAGTACTCCAAGGCCAAGGACGAGATGTTCGCCTCGACCGACACCCGGCAGTCGCCCTGGTGGGTGGTCCCCTCCGACGACAAGAGACGCGCCCGCCTGAACTGCATCCATCACCTGGTCTCGATGGTCCCCTACACGGACCTGACCCCAGAGCCGATCGTGCTGCCGCCGCGACAGCGCGACGAGGGCTACGTCCGTCCCCCGATGTCCGACCAGACGTTCGTGCCGCAGGTGTACTGAGGGGCGCGGTGAGTTGGCGGCTCCCGGCGGCTCACATGCCCCGGTAGCGATCCCCCAGCCGCGCCTCGATCTCGTCGGCGATGGCGAGCGCTGCCTGGCCGGCGAACCGGTCCACCAGCCTGCCCAGCAGCGGCTGCCGGAGTCGCACGCGCGACGACTTCGCGGCCACCCCGGCGAACTGGGCCGCGACTTCGACCGCCCGCTCGAGGTCGCCGATCTCGTCAACGAGTCCGAGCTCGAGCGCACGGCTCCCCAGCCAGACCTCGCCGGTCGCTAGCTCCCTAACGCGCTCCACCGGCATGTGTCTGGCGGCGGCCACGCGGACCACGAACGCCTCGTAGATGGCGTCGACCAGCTCTTGCTCCTTCTCACGTTCTTCGTCCGACTCGTCTCGCCATGGCGCGCCCATGTCCTTCAGGCGACCGGCTTTGCGCACGCTGACGGTGACGCCCGCGCGGTCAAGAAGGCGGGGGACGCGTGGGCCCGCGGAGATCACGCCGATCGAGCCCACGATCGCGTTCGGGTTCGCCAGGATCCTGCGGGCCGGGAGCGCGGCGAGGTAAGCGCCCGACGCCCCGGTGCCGCGGATCGCGGCCACCAGCGGCTTGGCGCGCGCGAGCCGCTCAAACGCCAGGTACAAGTCGTCGGACGCCGAGGCGGACCCACCTGGCGAATCGATGTCGAGCACCACGCCCGGCACGCGCCGTGAACCGCGGAGGTGCGCGGCCAGCTCGGCGACCACCGAACTGTGGCCGCCCCCGGAGATGGGGCCGTAGAGGCGGACGATGGCGATGCGGCCGGCGGGGAGGTGGACGTGAATTCCCGGCACAAGCTTGGCGAGCTGCTCGCGAACGGGCGTGTCGCGGGGTGTGGGTGTGGGATACGGGAGGGGAGGGTTCGATATGCGCATGACGTGTTGCAGCCTACTCCAACCCGGGGCCGGAGGGCAGGACGCCGTCGTTCCCGTTCGCGGGCTCGGCCTCTGGCTCGGGTGGCAGCAGCGCCGACGGGTACAGCACCGCGAGCGTGACGCTAAGCGCGGCGGTAACCGGACCGGCGAGGAGGCCGCCGAGGATGCCCTAGACGGACAGCCCGACGAGTACTGCGAGGAGGGAGATTGGGATGCAGGCGGCTGCGCGGAACCAGATGCGCGACCTCGCCCCGATGTTCGAAACGCCCAGAGACCAGAGCGTTTGCGGGGTCTGACGTGGTCGGTGCCTTGTCCTCACGTGGGCGTAGGGCCGGTCGGCTAGTCGGGGGGCTGCGCAAGACGCGTCGGTGAGGCCAAGGCCGCGGTCGGGCCTTGGCCGAGGGCCGTCACGACGGACGTGGAATCCGGGCGCCGGAACGTCGCTCGTCGCGGGTCTTGGCGCGCGACACATCTCTGGTGTCAGCGAGGCGCTCCGGGCTGGGCCGCCGGGCCGCTGTCCGCTACCGGTGCGGCTGCGCGCCACCGCACACCAAAGCCTCCGCGAGGGTTTTCCGCGCGCCGTGTCACGATATTGGCCGATCCGGGTAGACTGGCAAAGCTACGAAAGCGGCTGGACGGAGCCTCGCGGTTGCCGTCATCGTCCAGTCACACTGCCACCCCACACTGTTGGAACCATGTGGATCTTTAAGCGCTCCCCTGCCACCCTCCCGTCACCCGACCAGGCACTCCCCGGCCGGCCAACGCCGATCGCCGCCGCGGAGCGGCACCACGTTAGCGGGCGCCCGCTGAGCGGACCCTGGCCGGACGGCCTGCACACCGCAGTCTTCGCCCTGGGTTGCTTCTGGGGTGCCGAGCGGAAGTTCTGGGAGACACCGGGGGTCTACAGCACAGCTGTGGGGTACTCGGGTGGATTGACCCCGAACCCCACCTACCAGGAAGTGTGCACAGGCCGGACCGGGCACGCCGAGGTCGTCTTGGTCGTCTACGACCCGGCACTGGTGAGTTACGAGGAGTTGCTGCGCGTCTACTGGGAGGAGCACGACCCCACTCAGGGGATGCGGCAGGGCAACGATGTCGGCACGCAGTATCGGTCGGCGATCTACGTAGCAGATGCGGAGCAGCGGCTCACCGCCGAGGCCTCCCGCGAGGCCTACCAGGAACGCCTAACCCTGGCGGGCTACGGCTCGATCACGACCGAGATCCGCGATGCAGGGACCTTCTACTACGCCGAGGACTACCACCAGCAGTACCTCGCCAAGCATCCCGAGGGCTATTGCGGTGTGGGGGGCACCGGGGTGGCGTGCCCGGTCGGGCTGGGCGTCGGCTCGCACGCGTCCTCGCCTCCTGGGCCGTCCTAGCGGCTCTCGGAGCACGCAAGGCCTACCGCGTCGGCTTCCGCAGGCTCTCTAGAGCCGGGTCGTGATACCACCCGCACCAGCCCATTCGCAGTCGTGGGGGAGCGTCTGGGGAGCGGAGCTCATCGACGACCTCTGTTCGGGCGTAGTCGCGGAGCTGGTCGAGCTCTCCCCAGCGCCGTAGCTGTCTCGCTCGCTCAGGGAGTCTCGGTCGCCGGTGGTCACATGAGGTTGCCGCGTGGCGCTCGAGCGTTCGTGCGGGAGGGACGCCCCTACGACGACGCCCCGCCCCGCGCGATCGCAACAGACGCGACGATGGCAGCGAAGGTGGCGTCGGCGGCCGCCACGTCCGGTCCCGCCAGGCAGGCGTCGAGAGCGATCCAGCCCGTCGTGTCGCCGACCGACGGCAGCACGATTTCGACCGACTTCGAGCCATCGATGGCCCGACACCCCTCGTCGGCCGATCCACTGATGAGGCGAGCAGGACGACCCCCGACGGTAATCGGCTTGCCTCCCGTTGGCGGCCGCGAGTTCGGCATCCCGTTCTCGCGGACCGCGACCACGAGCCTGCCCGAGACGAGCTGCATGACCGGCCAGGGATGGCAGACGCCACCCTGCGCCGTGTCTTGGCATTCGCTCGGCAGCGCAAGAGGGCTCAGGTACATCAAGGTCACGTTGCCGCTCGGGTTCAAGAACCCTGGCCGCACGTGCCAGCTCGTCGGGGCATCTAGAGACACAGGCCCAGCAACCACGTGCTGGGACTCGGACGGCGTCTTCGTCGGCCTCGCGGACCCCGGAGCGGCCAGGGGAGCCGATGAGCAGCGTGCGACGAGCAGGCCCCCACAGACGACGAGAGCGGCGATGCGCGTGCGGGTCATCCTCACCTCCGCGGAGGTAGATCCGAAGTCACCAGGCACCATGACGCGACCACTGTCAGCGTGGTTCCGGATCGTCGCGCTAGCTGGGAGCCGGCCGTGGCGGCGGATCGACTGGCGCTTGCGTCGCCCGCGCACAATGCCCGCATGGCCGAATACGGGAGCAGCGTCGGGTCAGCGAGCGGCGGCGGCGGATCGTCCATCGGTGGGGCGTTCGGGGCGATGGGATCGTCCGTCGGCGGGCTCCTCAGCGGGGCGGTGGGCGCCGCGTCGAGCAGTGCGCCGGTCGTCCTGGCAGCCGGCGCCCTTCTGGTTCTGTTCGCCGTCGTGTTTCTGCGCCGGGCACTTCGCTAGCGGCGCGCGGCCGGCACGACTCCGGCCGCGACGCGGAATGGGGCGAGGATGCCCGTGGCCTCTGGACGCTCACGCGAGGGAGGACCGCTGGAGCGGGCCCACGCATTCACACACAGGCCTGCGCGGGCGTGTGCGCGTTCTTGTGGCGTCCACTACGGGGGCGTAGGGCTTCATGGCGACCCATGTTTGCCTCACGCGTTCATGACCGCGCCCGCGCGCACCGGCGGCAGACTCCGACGGCCGGCATCTCAGCTGATCGCTCGACGCGCTCCACGAGCCCCCGGCGGTATGCGCCGCGGGTGTGGCCATCATCCTCGATCCCCAGTTCATTCAGCGATAGCTGCTGACCACAACGTGCCTCGGCCTGTGCTCTCAGCTCAGGGACTAGCGGCCCGCTGAGGAGGACGTCTCCGGTCGCCAGGTGCCACAGCCCGGAAGGTGCCCAGTCCTTGCGCCCGACCCGGCATGGCATCCTGACCTCCTGCCGCATCCACTCACCCGCCAGGGGCACCACGGGCGGCCTGGTGACCTGTCCTGCGCCGATGGCGCACCTCCCGGAATTACTGCCCAGCGTATCCAGCTCTCGCCTAGCTCGGCAGCGGGTCTGGGGTCATGTCCTCCTCGCGAACCTGACCAAGCAGCTTAGTCCGCGGGCCTGGGCGGTCGGACGTCTGAGCGCCGCGCGGGCGCGATCCGATCGACCAGCAGGCGGTTGACGAGGAGTGTGTCGTACCGGGAAACCACCCGGCCGGCTGGCGAGTCGTAAGCGATGGTCGCCTCGGTGAGCGGGACCATGACCTGCCGGCGATGAAAGAAGCCGGGGACCGGGTCAGGACCGGGGAGGGCGTGGAGGCTGCCGCTCACGTCGTACTGCCCGAGCCGGAGCTCAACCGGGCAGGGCCGGGTCCGCGTCCGGCGCCGTGCGTTCCCCTGCGGCCCGGAGACCGCCACGGCATACATCTCGTCGCGCCTAACAGCCACCTCGGGAAGCGCCAGCTCGTGGCCAT
>JBKQRF010000040.1:0-24314 GCA_052144055.1 Candidatus Limnocylindrales bacterium
CCATTTCCATACCCGGTGCTGGCTCCGCGAGCGCCTCGGCAACCCCAAAGAGTGCGAGACGGTCGCGCCGCAGCTCACGGAGTACCGGCCCGGACACGTCGCGGCCTGCCACTTCGCGAACCGGAGCTTGGGCACGGCCGACGCGTCCGCTCCGGGACAGCCCGGCGGCACGGGCGGAAACCCAGTCTCGCCCCGCCAGTAGACGTTCGTGAAGGCACGGTGCCTCTCTCGAGCGAGCGGAGCGAGCCGTTAGACTGGTTCGATGCAGCGTCGCCGGATCACGCTGGCCCAGCTCGCGCCGCGGTTAGGTCGCCTCGATGAGAACTGTGCTGTCCACCGCGAGGTCCTGGCCCGTGCCCGCGCCGACGGCGCTGATCTCGTGGTCTTCCCTGAGCTCGGCCTGACCGGCTACCAGCTGCAGGATCTCAGCGGCGAGGTCGCCATGTCGCTCGACGACCCACGCCTCGCGTCGCTGGTCGTAGACACCGTGGGCTGTTCGGCGATCGTCTCGTTCGTGGAGGAGGCGCCGGACCATCGGCTGTACATCGCCGCCGCCCTGCTCGAGGACGGCGCGATCCGCCACGTCCACCGCAAGGTCTACCTGCCCACGTACGGGCTCTTCGACGAACGGCGCTTCTTCGCCGCCGGGGAGGTGGTGCGCGCCACGCCGAGCCGGCTGGGCGTGCCCGTCGGGCTGGCGGTGTGCGAGGACTTCTGGCACCTCGCCGTCCCGCTCCTACTCGCGCTCGATGGGGCACAGGTCTTGGTCAACGTCTCGTCCTCGCCCGGTCGCGACGTCGCGGCGGTCAACGAGGTGGGCTTGGGGACCGCCACGTCTTGGCGGGCGCTGATGCGGACCTACGCCATGCTGACGACGAGTTTCGTCGTGTTCTGCAACCGGGTGGGCGTCGACGAGTCGGTGACCTTCTGGGGTGGGAGCGAGGTAATCGGGCCTGATGGCGAGACGGTCTTCCGGGCCCCGCTCCATGACGAGGGCGTCTTCACGGTCGAGATCGACTTGGCCGAGGTCCGGCGCGAGCGGATCGTTCTGCCGGTCCTGCGCGATGAACGGCCCGAGATGGTGCGCCGACAGCTGGAGCGCGTGATCCGGCAGCGGGCCGAGGGTGCGTGATGGATGCCGACCAGGAGGACGGCTCCCGCAGCCTGTTCGATCTACCACCTGAACTGGCGATCGACACGACGGTGGCGCGGCGGATCATGGTCGGCTTCGTCCGTGGCCAGCTGCGCCAGACCGGATTCGAGCGGGCGCTGCTGGGGCTGTCAGGCGGCATCGACTCCGCCGTCGTCGCGTTTCTGGTGGCCGAGGCGATCGGGCCGGAGCGCCTGCTGTGCGTGTTGATGCCATACCGCACGTCGTCCCCAGAGTCGCTCGCCGATGCCCAATCCGTGGTGGACCGCCTGGGCTGTGCGAGCCGGGTGGTGGACGTCTCGCGCATCGTGGACGGGTATTTCGGCGAGGAGGGCGCGGAGGCGTCGAGCCTGCGCCGGGGCAACTTCATGGCACGCGCGCGCATGGCGGTGCTGTACGACCAGTCGGCCGCGTGGGGCGGGCTGGTCGTGGGCACGGGCAACAAGACCGAGGTCCTGATCGGCTACACCACGCACTTTGGCGACGATGCCTGCGCATTCGACCCGGTTGGTGATCTCTACAAGAGCCAGCTCCGCCAGGTCGCAGTGGACCTGGGGGTGCCTGAGGCCATCATCTCGAAGCCGCCGTCGGCCGATCTCTGGCCGGGACAGACCGACGAGGCCGAGGTCGGAACGAGCTACGCCGAGCTCGACCGGCTGCTGTACTGGATGGTCGACCGTCGCCGATCGCCCGAGGAGCTGGTTGACGACGAGGGCTTCGACGCGCGTTTCGTCGAACGAGTGGGTCGCATGGTCGCCGGCGCGGAGTTCAAGCGCCAGGTTCCACCGATCGCGAAGCTGGGCCCCCGGACGTCGGGTGTCGACTACCTGTATCCGAGGCGGCGGCCGGCGCCGGGCTCGTGACGGTGACCGGCACGCCGGCGGAACCTCTCGGGACCCTGTACGTCGTCGCAACACCGATCGGGAACCTCGGCGATATCACGCTCCGGGCGCTCGAAGTGCTGCGGTCGGTGCCTCTCGTGGCGGCCGAGGACACGCGGATGACGCGCCGCATCTGGGCCCGCCACGCGATCGCAACCCCCCTCGTTAGCTACCACGCCAGAAATGCTGCGCGGCGAGAGCCTGAATTGCTGGAGCACCTTGCCTCGGGGCGAGACCTCGCGCTCGTCACCGACGCCGGCACGCCCCTGGTGAGTGACCCGGGGGAAGGCCTCGTGGTGGCCTGGGCAGCCGCTGGTGGACGCGTCGTGCCGGTTCCCGGGCCGTCGGCCGTCCTCGCGGCACTCGTCGCGAGCGGCATCCCGGCGCCGCGCTGGGCGTTCGAGGGGTTCCTGCCCAGGTCCGGACGAGAACGGCGCGGGCGCCTGGCGCGGATCGCGGCGGACGAGCGAGCGACCGTGCTGTTCGAGGCTCCAGGAAGGATCGCCGGCACCCTCCGCGACCTCGCCGCTGCCTGCGGCGAGGGGCGGGTCGCGGCGCTCTGCAGGGAGCTCACGAAGATCCACGAGGAGGTGCGGCGCGGCTCGCTGGGGGAGCTCGCGACGTCCGCCGTTGGGGACCCGCCGCGCGGAGAGATCGTAGTGGTCGTGGGGGGACGGCAGGGTGCGGAGCTGGCCGGAGCGGCGGCGCGCGTCGACAGCGTCTCCGCATTGAAGGCGCGCGACCGGGTGGCGCAGCTCGTACGGGACGGACTGACGCGGTCGTCGGCAGCGCGGCAGGTGGCGCGCGAGACGGGGCTGCCTCGCCGCGAGCTCTTTCGGCCGGACGTGGACCGCTAAGTACCAGTGCTGGCCATCGCGGCGGCGGTCTTCCCGATCATCTTCGTGGCCGAGCTGCCGGACAAGACGATGTTCGCCTCGCTGCTCATGGCGACACGCGGTCGGTCGATGTCCGTGTGGGCCGGGGCGGCCCTGGCGTTCTTGGTTCACGTCGGGATCGCGGTGACCGTCGGCGCCACTCTGTTCACCATCCTGCCGCACCGTGTCGTCGAGGCGCTCGTGGCACTGCTGTTCCTGGGCGGCGCGTTCTTCGCGTTCCGCGGCAGCCCCGCGACAGAGTCAGCGGCCGGCGAACGGGCGATCAGGGCGGCGGGCGCTGGGCACACCATCGCGACGGCATTCGTCGTGATCTTCCTGGCCGAGTGGTGTGACCTGACCCAGGTGCTGACCGCGACCCTGGCGGCCCATTACCACGCGCCGCTGGCGGTCGCCGTCGGCGCGCTCTTGGCGCTGTGGGCGGTCGCCGCCCTGGCGGTCAGCGCCGGGCGACTTCTGGAGCGGCTGCCGATGACGTTCGTCCGTCGCCTGACCGGGGTCGTCCTGGTTCTGCTGGCCATCGTCGCCGGGTTCCAGGCCGCGAGCGGGGGCGGTGGCCCAATCTAGGGTCACCAGTCGCGACCCCACGCAGCCTGCGTCCGGTTCCACCAGCGACGAGGGGGCACGGTGGACCGCACCATTACTCGGCCGTCACCACAGCCTGTGCCGCCTTGATGGGGGTGCTGTCTATCTACACCAGCGGGTATTGCCGGTGGGGCATGCGCCGAGCAGGCGATCGACGCCCGCGCGACGCTCCCCATTTGGGATGCCCTGCCGGCCCGGTGCCTGAAGAACACGACGTGATGCGGGCCCGTCGGCGGTCGCGGCGTGGAGACCGACGCCGCGCGGTTGTGCTCGTCCGCTACCCTACGCTTCGGGACGAGTTCGCAAGAGAGACGCATGGTCTGCCCAGACTGCGGCACCGAGAACGAGGCGGGGCGCAAGTTCTGCCGGGAGTGTGGGGCCCGACTGGCGCTGGTCTGTCCGTCCTGCGGCGCGGCCAACCGCGGCGACGCGAAGTTCTGCGGCGAGTGTGGTGTCCCGCTGGTGCCGGTCGGGCCGGTCGCTGCTCCCGCCCCCCTGGCCGAGCGCCGCCTCGTGTCGGTGCTCTTCGCCGATCTCGTGGGCTTCACCACCCTTGCCGAGGGCCGCGACCCCGAGGAGACCCGGGAGCTCCTCTCCCGCTACTTCGACCTTGCCCGCGAGCTCATCGAGCGCTACGGGGGGACGGTCGAGAAGTTCATCGGCGACGCGGTCATGGCGGTGTGGGGAGCGCCGGCCGCGCACGAGGACGACGCCGAGCGCGCCGTGCGCGCCGGGCTCGAGCTGTTGGGGGTCTAGGCGTCGCGACGGTGCGCCGAACTCAGACCACGTACCAAGGAGGCTAATCGTGCGTGCGCGCGATCTAGGGATCATCCTGGGCCATGGCACGCCTGGGCATTGGAATGCGATCACGGACGTCGCGGGAGTCCGCGTGGGGCACACCACCATCATCAAAGGCGACGGTCCCCTCGTCGTTGGTCATGGCCCGGTGCGAACCGGCGTCACCGTCGTGCTGGCGCACGAGGGCAACGTCTGGGCCGAGCCGGTCTTTGCAGGCTGCCACAGGCTGAACGGCAACGGCGAGCTGACCGGCCTTGAGTGGGTGAGGGAGTCGGGTCAGCTGATGTCACCCATCGGCCTCACCAACACACACAGCGTCGGTGTGGTGCGCGACGCCCTCATCGCGTCCGAGATCGCCGAGCGCGAGCCAGGCGAAGTCTTCTGGGGACTCCCGGTGGTCGGGGAGACGTGGGATGGGCGTCTCAACGACTTCAACGGACTCCACGTGAAGCCCGAGCACGTCTTTGCTGCACTTCGCAGTGCCTCGAGCGGCCGCGTGCCGGAAGGCAACGTGGGCAGCGGCACCGGGATGGTCTGTCACGGCTTCAAGGGCGGAATTGGCACGTCCTCGCGGGTGGTCCGGATCGAGGGTCAGGCATTCACGCTCGGCGTTCTCGTCCAAGCCAACTACGGCCGTCGCGAGCGCTTGCGGGTCGATGGCGTGCCCGTGGGCGAGGAGATCCCTTCGAGCGAGGTGCCGCTTCCGATACCGCCACCGGTCGAGGGGGGTGGCTCCATCATCGTGCTGGTTGCCACTGACGCCCCGCTGCTGCCGCATCAGCTCACTCGGGTTGCCCAGCGACCCGCCATCGGGATCGGACGGATGGGAGGCGTCGGCGAGCAGACCAGCGGCGATCTCTTTCTGGCCTTCTCCACCGGCAACCGGGTTCGTGCAACCGACATGAATGTCAATACGTCGCTGACGTTCCCGGTTTCGATGCTCTCGGATAGCTACATCACGGCCATCTTCGACGCCACGGTCGAGGCGACCGAGGAAGCGATCCTCAACTGCCTGCTCTCGGCCGAGACGATGACCGGCAGGGACGGTATCACCGCCCACCGGTTGCCGCCGGATCGTCTCGTTGAGGTGATGAGGAAGTACAACCGCCCAGCCGAGCTCCCGGCGAGCGCGTAACCCACACGTAGGGCTGGTTGAACGGCCTCACCCAAGAGCGTATGGACCCGCGAGCGCACGGCGGGCACGCGCCAGCAGGGCGCCATTGGCGCGGTCACCCAGACGGGCCGCCACCTCTGTGGAGCCCACGATGTCGGTGAAGAGGACCGTGCGCAGGTCACGCGGAGCGGCTGCCCTCAGCCCGCGCCGGCCCTGGCCTGCCATGTGCTCCTCCACCAGAAGCCCGCACGCTCTCGGCTCCTAGCCTCCGCATCCCTGCCTCTCGGTGCAAGAGGCATTGCGACCGATCAGACGCGGTCAGCTTCGGCAGCGCTGTCCCCGGAGACGTTACAAGGCGGTAGAACTCGAGGTTGGCGGGGATCGGGCTGGCCTCCTACCACCGACGAAGGCGAAACATGAACGCCGGGGGGCCCGGCGGCGGCTCGTAGATAGGAGTCATGCCATCCGGTAGCGGCGCGGGGCCGTCATATGTCTCCGGCGCGGCGAGCCAGCACCTGGGACACGGGCGTCGCGGGTCCCATCCGAAGAGCTGGCCGCACCCGTGGCAGGGCCAGAGGTCTCGCGCGAAGGCCTCCGTCCAGATGTCCCATTCCACGAGGGTGAGTCCGAGCTCCGTGAGGGCCCACACGAGCGCGTCGAGCCGGTCGTCGGGACCGCCCCCGCCCTCGGGCAGCGCGGCGCAGAGCTGGTCCTCGAGGGCGGGGAAGGCGCCCACGTGATGGATGCGGCCTTGCTCGTACAGGGCCGCCACGGGCTCCGCGCGGGTGTGCTTGTCGCGCGTCGCGTGCACGGCCTTATACGAAACGGCGGGATCGACGGTACGCAGGGTCGCCTCCACCATGTCCCCGCCCTGGTTGGCCTCGCCGACGATGCGATCGGCCTGCCAGGTGCGGTATGCGCCGACGGCGCAGCGGGCCCAGCCGTCGGGGGAGTAGCGCCCGGAGAGGTCGGCGAGCAGGTATCCTTGGCCGTCGGCGCCCTTGCCGGCCACCACGATGCCGGTCTCGTCGGCATCCTCGCTGCTCGTCACGGCCGGGTCGATCGCCACCACGATCCGCACGAGCTCAGGCGCCGCGGCGACCCGCAGCGCGTCGAGCCGATCGCGCGTCCACAGTGCTCCCGGAATGTCGTCGAGGACTTCGGAGTCGAGTTCCTGACGCCCCTGGCGCGTCCCGCCGTAGCGGCCCCAGAGGAACCGCAGCGTGGCGGCATCGAGGTTGGCCGCGTTGTCGACGGTGCGACCCCGGGTGACGACGGTCGTCGGATCGGCGAGCAGCTCGCGCACAAGACGAACCGGGCGGGGGGTGGTGGTCACGATTTGGCGGGCACCCGGGTCGCGCAGCCCGAACTGGAGCTGGTCCCACGCTTCAGGGCGGTGCCAGGCCGCCAGCTCGTCGCACCAGGCTGCGGTGAACTGGTAGCCGCGGAGCGAATCGGGGTCCTCGGCGCTGAAGCCCATCGCCTCCGCGCCGTTCGGCCAGCGCACCAGGAAATGCTTCGACTCCAGGTACTCGACCTCGGCACCCGCGACCTCGCGGAGCACCCGCATCGAGAGGTCGCGCACGTCCGCGAGCGTGGCCGCCACGACCGCAATCCGCCGCGCGGAGCCCTCGCGGACCCAGCCCACGATCGTCTCGGCCCCGGTCCGCGTCTTGCCCCAGCCTCGGCCGGCGAGGATCAGCCAGGTCCGCCAGTCGCCAGGTGGCGGGAGCTGCTCCGGTCTGGCGAGTTCAGACCAGGGCTTCGGGGCCGACAGCGCGCGCGTCGCTTCGTACTCAACTTCGGTGAGGGCGAGAAACCGCATCCAGTCGTCGCGGGACAGCCGATCGGGGCGCATCAGCGCGCCTCCTTGATCCGCTGCTCGACGCGCTCGAGCACCTCCTCGACCGGGACTCGGAGCCGCTCCGCAACCCGCTCGGCTTCGCGGCGGAAGTCGACCCGCACGTCGATGGAGTTGCGGTACAGCTGGGAGCGGAGGGTCTGCAGCAGGAACAGCAAGACGCGGTCGCTTCCGGCGTGTGCGCGCTTGAACGCCTCGGCCTCGAGGAGGTCGATGGCCTCCTCCCGGGCCTCGGCCCAGGCGGCCGCGAACGCCGCGTCGCGCTCGGCGCTCTTGTAGGCAGTGGACCGGTCCACGCCGGCCGCGTGGGCGGCCAGCGTCGCGTTGCCGTGCTCAGCGATGGCCTTGAGGAAGACCGGCCGCCAGTCGCGCCGGCGATGCCGCACTGGCTGCGCGCCGGGGACTGCCGCGACCGGCGAGGGAGAGGCGGACGAACCGTTAACGGGCAGGCCGGCGGGCACATCGGCCCGGTCTGGCCCAGGAATCAAAGACGCACCGGCCGGTGCTCCAGAACGGTGCTCTTGAGGAGGGATGAGGTGGTCGGAGTGGACTACACGAGGAGCCAGTAAAGATCCCTTCTCGTCAAACCGGCCGCCCGCGACATTCCGAGGGCACGATAATCCCGGCTAACGCACCCCGAATCTAGCGCAAAGCCTCGGCGGCCGCAAAGAGCTGGTGAAGGGCTGCCACGTACCGTTCCCTGTGGACTTTGCCTGCGGCAAGCGGGCGTACCCACCCGTGTGTGTGCAACACCGAAGGGAGTACACCCGCTGAGAAGCGCAGCCGCGCTCGATGAGCGCACGCCAGCGCAGCGCTGGGCGGAGGTCCGCGATGAGGAGGCGCTGTAGGGCGAGCTGCGGCCGGACCTGGCGGCGGCGGTGCGGGCTGTGCTGGAGGACACCATGGAAGACGAGCTGACGGGCTCCTCGTCCGCCGCTACGAGCGGACGGTGACCCGCCTCGACGCGGGAAACGGGTACTTCCGACGCTGGCTCACGACCGAGCTCGGGGCCATCGATGCCTTCTCGGCGACGCGTCCACGATGGCAGGCCATGGGCCGAGGGTCGGTGACGCGCATCACCTCATCTCGGTGATCCACGTCACCTAGCGCGCGTGACCCACGTCGCACCAGGCACTTGCACGGCCTGCCACGGGTGGAGATATCCAAGGGCTTGGCCGACCCAGACTGGACCACCGATGACCTGATCGCCCAGGGCGACCGCCCCTCAACCGGCCAGATCCACATCCTCCGGATCTCGGACGGCACGCCGGTTCAGCGCGCAGTCCCGGAGCGGGACCTCAACGGAACCAACAGCCACGCTGACCGTTGATCGGCGGTCGGCCGCTACCTCTCGCAGGAGGGACCACGTGCTTCCCGCCCCGGATTCGACCCCGGGCTCCCAGCCTTGTCGGTCCCACCATCCCCACCCTGCCCCTGTGTTTGGGGACGCCCGGCATGATCGCCCAGCGCGGGGTCTGCCGGGCGCGGCTTTGCACCGCGCCCGTACACGACGATCGGTAACTCGCCCCCCCGCCGCCCCCCAGCAGAGTCAGGGCGCCTGCAGGTAGGCCAGCACGGCCAGCACCCGGCGGTGGTCGGCAGAGGCTGGCTCGAGGGCGAGCTTCGAGAAGATGGCGGCCACGTGGGCCTCGACGGTCTTGTCGGTGACGCAGAGGCGCGTCGCGATGGCGGCGTTGGAGCGTCCCTCGGCCATGAGCGCGAGGACCTCGCGCTCGCGCTCGGTCAGCTCGGCTAGGGCCGAGCGGCGCCCGTGGCCCCGGGCGAGCTCGGTGACGAGCGCGGGATCGACCACCGAGCCGCCCTCGCCCACCCGACGCACCGCGTCGAGGAGTGTGTCGAGATCGGCCACGTGGTCCTTCAAGAGGTAGCCCACCCCGTCTGCCCCGTCGGAGAGCAGCTGCATCGCGAGGGCGGGCTCGAGATACTGGGATAGCACGAGGATGCCGGTGCGCCCGCCGGTCTGCGCGCGCACCGCCTGCGCCACCCGCATCCCTTCGCCGGCACCCCCAGGCGGCATACGGATGTCGAGGATGGCCACGTCGGGCCACTGCTCGGCCACCAGGCGTTCGGCGCTCACCCCGTCGGCGGCCTGGCCCACCACCTCGTGGCCGGCCTCGGCGAGGAGGCGCGCCACCCCCTCGCGGATGAGGGCCGAGTCGTCGGCGATCACGATGCGCATGGGATCTCCGCCACTAGGCGCGTGCCGCCGCCTTGGGGGCTCTCCACGCGCAGGCTGCCGTTGAGGGCGGCGACGCGATCGGCCAGGCCGCGCAGGCCCGTGCCCCGCGAGATGTCGGCCCCGCCGATCCCGTCGTCGCTCACCTCGATGCGGAGCTGATCGGCCACGCGCTCGGCCCGCACGTGCGCTTCTTGCGCGTGCGCGTGCTTGGCGGTGTTGGCGAGGGCCTCCGAGACCAAGAAGTAGGCGGTGGCTTCGACTGGCGCGGGCAGACGCTCCGCCAGTGGGGCCTCCACTGTGACCGGCAACGTGGCGCGCCGGGCCAGCGAGGCAAGGGCCGCGGGGAGCCCTGCCTCGACCAGGATCGCGGGATGGATGCCGCCGGCGAGCTCGCGCAGCTCGCTGACTGCCGACTCGGCCCGTTCCGACGCCTCGGCCAAGGTGCGGGCGAGCTCGGGCTCGGTGGCGGCATCGACGCGCCGGCGGGCCGAGCGGAGCGCGATGGCCAGGGCTACGAGCTGCTGCTGGGCGCCATCATGCAGGTCGCGCTCCAAGCGGGCACGCTGCTCGTCACCGGCCGCCACGATGCGCGCACGTGACGCGCGCACATCCTCGAGCTGCGCCCGCACCGCGGCCTGCAGGCGGTCGTTCTCGATGGCGGTGGCGGTGGCCGCCGACACCGAGGCCAAGAGCCCCGGGTCCTCGCGCAGGGCGGCGTCGTGCACCAGGGCACCCAGTGGTTGCCCGTCGTGCGTCAGGAGGGTCACCGCGCGGGCCGGGTCGTTCGTCGGGAGCTCGGCCGGCCGCCCGGCCGCGTCGAGGTAGGTGCCCGCCTCCGGGGACCACACCAGCACGGCCACGGAGCGATCGCCCAGGGTTCGCCCGAGGGCCGCCGCCATGCCCTCGGGGGCGGGGGCCTGCTCGAGCTGCACCACGAGGTCGGCCACCCCCGTGCGCGCCAGGCGGCCCCGCAGGAGATCGAAGGTGAAGGCGTGCGGCAGGGCCGCTAGGGCCACCACCGAGGCCGCCCGCAGGGCGTCGGGCACCGCCGTGTCGAAGCCCGGCTGGCGGCGCAGCACGGCCAGACCGACGGCCACGCTGAGACCGAGGCCCATGCCGAGCGCCGGGGCGAGCACGCGCCGCCCCGGTCCGTGGGCGCGCCACCAGCGGCCCAGCACCATCAGGGTGGCGAGAGCCGCGCCCGCCAGCAGCGCGCAACGGAAGTCCAGATCGAGGGTGTTGTAGAGGTCTGTGCCCAGGCCGCCGATCGGCGCCGACACGCAGGTCGGGTCGGGGAGGTCGCAGTAGATGTAGAAGGGACCGCCCACCACGAACACGCGCGCCACCGTCGCGGCTACCAGGACGGCGGCGATGCCTCCGACGAGGAACCGCACCATCGGCGAGCCGAGCCGGCCGGCCGGGTAGGCCAGGACGAGCGCCACCATGAGCAGGACGTAGTAGCCCTGGAAGGCACCCCCGTCGCTGATCGGCAAGACAGGGATGGCGTGACGGACGGTGTACGGCAAGAACATCACGCCCGTCTCCGAGGAGTCGTCGGCCCACGAGATCGCGCCGACGAACCAGGCCAGGGCGGCCGCCACGAGCAGCGGCCCTGCGAGCCGGTCCGGCCGCCGCCACCAGGCGATGAGGCCGGCCAGCGCCGTGGACCCGCCCACGAGGGCGACCCCGATCATCGGCATAGGATCGAAGACATAGTCCGGGCCTGCCACTGGCGCAACCGCGAACAGCTCCTGCCCGGACAGCCATGCGATCGAGGCCAGCCCGACGAGCAGGCAGAGCGGCCAGGCGAGGAGGCGCAGCCAGGCCGAGCGCGAGCGGTCGGCGACCCAGTGCCGGAGGGTTGACGTGGCGGCCTGACCCTGACCCTGCGGGCGGCGTGACGCTTCACTCTGTCGCGTCGGCAGCAGCTCCGGATCGGCCTCGGTCGGACCTGTAAGCAGCTGATCGACGGCGGCTCCCGAGAGGGCGGCCTTGGGCAGGAAGCCGCGCACCTCGGCCCGGGCGATGCGCTCGCCGTAGGCGTCGGCGTCCCGCGTCGAGGTCAGGATGACCGCCGGCGGGTGGGGCAGGGCGGCGATGCGCGCGGCCACGGCGAAGCCGTCCTCGCCCGGGAGGAGCACGTCGAGGAGCACGGCGTCGGCTTCGACGTGCGCCAGGAGGTCGAGCGCCTTCGCCCCGTCGGCCGCCTCGCCCACCACGCGCAGTCCCTCGGCCTCGAGCAGGGCGCGCGCCTGCGCCCGGAAGGCCGCGTGGTCATCGACGAGGAGTACGCGCCACGCCATCGCCAGATCGTGGCACCGGCGTAGAGCCGCCGCAACCGTGCAGACCCTACCTCCGGGGTTAGGGCTAGCCCTTACCCAAAGTCTGGGGCTGGCCCCGATGGCAGCGCCGGGGTCCCGCCCTAGGGTGAGCGCACGCCGCACAGAGAGCGCGGCCCACATACAGAGACCAAAGGAGCATCGGTCATGGCGCTGCACACTCCGACCATCCGGACCCCCACGGCAACCCCCCACATCCCGACCTGGATGCCGAGCGCGGTCGCCCTGCTGGCCGTCGTCCTCATCGTCGGTCTCGTCGTCATCAGCCACCCGGGCGCGGCCCCCAATAGCGCCACGGCGCAGACCGTGGGCCTCAGCCAGAGCACCGCGGCCACGCAGGCCTACAGCCAGTTCCGCAGCGGCGAGCGCGAGGCGCTCAACGCCCCCGAGCTCGCCAGCCAGGCGTATCTCGCCTACCGGGCCGGGGAGCAGCTCACGCCGGCTGACCAGGCCGCCCTCGCCAAAGGCGCGGCCCAGGCCGCCTACCAGGCCTTCCGGGCGGGTGAGCGGGTGGGACCCGCCGAAGACGCCCAGGCCGCCTTCGGTGCCTGGCTGACCTTCCGCCAGGGCGAGCGCTAGTCGCCGCATGACGCATCTACCCGCGCCGGCCCCGCCTCCTCGGGGCCGGCGCAGTCAGCGGGGGGCGGGGAGAATGGGCGCACGGGGGGTGCGCCCGTTCTCCCCGCGGGCTCGGCTCCTCCGGCTGCCGCGCTGCCGCTGCTGACGCCTGAACAAGCGGCACGGGCACCCCCTGGCGACCCGGTTGGAGCCCGAGGTCGTCGAGGCCACAGTCCCGCAGCCCGCATGGGCCCTCCGTGGAGGTGAGGTCGACAACGGGATCGAGACAGGGGCTCTGACACGCGGTCCGAACACCGGCCGCCGGGACCGCGCCGAGCCACCAGGGAGACCGACTGAATGAGTCGCGTCCCAAGAGGGGGTTCGGAATGAGACGCATCCTCGTGTTCCTGGTCGCCGGGATGCTGGCCGCCTCGCTGGCAGCCCCGGCGATGGTCATGGCCGGGCCGTTAGGTCCGACGTATCAGGTACCGCCGCCCCAATGGGGGCCACACGCGAACGACACAGCCGCCATTCAGGCGGCGCTCAACAAGTGCGTAGGTGCGGGTCCGAACTGCGTCGTGCAGTTGCAGGCCGGGACCTACCACACCACCCAACTCGTCACGGACGACTTTCAGGGGACCTTCCGAGGAGTGGGCGGAAACGGCACGACCATCGAGGCTCTGCCGCTGACGACTGTCAACTGGCCGAACCCCGACGGCTGCCTGCCCAACCTCTCGACTTGCGAGTGGCCGGACCTGATCCAGTTCGTCGATAGCAACGTCGAGGTCTCCGACCTCGCCATCGACGTCCCCGTCCACGACGGCACGGAGACAGCGCCGTGGGACGGAAATGTCGGTATCCCCGACGTCCTCCTCTTCGTCGGTCAGTCCCCGTACCGCAGCGACGCCTCGGTCGACCGCGTCCGCATCACGGGCCGCCCCGACCCAGATTCGAACAGCCTCGGCGGCTTCAACGCAGGGTCCGCAGTCACCTACTACACCCTCTACAACGCAACCTCTCCAGTGGGCGGGTCCTTCAACGTGCGGGCCAGCTCCTTCAGCACGATGCTCTATGGCGTGACGGTGTTCGGGGACTTCAACGCGGTGCACGTCACCATCGGCGGTTCGCCCGCTGCGGGCAACCGCATCGATGATGTCGCCACGGGGCTCCACCTGGGCGGGCCGAGCGCCGTCTTCGACGTCTCGTACAACCGCGTATCGGCGGACAACATCAGCGGAGTCGTCCCGCTGAACCACGAAGGCTTGCGGGTGGACCCGTCGGGCTTCGAGAGCGCGTCGACCCCTCTGTCGCAGTTCTTCATCCACGACAACACCTTCTTGATCAAAGAGGCTTGCGGCTGCGCTCAATGGGGCATCCACCTATACGACGCGTATGACGGTGAGGGTGCGACCATCCACTGGTTCAGGGCAACGATCCTGCACAACATGATCTCGCTCCCGACCCCTTCCAACTTGGATTACTTCAAGGAGGGGATCGACGCCAACAACACGACCGGCATCCTGATCGCGGGCAACACGATCAGCGATACCGGGTCCACGGTCGGTGCGGTCGACGCCATCAGCCTCTGGGGCAACGACCCGTCGTCCCCGCCCAGCACGAACAACGTGGTCACCGGCAACGACGTCAGCCGCTTCACGCCCGACCCGAACCCGACTTACGGCATTGCCCAGATCTACCTCGACCCATACACGAGCGATAACACCGTCGTGTGCAACCGTCCGAGCGACACCGTGTTCGACCAAGGCACGACCAACACGCTGATCGGCTGCACGAAGTTGGCGACCCCGGAGGTCACTCCCCTCGTGCGTCCGACACCTCCCACGGACAGCCTCAAGCTGAAGCCCTGGCTTCCATGGCTTCGCTAGCCTGAGCTTTGCCCTGTAGCTGGCAGGCCCCCGGGGGGTTCCCCGGGCGGCCTGCCTCTGCCCTCGTGCGACCGCCGCCTCGGGCAGCCCGAGGGTCGGGATCCTTCCACAGCAGTTACAGCGGGCCCAACTCGTTACCTTCGAGCACGCGGGGATGAGGGGATAGAATGAGGGCAGTCCAGCCGATCGGCGGACCGTGGTAAAGCAGGCGGCGCGGGGGTGGCGACACAGCTTCGCCGGACCAACCTGGGCCAGGTGTTCGTGGGCGGCCTCCGTGACTCCTCCAAGCCGACGGTGGGTGAGTTGGCAGCCCGAGCCAGAGCGGGTCTCCCCCGGAAGGTGCTCACGCTCATCGCCTGCATCGTCCTCGCGGCGTGCAGTTCGTCGGCGACATCGGCGCCGGCAGCCAGCACGGCCGCCGGCGGTCATGGCCAGATCGTGAACATCGGGGTCGAGCTTCCGATGTCGGGGGCGGACGCACCGAACGGCGGGCCGACCCTCAACGGCGTGAAGCTCGCCGTGGCCGACATCAACGCGGCCGGCGGCATCGACGGCTACAAGTTCGGCGTCAACTCGCAGGATGACGCCGTCAACGGCGGCTACAACGCGCAGCAGGGCGCCAAGAACATCGCGACGCTCGTCAACGACCCCTCGGTCGTCGCCGTAGTCGGGCCGTTCAACTCCGCGGTCGCCGAGGCGGAGATCCCGATCAGCAACGCCGCGGGCCTGCTGTTGTGCAGCCCGTCGAACACTGCTCCAGACCTGACCAAGCCCTGGGGCGGCATCAGCCCGTTGACCTACCGGCCCACGCATCCCAACCAGATCGCCTACGTGCGCGTGGCATCCACGGATGACTACCAGGGTCTGGCCGGCGCGCAGATCGCCTACCAGGACCTCGGCGCGCGTCGCGCCTACGTCGTGGACGACAACGAGACCTACGGCGCTGGCCTCGCGGGCGTCTTCGTCACGGACTTCACTGCGATGGGCGGCACCGTCGTCAAGCATGACACTGCCGGCTCGAGCGTCACCGACTACACCGGCCTCCTGACAGCCGCCAAGGCGCTCAACCCCGATGTCGTCTACTACGGCGGCGTCACCAGCGGCGGCGGCGGGCCGCTGCGCAAGCAGATGGTCGCGGCCGGCATGGCCAACATCCCGTTCGTCAGCGACGACGGCATCAACGACGGCTCGGCCGCGATGCCGAGCTCGTTCCTGAACCTGGTCGGCCGACAGGGTGACCTGAACACCTGGAGCACGGTCGTGGCCATGCAGGTCATCCCCAACGCCGACGCCTTCACCGCCAAGTACGACGCTGCGTATGGGACAAGTCCGGGCCCGGGCGCCTATAGCGCGGCCGCTTACGCGTGCACCCAGGTCATCCTCGACGCCTTCAAGAGCGTGGGCAAGCCTGACCGCGCCGGGATCCGCGCGTACATCACGAGCGGCGCCACATTCACCACGGTCCTTGGCACGTTCCACTTCGATGCGAACGGCGACACCAGCCAGCAGAACATCAGCGAGTACAAGTTCGACCCGACCCTCAACGGCGGGGACTGGCTGTTCGTCAAGCAGGTCGATCTCGGTCAGTCGGCCAGCGGCACCTCCAAGTAGGCCACCGGGCGGCTTCATACACCCAGGGCACGAGCTTGCGTGCACCGCCAGCCCCGATCTCGTGTGCTCGCGCTCATGGACCGGCAGCATGTCGAATGACTTCGGACCGGCCCGCGTGGGACTGACCTGCTGGGGACGGCCCAAGTCGCGCCGCCGCAACCTAGGTAGCCCGCCGGGGATGTCGCGTGACGCTGCTTGCGCCGACTATTGTTGAGCGGCCAAGCAGCCCGATCGCGCCCCGCGAAATGAGTCGGCGCGATGCCCAAGGATGACACGGCCAGCTCGCGGATGGTTGCGGCGAACCGCCGGACGGGGAACGACCGCACCCTGCGTTGCGGCTGGCCGGCCCCGATCGCAGGCGTCCCCGACATTGACACGCGATCGGGCGACGCTGTCCACCGACCACCTGCACCAGCCGGACTGGCGGCGTGACCGACGCAACTGACCCGATGCTTAGGATTCGCGGAAGATCAGGTCGTGGACATGGCCCGCGACGGCCAGCGCGACATCTTCGCCGGGTCCCGCGCTCCACCTTTGTAAGACCCGAACCTGCGGCTGCTCGCGGCGTGGACCGAGGAGGGGGAGGCTTGATTAGAACAGATGTTCGATTAGGCCCAAGTTTGACCATCTGGTCTGAGCTCCGGGGTTGAGGCTGTCAACACCCGTGGCAGTGTTGAAAGTGTTGAAACATGTGCGAGCGGGACGGAGCGGAGCCGTTCAGCACGGCGACGGCTATGGGCCACGGTAGGGCGTTCGCCCTGGACAGGGTCCTGCTGGTTTGGCGGCACGAAGGCCCTCGTCCGGGGCAGGCCGGCGACGGCGGCTGGGAGGAGCGCGAGCATCTCATCGCTAATAGTCGGCCGATACGGCCACTACACGCCTCGTAGCCGGACGGCCTCCGGGATCAATCGGACCGTGGATGGTCAGCCGAGGGGCTACGATGCGTGCGGCCGTCCATGAACAGACTCGCGGGCGAGACGAGCCCGTATCTATTGCAGCACGCGCACAACCCGGTCGACTGGTATCCCTGGGGACCGGAAGCGCTCCAACGCGCCGCCGACAACGACCGACCGGTCTTCCTCTCGATCGGGTACGCGGCGTGCCACTGGTGCCACGTCATGGAGCGCGAGTCGTTCGAGGACGCATCGACTGCCGCGCAGCTCAACGCAGACTTCGTCGCGATCAAGGTCGACCGCGAGGAGCGCCCTGATCTCGACGCGATCTACATGTTGGCCGTCCAGACACTCACTGGTCAGGGCGGCTGGCCGATGAGCGTGTTCCTGACGCCGGATGGTCGGCCCTTCTACGGCGGCACCTACTTCCCGGCCGCACGAGGGCTCAGCCTGCCGGCATTCAGGGACGTGCTCAATGCGGTCGCATCCGCCTGGCGCGATCGGCGCACCGAAGTGGAAGACGTGGCCAGCCGACTGGCCGCCGGGATCGCACGGGCGAGTGCTGCGGACCCACCGACCGCCTCACCGGTCGCCGGTCACTACTCCGTAGCCGAGGCCGCAGGCGCCGTGCCACTCGGCGACCTTGCCGCCCAGCCTCGCCCTGTCCGGCAGGCCGGTGCGGAGACCGCGGAGCGCGCCACGGCGGCGCTGATCGCGTCGTTCGACCGGAAGGATGGCGGCTGGGGCGGCACGCCCAAGTTTCCGCAGCCGGCGGTGATCGAGTTTCTGCTAGCGCGGACGGCCACGCACCACGACCGCGAGGCCCTAGCCGTTGCAGAGCGTGCGCTCCAGGCGATGGCCGCGGGTGGCATCCACGACCAGGTGGGCGGCGGATTTCACCGCTACAGCACCGACGCCCACTGGCTGGTGCCGCATTTCGAAAAGATGCTCTACGACAACGCGCAGCTGGCGAGAGCCTACGTCCATGCGTACCAGGTAACGGGTGATGTGCAGTGCGCACGTGTCGCGGAGCGCACCCTTCGCTACATCCGCCGGGAGATGATGACCCAGGACGGTCTGT
Organism: Candidatus Limnocylindrales bacterium; assembly: GCA_052144055.1. Taxonomy (GTDB): domain Bacteria; phylum Chloroflexota; class Limnocylindria; order Limnocylindrales; family CSP1-4; genus JAJYNJ01. Next base: position 17,851 of record JBKQRF010000040.1, read on the forward strand.
TCGCCGCGAGCCAGGATGCCGACACGGACGGCGTGGAGGGCGCCACCTACACCTGGACCCTGCCCGAGATCACCGCGGCGCTCGGGCCGGAGGCACGGCTCGTGGCCGACGCCTGCGGCATCACGGACCGGGGCAACTGGGAGGGCCGGAACGTCCTCTACCGCGCGCTCGACGACGCGACCCTGGCGACGCGCCACGGGGTCGCGGCCGAGGAGGCCGGGGGACGCCTCGAGACAGCCATGGCGCGACTCCTCAAGGTCCGTGAGGACCGGCCGCAGCCCGCCCACGACGACAAGGCGCTGACGGCATGGAACGGGCTCGCCATCGCGGCGTTCGCTGAGGCAGCCCGCGTGTTCGGCCGTCCGGACTTTCTCGAGACCGCGGCCCGCGCATCGGATGCCGCGCTCCGACTGTTTCAGGGGCCCGACGGTCGGTTGCGGCGGTCGTGGCGAGACGGGCGGGCGACGCCGGCCGGATACCTTGAGGACTACGCCCTGCTCTCGGACGGGCTGCTTGCGATGTATGGCGCAACGTTTGACGAGCGCTGGTTCGCCGCAGCCCGGGGGCTGATGGACGATGCGCTGGCCCGCTTCGCTGATCCATCCGGCGGCTTCTGGGACACCGCAGACGACCACGAGAAGCTGATCGCGCGCCCGCGGCGGGTCGAGGACAACGCCGTCCCATCTGGCGGCGCCGTGGCTGCCACGGTCCTGCTGCGGCTCACGGCGCTCACGGGGGAGGGACGCTACCAGTCCTCTGCCGAGGCCGCCCTGCCAGCGGTCACGCCGCTCGCCGCGCGCTACCCGACAGGGTTCGCCGCTTGGCTGCAGGCCATCGACCTCGCGTCGGCACCCTTGGCCGAAGTGGCGATCGTCGGTGACCCGCAGGACCCGGCCACCCAGGCGCTTGTCCGGGTCGCAACGGGCGGTCTACACCCGCATCGCGTCGTGGCCGTGACCTCCGATCCCGCCAACAGCCGCGTCGAGCTGCTGCAGAGCCGCTTCACGCTTCGGGGTCGCCCCACAGCTTTCGTCTGCCGCGACTTCGCCTGCCGACAGCCGGTGACCGAGCCCGAGGCGCTCGCCGCCCAGCTCGTCGGCTGATTGGGCCGGGCTGCCCACGGGCGCGAGGCGCCAGCTGATCCGCTCGGCACTGGGCCGTGCCCGTCCGCTGCTCGACCCGGCTCAGGCGACGGCCGGTCCTCCGCGCTCTTCCAGCCAGCGCTCGAACGCGTCGAACGTCGCCGGAATGCGCACCTCTTCGCGGATCTCGTCGCCCTTGAATAGCATGTCGCTCGCGGCGTCCGCGAGCGCGTCTGGCGTCTTCATCCCGTTGCCCGTTAGCAGCGCCACCACCTCGTCATTGGCACGGATGATGCCGCGGGCGCGCGCCAACGGGATTGCCCCCACCGTGCAACCGCCGGCCGTCTCGGTGAACGTCCCCTCGAGTGTCGCGACCTGCCGCATGGCTGCGGAGGTCGCATCGTCGGAGACCGACTCGATCGACCCACCCGTCGCCCATGCCTGCCGCACCGCGAACTGCCCGTCGGCCGGATCGCCGATGGCGAGGCTCTTCACGATGGTCTGAGGATCGCGAACGGGCACCGGTCGGTCGATGCCGGCCGAGAATGCATTGGCAACGGGCGCGCACCCTGACGGTTGTGCACCCACGAACCGGACCTCCTTCGGCTCCACCAGCCCGTAGCGGACGAGTTCGCCAAAGCCCCTCGCGACCTTTGTGTACAGCGACCCCGACGCGATCGGGGCGACAACAACGTCGGGGAGCCGCCATCCCAGCTGCTCGGCGACCTCGTAGGCCAGCGTCTTCGAGCCCTCGGCGTAGTAGGGGCGGAGGTTGACGTTGACGAACGCCCAGCCGTGTTCGTCGGCGATCTCGAGCGACAACCGATTGATCTGGTCGTACGTGCCTGACACGGGGACGAGCGTCGCGCCATAGGCCAGCGCCTGGCGGACCTTGGCCGTCTCGATGTCAGCCGGCACGAAGACGTAGGCGCGTAGCCCGGCAGCTGCCGCGGCTGCCGCCACCGCTCCGGCCAGGTTCCCTGTCGAGGCGCACGCGAGCGTGTCGAACCCGAATTCCACCGCCCTTGCGGTGGCGACCGCCACAACTCGGTCCTTGAACGAGAGCGTGGGGTTGAGGGAGTCGTTCTTGAGCCACAAGTGCTCGATGCCGAGGGAGGCGCCCAGTCGTTCGGCGCGCTGGAGCGGGGTGGAGCCCACGGGAAGGGACCGGGCCGGAACGTGCTCGACTGGGAGTAACTCCAGGTACCGCCAGATGCCGGCCGGACGGTCCGCGATCGCCGCACGGCTGAGCCCGGCCGCGACGGCCTCCTCGTCGTACACGACCTCCAAAGGACCAAAGCACGACGCACAGACGTATGACGGGCCAGTCGGGACTTCCGCGCCGCAGCTTCGGCAGCGCAATCCGGTGATGCGGGGCACGAGCACCCTCCGTTCGGCGGGGGAGACCGGACCAGCTGCCCCGAGAATCATCCGACCCCTCCCTCTCGCGAAGGAAGGGTCGTCAACGTCCCTTATCTCGCAGGAGGTCCTGCCCGGGTTTGGCACCTTGCCCCCGGCGATTGACTCGCCGGCGGCAGGTTGTCGGGCTTCACAGGGCCGGTCCCTCCGCCACTCTTGATAAGAGTCTTCAGTTGCGGCGGAGTGTATGGGCGCAGCTGCGGGGCGGTCAAGCGGGACCCGAGTGCAGGGATAATGGAAGCCCGGACTACTGACCGGACTCGGTCCCGACAAGCCGGCCTGGCGAAGTCTGGGAGTCGCTCGCGTGGGCGTCGGGCGTTTGACGAGAGAGAAGATGAGGGGGCCCACTCTGACGCAAAGCCGGGCGCGCCGCGGAGGGCCCCTCGGAATGCGGGCGCCGTGAGCTGTGGTCACATCGACTCGACGCGGCGTACCCTAGTCGTCATCGAGGCTGAGCGAACTTTGGGCGTGGGAGGCGTTGTGCTTACGGCGTGCTTCGACGACACGTCGTTCCCGAGGCACGTGCCAGCCATCATGGCGCGCCTGGAGCGCCTGGTTCCCGTGGCTGACACGCCAACTTCAGCCACCCGGTCCACGCCGTGATCGCGCCAGATCCGGAGCCGCGCCCGCGGCCGCCGAGTCTCGCGGACGTCGAGCTCGATGCGGTTCGCAGCAGGCTGGGCCGCGAGGCGAACGAGCTCGAGCTCGCAATGTTCTCGGTGATGTGGAGCGAGCGTTGCTCGCGCAAGAGCTCGAGACCCCTGCTGAAGACGCTGCCGACCGCGGGGCCGGACGTCCTCGCGGTCCCTGGCGAGGACGCAGGTGTCATCGCGATCGGCGACGGGCTGGCCGTCGCCTTCAGGATTGTGGCCCTCAACCACCTCGGCGCTGCCGAGCCCGGCCGGGGCGCGTCGAGCAGCGCCGGAGGGGTCCTCCGCGACAGCGTCGCGATGGGCGCGTGCCCGATCGCGGTTCTCGACGCCCTCTCGTTCGGCGACCCTGAGCAGCCGCTCACGCGCCACGTGGTGAGGGACGTCGTCCACATGGTGGCTGGTACCGCCGACCGCATGGGTGTCGCGACAATCGGCGGCGAGCTCACCTTCCACGCGTCGCACGGCGGCCCACCGCTTGTGAACGTGATGGCCGTGAGCCTGCTCGAGGAGCGGATCCTGAGCCGTGCGGCGGCACCCAGGCCCTGCGACATCGTCGTCCTCTTCGGCACGCCGACCGGGCGCCGAGGAACCGGTGGCGCGTCGGCCGGCGACCCGTTCGATCCGGAGCCGGTGATCGAGACGAGCCGGGCGCTGCTCGAGCAGGGCCTGGTGGTGACGCTCCGGGGACTGGACGCGGCGGGCATCACCCGTGCCGTCTCCGAGATTGCCGACCGCGCCGGCACAGGCATCCTCGTCGGCCTCGACGCGATCCCTCGTCACGAGGCAGGCATGGCACCGTCCGAGGTGCTGACGGGTGAAACCGGCGAGGGGATGCTGGCAATCGTGCAGCCGGCGATGCTCGATCGTGTTGTGGAGGTCGGCGGGCGTCCGGGGCTGTCGGCGTCCGTGATCGGGCGCGTTACAGACGACGGGCTCGTCACCGTGGTCGCCGGCGCCGTGGACGAGAGTGGCCGGCCCGCCTCCGGCGCGCAGGTGCTGGCTGCCATCCCTGCCACCGCGCTGGTGAGCGACGCGGTCGTGTACGAGCGCGTTTCTCGCCCCCCAACGCATCGTCGCCAGGCACCCGCCCCCGGTGCACCCCAGTCTGCTTCCGACCGCTTGCCGGTGCGAGGGATGGACCCGGGCGCGGTGTTGCGCGGGCTGCTCGGGAGTCCCAACCTCGGGAGCCGGGAGTGGGTGACCGCACAGTACGGCACAGCGACGGGGGCGGACACGGTCAACCTGGATGAGCGCGCCGCGGGCATCGTGCGCATCCAGGGCACGCGAAAGGGGCTCGCCTGCGCTACCGATTCCGCCGCCCCCATCGAGGCATTCGACCCCCGCCTGGGCGCAGCGCTCGCCGTGGCGGAGTGCGCGCGAAACGTTGCCGTCACGGGGGCTCGGCCCCTCGGTGTGACCACCTGCCTGAACTACGGCGATCCGGCTCGGCCGGAGGCATTCTGGCAGCTGAGCGAGGCGGTCCGCGGACTAGGCGAGGCGGGCCGCGCGCTCGGGCTGCCTGTCATCGGCGCCGACGTGAGCCTGGATGGCGAGGCGCCGAGCGGGCCCGCCGTGGCGACCGCCCAGATCGGCGTGGTGGGCCTGCTCGACGACGCGGGCCAGCGGGTCGCGGCGCCGTTCCGTGTCGCGGGGGACGTCGTTGTGTTGCTCGGCGAGCCGGTGCCGGGGCTGGGCGGGTCCGCGTACGCGGAGCTGGCCGGGGCGGCAGTAGAGGAGCGGCTCCCAACGCTCGATCTCGCCCGGGAGCGCGCGCTCCAGCGCCTGTTGCTCGTCGCGGCAAACGAAGGGATCCTCGCTTCGGCGCAGGACGTGAGCGGGGGTGGCCTCGCCGTGGCGCTGGCCGAGTGCGCGATATGGGGAGGGATCGGGGCCAGCTTGACACTCGAAGTCAGCGCCGAACCGGTGGTCGAGCTATTCGGCGAGAGCCCGTCGCGAGCCGTCGTGACGGTCCACCCTCCGGAGCTCAGGCGGCTCGAGGCGCTCGCGGCCGGGCTAGGTGTCGCGCTCGCGCGCCTGGGCGAGGTCGGCGGCGAGCGGCTGCACGTCGAACTCGTCGGGGGTGGCGCCGCCGGCGCGGCCGAGGAGCGCGGCGCGTCGGTCGCCGACGCGCTCGACTGCACGCTCGTGGAGCTGCGCCATGCGTGGGAACAGGCGCTTCCCCGGGCGCTCGGCGAGGCAGCGTTCGCACGGCCGGTGGTGGCGGCCGTAGGGGCAGTTCCGGCCACGGCACCTGGCCCGGACCCCTCCTGCGCGGAGGAGTCGTGAGCGTAGCCGTCTGCGTATCGGGGGAGGGGAGCACCCTTCGTGCGCTTGTGCGCGCCGGTCGGCACGGCCGGCCGGCCGGACCGGTCACGCTCGTCCTGGCCGACCGACGCTGCCCGGCGATCGACTGGGCTAGCGAGCAATCGATCCCGACAGCCATCCTGCGCCCCTCGGACCAGGCGGACAGGGCCGCCTGGGACCGCAGCGTGGCTGGAGCGCTGCGGGAATCGGGGGCCAGCGTCGTGGCGTTTGCCGGCTTCGAGCGAGTCGTCGGGCCTGCCACGCTCGCCGAGTTCCCCGACCGGATCCTGCGCGTGCACCCGAGCCTTCTGCCGTCGTTCCGCGGCGGACACGCGGTGCGTGACGCGCTCGATGCCGGCGTGGCGGTGACCGGGGTGACCGTCCACCTCGTCGACGAGGTGTACGGCAGCGGGCCGATCGTGCTACAGGAGGCGGTCGCACTCGCGCCCGGCGAGGACGAGGCGTCGCTCGAGGCGCGGCTCCAGGCAGTCGAACGACGGCTCCTCCCGCGGGCTGTGGCGCTTGTGGAGAGCGGTGCCGTGCGCGTCGGCGCCGACCACCGCGTGGAGATCGACGCGGACGGGCTCACCACGCTCCCCATCCAGCGCCGGGCGCTCCTCTCCGTCTCCGACACGTCCGGGCTCGCTGAGCTCGCACGCGGGCTCGACGCGCTGGGGTTCGAGCTCGTCGCGACCAGCGGCACGGCCCGCGTGCTGCGCGAGGCGGGGCTGGATGTCACCGACGTTGGCGCGGTCACTGGGTTCCCCGAAATGCTCGACGGGCGGGTCAAGACGCTCCACCCGGCGATCGAGGCGGGCGTGCTCGCCGACCTGCGCCGCCCCGACCACGCGGCCCAGCTAGCCGCCGCCGGGATTGACCCCTTCGAGGTTGTGGTCGTGAACCTGTATCCGTTCGCGGCGGCCGCGGCGCAACCCGGGATCTCTGTCGACGCGCTGCTCGAGGAGATCGACATCGGCGGGCTCACGCTGGTGCGCGCAGCCGCCAA
>JBKQRF010000041.1:0-7645 GCA_052144055.1 Candidatus Limnocylindrales bacterium
ACGGCTTCCTGGGCGGCCGCCATCCCGAAATGGATGAACCGGCTCATCCGGCGCGCCATCTTGCGGTCCATCGCCACTGTCGGGTCGAACCCCTTGACTTCGGCCGCGATCCGTACGTCGAACCCCGCGGCGTCGAACGAGGTGATCGGCCCGCCGCCGTTGACGCCCGCCAGCAGGTTGTGCCAGTAGGTTGGGTAGTCGTTGCCGATGGGCGTGACGGCGCCGAGGCTCGTGACAACGGCGCGGCGCGCGGGATCGGAGCTCGGGGGCACGGATCGGCTCCTCCTCAGGGCAGGTCCGGTTGATTGTAGCCGCCCGCATCCGGCGGTTGGCGGCTCTCGCAGGCGGCATTGCCTGCCACGGCCGGGCAGCCGGCGTCCCCAGAACCCAACATCGAGAGTCAGCCAGGTCGCGACGACGGCGCGGCCGAGTCCCCACACGAAACCGTACTCCTGGCGGACGCCAGCCGGCAGCCGTTCGAGGACCGGCCACGGGCACCCGGACGGATGGCTTCCGGCACCGGGCGAGGACGGTGGAAGTCGGAGGTTCAAGTGGCTGACCACGCCGTGGGCGAGTTCGAGCGGATGGCACTACGCTGCTTGGCTCACGCATGCCCACCGTCGACCGCGATCCTGTCCCCTCGAGCGTCCTCAGCGGAGGAGTCACGGCGGGCGCGAGTTCGTCGCCGAGCGGAGGCACAGGTGGTGAGGGCCGAGGGCCCGACCCTGCTGTGCAACTCGGCTCCGGTCCAGCTCCCGCCCTAGGTGGCCCCCTAACGGTCCGCCGACCCCTCCCTGACACACGCTCGTCCAGTCCAGGCCCGAGCGGCGCGAGGGTCGTGCCGATCGAGGGCGTCGCGGCCCGCCTCGTGATCCGGATGGAGGAGAGCCGGACGGTCCCGGCGGCCACCTCAATGCGGGATATTCCCGTGGCCGTGCTCGAGGCCGAGCGGGCCAGACTCAACCGCGCTCTCGCTCCCCGCCGCCTGTCGTATACGCACCTCATTGCGTACGCGTTCGCCCAGGCCGTGGCGGTGCATCCGGGGATGGCCGCGACGTACCAGGAGATCGATGGCCGAGCACATCGCGCGGAGCCCGCCCGGATCGGGCTCGGCATTGCCGTTGACACGACGCTGCCTGACGGGAGTCCCTTCCTCGTGGTGCCAGTGATCGCCGGGGTGGACGATCTCGGGTTCGCGGAGTTCATCGCCGCCTACGACGATCTGGTCGAGCGCGCCCGGTCCGGACGCCTCGCCGCGGACGACCTCGCCGGGGGGACCATCACGCTCACCAACCCAGGCACCCTCGGCACGACCGCCTCGGTGCCTCGCCTGCTGGCCGGCCAAGGGACGATCGTCGCCACCGGCGCGATCCGGCGTGCGGGCGGCGAGCCCGTGATGACGGTCAGCAGCACCTACGATCACCGCGTCATCCAGGGCGCCGAGTCCGGGCGCTTCCTGCGCACCCTCGACGAGCTCCTGCAGGGCGCAGACTCCTTTTACGAGTACCTAGCAGCCAGCCTCGGTCTGCCCGAGCGCAGCGCGCCCGGATCAGGAGTGGCCGCGTCCGCTGAGGCTGCCCTGCCGGCGCCCGCGGCGCCCTTAGCGCCGCCGGCGCTCGATCTGCTACAGCCCGTCGAGGTCGCCGCGGCGATGGCGCTCGTGCGCTCGTACCGCCAGTTCGGGCACCGGGCGGCACACCTGGACCCGCTGGGAGCCGAGCCGCCGGGCGATCCGTCGCTCGACCCGGCGACGTGGCACCTAACGAGCGATGCCCTCGCCCGGGTGCCGGCGGGAGTGCTCGGCGTGTATGTGCCCGGCGAGACGCTTGCCGATGTCCTCGGCGAGCTGCAGCGCACGTACTGCGGGACGAGCGCCTTTGAGGTCGAGCACATCGCCAGCCACGAGGAGCGGGACTGGCTGCGCCGTGCCATCGAGTCCGGCGCCTACCGCTCGGGTCCGGGAGTCGAGGCGCAGCGCCGGCTGCTGCAACGGCTGACCGCCGTCGAGGCACTCGAGCGCTTCCTGCAGCGGGCGTACCTGGGGCAGAAGCGCTTCTCGATCGAGGGCCTCGATGTGCTCGTGCCGATGCTCGACCAGCTGATCGAGCTCGTGGCAGCGTCGGGCACGCAGTTGGTCGAGATCGGGATGGCCCACCGGGGACGCCTCAACGTCCTCGCCCACGTCGTGGGCGTGCCCTATGCGGCGATCCTGGCCGACTTCGAGCGCAGCCGGCCTACGGCCGAGGCGGAGCCTCCGCAGGAGGGCGAGACCAGCGACGTCAAGTACCACCGTGGCGCCGAGGGCGTCTACGCGGCGGCCGGCGGTCCGATCCGGGTGCGCGTCTCGGCCAACCCGAGCCACCTCGAGGCGATCGACCCCGTGATCGAGGGGCGCGCTCGCGCAGAGCAGACCGACCGGAGCGCGCTTGGGACCGCGCGGGACACGACCGTTGCGATTCCCTTGCTGATCCACGGCGACGCGGCCTTCGCCGCCCAGGGCGTGGTGGCCGAGACGTTCAACCTGGCCCGCCTTGACGGCTACACGACCGGGGGCACCATCCATCTGATCGCCAACAACCAGATCGGCTTCACCGTCGAGCCCACGGCAGGCCGCTCCACCGACTACGCGAGCGACCTGGCCAAGGGCTTCGACGTGCCGATCGTGCACGTGAACGCGGACGACCCCGAGGCGTGTCTCGGCGCGGTCCGCCTGGCCGTCGCATACCGCGAGTTGTTCCATGGTGATGTCGTCATTGATGTCGTCGGCTATCGCCGCCATGGTCACAACGAGGAGGACGAGCCAGCCTATACCCAGCCCCTGCTCTACGAGCGGATCGCGGCGCACCCCACGGTCCGGGCGCTGTATCTGCAGCGCCTGGCCGAGGAATGCGTGATTGAAGCGGGCGCGGTCGAGGCCGAGCTGCAGCAGGCGGTGCAGCGCCTGGCCGAGATCCAGGCGTCGCTCGGATCCGATGCCGCCGGAGTGTCACCGGCCGCGACGACGGCGGGCAGTACTCCGGCCAGTGCGGCCCACCGGGCTCGCGAGGCCCGCGCTCCCGACACCCGCGTCCCGGCCGATCGCTTGCGCGCCCTCGAAGAGCAGCTCCGGCGGATGCCCGACGACTTCGCCGTCCATCCCAAACTCGTCGGCCAGCTCGAGCGCCGGCGCCAAGCGTTCGAGGCTGGTCGGATCGCCTGGGCGCAGGCCGAAGCGCTGGCCCTGGGCTCGCTCCTGCTCGACGGCACGCCGATCCGGCTCACGGGGCAAGACACCGTCCGCGGCACGTTCAGCCAGCGCCACCTGGCGCTGCACGACGTCCACGATGGTCGCATCTGGGCACCGATCCAGCACCTGCCCGACGCCAGAGCGACCTTCGAGCTACACGACAGCCCGCTCTCCGAGTACGCCTGTCTGGGTTTCGAGTATGGCTACGCGGCCTCCGCCCCCGAGGCGCTGGTGCTGTGGGAAGCGCAATACGGGGACTTCGTCAATGCTGCGGAGGTGATCATCGACCAGTTCCTCATCGCCGGCTTGTCCAAGTGGGGACAGACCTCGCGCCTCACCCTGCTCCTGCCGCACGGCTATGAGGGGCAGGGCCCGGAGCACTCCAGCGGGCGACTCGAGCGCTTCCTTGCGCTGGGCGCGGAAGGCAACATCCGGGTGGCCAACTGCACGACGCCCGCGCAGTACTTCCACCTGCTGCGCGACCAGGCGTTGCGAGGCGTCCCACGGCCGCTCGTGCTGCTGACGCCGAAGAGCCTGCTCCGGTTGCCGGCCGCCACCTCCACGCTGCAGGACTTGGCCGAGGGAAGGTTCCAGCCCGTGCTGGACGATCCCGAGCGCTCGAACGACCCCGGTGCCGTCCGCCGGCTCGTCCTCTGCAGCGGCCGCCTGTACTACGACCTCGTGCGCTCCCCGCACCGGGCCGAGGCGGCCGACGTGGCGATCGCTCGCGTAGAGCGGCTCTACCCGTTCCCGGGGCGCGAGATCCGCGCCCTGGTCGCTCGATACCTCAACCTCGCCTCTGTGGTCTGGGTGCAGGAGGAGCCACGCAACATGGGGGCACGCAAGTTCGTGCTGCCCAAGATCCGCGAGATCGTCCCCGCCCGTCTCCCGATCTTGGACGTCTCACGCCCCGAGCGCTCGGCCCCCGCCGAGGGCGACCACGCGGCGCACACGGCGGAGCAGGCGCGGATCGTGGCTGAGACGTTCGAAACGGGCCGGTGAGGGCCCTCCTCGCGCGTCGTCTGGCCGACATGCACCTGCTTTGCAGCGCGTTGGAGGCGTCGCGCCTATAGTGGAGCCATCAGGAGTGCGCGTCCCATGTCCCAGCCGTTCCGATCGCTCCTCCCTACCTCCTCGACCGTGCCAGCCGACTCGTCCGGGTCGAGCCACGCTCTCGTAACCGACTCGACTGAGCCGCCGATCGTCGTCCCCAACGAGCTCTGGCGCTCGTCGAACCCGGAGGCATACAGCGGTGGCCAGCCGCCCTCGATCACCCATCTGCACGAGGTCGAAGCGCAGGGCCAGACGGGGGACAACGCACGCTTGAGCGGCGTGCTCGACGCCATCCCGGCGCGTTCGGACGTGCTGCTCGACCTGCTGCGGCTCAACAGCCTCTGGCCGCTGCTCTCGGGGCTGGCCTGCTGCGCCATCGAGATGATGTCGGCGGCCACCTCGGTACACGACATGGACCGCTTCAGCATGTTCCCCTTCCGGGCGAGCCCGAGACAGGCCGACGTCCTGATCGTGGCGGGGACGCTCACCACCAAGATGGCGGGGCCGCTGCTGCGTCTGTGGGAGCAGATGCCCGAGCCCAAGTGGTGCGTGGCGATGGGCGACTGCACGTGTTCCGGCGGGCGCTACAAGCGCTCCTACTCGGTGGTCCAAGGCATCGATCGGATCATGCCCGTCGATGTCTACGTGCCGGGCTGTCCGCCCCGTCCGGAGGGGCTCATCTACGGCATGATGAAGCTGCAGCAGCTCATCGCCGAGCGGCGCGGCCGCTGGGCCGAACGGGCCGTGGGCCCCCGCCCACCCCACGACGCGGCATGACCACGCCGCCGCCATCGGGCAGCGGACCATCGGCCGAGGCGCGCTCGACGCAGTCGGTCCGGTCCACCGACGACCCCACCCTCTTCGTGGAGCGGCCGGCCACCATCTGGGACGCCATCCCGCCCCTCTCGCCACGCTCCGAGCGGGAGGCCGAGTTCTACACGCTCGCCGACGGCGAGATGCTGCTGAACCTGGGCCCCCAGCACCCCTCGACGCACGGCGTCCTGCGCGTGGTGGTCAAGATTCGCGGCGAGAACGTGGTGGACCTCGACCCGGTCATCGGATACCTGCATCGCGGCGTGGAGAAGATCTGCGAGAACTCCGACTACCAGATGTGCATCAGCCAATGCGACCCGCTCGACTACATCAGCGCGCTCCACAACGAATGGGCCCCGGTGATGGCCTTCGAGCAGCTGTGCGACGTGCGCGTGCCACGCCGGGCCGAGTACATCCGCGTGCTCGTCGCCGAGTTGAACCGGATCATGAGCCACACCCTCTTCATGGGCTGGCTGGCTCTCGACATCGGGGCCATCACGCCGGTCCTCTACAGCTTCATCGAGCGCGACGAGATCGTCGAGATGCTCGCCGCGCTGACCGGCCAGCGCATGCTCTTCAACTACTTCCGCATCGGCGGGGTGAACTGGGATCTCAACCACGAGTTCCTGAGCCGCCTCGGCGACTGGATGGGACACGCGCTCGCCCAGGTGGAAGCGAACACGACTCTCATCAACGAGAACGAGATCTTCGTGCAGCGCACGCACGGCCTGGGCGTCATCGATGCGAAGACGGCCATCCGCCTGGGCATGAGTGGGCCCAACCTGCGCGCCTGCGGCGTGCCCTTCGACGTGCGGCGGACGCACCCGTTCAGCGTGTACCCCGAGCTCGAGTTCGAGGTCCCCACCCGCGCCGAGGGGGACACCTATGCGCGCTATCTCCTCCGCGTCGACGAGATCAAGCAGAGCATCCGCATCATCGACCAGATCATTCACAACATGCCCGATGGCCCCGTCATGGCCCAGGTGCCGCGGCGCATCACGCCGCGCCCCGGACGTGCCTGGGCGGCCATCGAGAGCCCGCGCGGCCTGTACGGCTGCTACGCCATCAGCGATGGGACCGACCAGCCCTACCGCATGCGCATCCACGACCCCTCGTTCAACAACCTGCAGTCGTTGGGGCCGCTCTCGGAGGGCGCTCTGATCCAGGACGCCATCGCCGTCCTCGCCAGCCTGGACCCCGTGATGGGTGGCGTGGACCGGTAGGGACAGCCGGTCTTCAGAAGCCGTCCGGCGCCGCTCCCCCAAGCCCGGCGAGCGGCGGGTCGGAGGCGACCTGGCGGCCGAGCACCACCACCCGGAATCCCCCGGTGCCGCGGGGATCGAGCAGCCAGTACGCCACGGAGCGTGCCTCGAGCGCCTCGGTGATCGAGCGAGCGCCCTGCTGCGCCAATACCAGTCGCTCCCCCAGCCCCAACCCCGCCAGGAAGCGCGCCTGGGTCGTGCTGCCGACGAGGTCGAGGCCGGCGTCGCGGCCCGCCAGCTCGAGCTCGGTCAGGTCCACATGGGCGGTGAGATCCTGCCGCCCCACCCGCCGGTATGGATCGTGCTCCACCGCGTGCCCGGCCACCCCCTTGAGCGTGCCCGCCGGCCGGCGGGCCGAGTACAGCTCCACCGCCGCCAGCCCGTAGTCGATGACGATGACCCACCCCCGCTCGAGATCCCGGCCCACGCCCTCGATCCAGCGGCGGATCCCCAGGTTCACCTCTCCCCGCTGGCCCTCCGCCAGCACGACGCCGACCCGCTCGAGATACGCGCCCAACTCCGGGGTCGAGACAGGCATCTCCTTATCTGTGAACCAGCCGTCGCGCCAGCCGACGCCGATCTCCACGAGGCCCTTGCGGCGGCCCTCAAGGCGGTGCACGGGGAACGCGTCGAGGAACTCGTTGGCGAGCACCACGCCGGTGATCGGCTCTTGGGCCGCGTCGGCGCGCGGAAGCGCGCCCCTGATGCCCGGGTCCAGCCGATCGGCGGTTCTGTCCCCTTCGAGCCGCGCCCGCAGCTCCGCGAGCCGGTGGGGGTTCACGTCCACGGGCTGGTACGTCAGTGCGGCATACGCCTCGGGTGCCTCGTCACGCAGGCCGGCCAGCAGGGGGGCTGCCAGGGCCCCCGACCCGGCCCCGTATTCGCGCAGCGTGAAGCGGGGCGGACCCTCGAGCCGCCGCCAGCACTCCGCCACCTGGCTGGCCAGCGTCCGCCCGAAGAGCGAGTGCGCCTCCGGCGCGGTGAGAAAGTCACCGCCACGTCCGGGGCGAGCGTCACCAACCGCGTAGTAGCCCAGGCCGGGCTCGTACAGGGCGCGCTCCATGAAGCGGGCGAAGGTGATCGGGCCTCCCGCGAGGATCTCGTCGCGCAGCCTCTCCACGAGGGCCGTTTCGCTCTCCAGCAGGCGAGAGTCAGCGGTCGGGCCCGCCGGCCCCACGCGGAACTGCTGGGCCATCGCCCGGAGCGCGCTGGCTTCCGTCCTGCCAGAGGCCTCGCGCCACGCGTCAGGGTCCTGGCCTGGGCCGGGCAGCTGCCGCGCGTAGATCGCCCA
>JBKQRF010000042.1:0-7977 GCA_052144055.1 Candidatus Limnocylindrales bacterium
GACGGGACGCCCTCCGCGATCAGCCTCGCGAACGCCTCACGCTTGGCATACAGCGGCTTCCGCCCTCGACGACCCATCGCAACTCCCCAGCCTCATGAGTGTTGCGACGTTCGCCAGATTCCGCCCAAGTCATTGTGCCGCCCTGTGTCTTCGAGGCAACCTGACCAGCCGGGCCGATCGCTACCATCGTGCCCGCCACTGGCCGATGTCAACCACTAGGTGGACTGCCCGCCAACGCGCCCGACGACCTGCGCATCTACCCTAGGAGATACGGGCCGCGTCGGGCACGCTTACGATCGGCTCGGCTCGGCTCGGCGTGCGGCGATCGCGGTGCGAGGTGCGGAGGCGACATGTACCAGTTGCTCTTCTACGACGTGGTCGAGGACTACGTGGAGCGCCGCGTGCCGTTCCGCGACGCGCATCTCGCGCTCGCCCACGCGGCGGAGGCACGCGGCGAGCTGCTGATGGCCGGTGCGTACGGCGATCCCGTAGAGGGCTCCTTGTTGGTCTTCCGCGCGGCCGACGCGTCCACGGCAGAGGCGTTCGCGCGGGCCGATCCCTACGTCGGCGCAGGTCTCGTGCTGCACTGGCGCGTGCGTCCCTGGCACGAGGTCCTGACCTCCGAATGAGGCGGTTTCGTCGAGATGCCTGACCCCACGCGCCAGATGCTGCGCGGCCTGCCATGGCGCCGGATCGCGGAGAGGGCCCAGCATCCATCGTGGGGACCGCACCGCGCGGTTAAGGGCATAGGTGGGCGCGCGTGAGCGACGCCGACGCGTCGGAGGGTCCTTCGGTTCCCTCGGTGATCGCTGGCCGCACGGATGACTCAATACGATGTGTTCGGGACGAGGATGAACCTCGCAGCATAGGCGCCCGCGCCGCCGAGCGACCCGATGGCGTAGACCGCGTAGCGCGTCCCGGCCACGAGGTTCGCGTTCGTGACGGCCCGTGCCATGAACATGGAGCCATGGACGCCGAACTGGACGTTCCAGGGACCCGCGGCGACCGGCCGAATAGTGGTGAGCTGCGCGTACGCAACGTTCGACGCGCTCGCCGTCGCGGGACTGGCGCTCCATGTCATCCGGACGGCGGAGAAGTCGAGGGTCTTCGTCACGTCGCTCGTGAGGTTCCCGAAGCGCAGCGACGTGCTGCTGGGCGTCGAGGTTGCCTCGTGGATCACGATGAAGTTGGGCCCGGTGCTTCCTGTCGCGGCGAGGGCCACCGTATAGTAGCGGCCGCGCGGAAGGCGAGCTCGTCCCTCTTGAACCCGCTCGTCTGACCCGGCATGGCCATTTCGAACTCGAGCTTGCACACGCTCTTCCCGACGCAGTCAGGCGTGAAGTACATGCGCTGATAGGCGGTCCAGCGGCCGTACTGCACGTGTGGATAGTTGGGCGGGGTCAGGGTCGCCACGTGGGTCACGTAGACGTCGAGCGCCGGCTGGCCGGTCGGACGCCGCGGCGGTGGTCAGGAAACGGACACGCACAGCCGTCGTAAGGGCGAGGAGGCCGCGAGTCAAAGGCACGGATGACTCCTTATGTCATGTAGATGTGTGAACGTGACGCGCCATTGTCCGGAACGGTTCCCTAGGACGAGCGAGGGCGCTCTGGCGTGAGCTGAACTGGTCGCTCCGACTGGGCTGGGCACGAAACGTTGCGGGTCGCCGCCAGCGCTGGCCGGTCGTCCTCGCCTCGCCCTGATGCGACGTCAATCGGCCGCGTTCTCCCAGGCGGCGAGGATCCGTCCCTGGACGCCGGGCAGCGGCAAGGACTCCGCCTCTGACTCGAGCGCATCGCGTTCGGTCCGCGAGAGCCGGCGCCAGGGCTGGATCCTCACGTTCGCCGCCGCACGTCGCCACGTCCCGACAAGCTCTCCCCCCGCGAGGACGCCGCCAGGCCAGACGCGCGTAGTCCAGAGCTCGCGACGGTGGTCGGAGTCGGGGACTAGGAGCTCCCGATCCGCTCCCTGGAGGAGGAAGTAGGCGTCGCCGCTCGGGAGGAGTCGTGCTGCGGCCGGACGCCCTGCGGGAGCGCGGAACGTCGGCTCGTCGCGGGCCAGGATCCACGCATTCCCGATGGCCGTTCGCACCGGGGTTAACGTCCCGAGGAGGGCATCGAACGCCGCGCGGGCTCGCGCTGGGGCGAGCCCGCCCACTCGCCGAATGCCGCGGGCGTCGTGGGGCCGAAGACGTGTAGGTATCGGGGCGCGAGCTCCAGGCGAGCCTCTCCTGGATCGATCTCGGGCGGCGGCACGGTCCAGACCGTCGGCTGTCGTGCGCCCTCCCAGCGGATCAGGACCCGGCCGGTCGGTGCGGCGTAGCGGAGCGCGTTCGGGTGGACCCCGAGCGCGCGTCCCGCCTCTCCGTAGGACATTCGCCGGCCGTCGAGGAAAGCATCCAGACGAATGGCCACTTCCTCGGCGAACCGCCGCCCCCTGTCATCGTCCGGGAGCCTCCCGAGCGTGAATACGCCGCGATCGTCGGCCGTGACGACGTACGCGCTGAACCGCGGACCCCAGAGCTGCACTAGCGACGCGTCCTCCCAGGTGGACGGCTCGGTCCCCTCGACACGGGCGTGGATGGAGAGGAGAGCCGCTCGGGGAACGCTGTCCTGCAGCCCGGCCCATGCTGCACGTCGGAGGGAGTCGGCGCCGGGTGCGAGCCGCTCGGCGAGCGCCCCGACGGTCAGTCGGTGCGCGAGGATCTGCGCTCTCGTGAGCTCCAGCCGACGGGTGGTCACGCCAAACGTTTACCCCACAAATCTCCCGCCGTGCCCGGCGGACGCGTTCCATCTTCGCATGGGGATGGCACCCCAGCGGTCAGATGGGAGGTCGTGGGAGCTTCTCCTGGGTCGTCAGACGCGCGCTGGATGGCTCGCGGGAGACGACGCTGCGGAGCAGGATGTCGCAAGGTTCGTCCCCGGGCCCTGGCCCCTGCAGGTCGGGGCCTCTGGCTGAGCGGAGCCCCACCCTCTCTGATGCGGGTGGGGCATCTCCCTGCCGCTAGGGCCCCACGCCGTTCCTCGCAGGCCTCTGCGAGGCACCCTGCAGGCAACACCTCGACCGCTGGCACACGACGGAGAGAGCGCCTCAGGCGGCCACCACGCGGTTGCGGCCGGACCGCTTGGCCATGATGAGGCCGACGTCCGCGGCGCGGACGAGACTGTCGCCCGACAGCTCCGCGTCATCGACCGCGGCACAGCCTGCAGAGACGGTGACCGAGAGGCGTCTGCCATCAACACCGTGGACCGGGGCGCCGGCCAGTCGCTGGCGGATGTCATCGGCAATCCGCACCGCGTCATCGCGTGTCGCACCAGGGAGGATCGCGATGAACTCCTCGCCGCCGTACCGTGCCACGAGGTCTGCCCCCCGCAACCGCGCGTGGAGGATCGTGCCGAAGATCCTAAGAACCTCGTCGCCGATCTGGTGGCCATGGGCCATATTGAAGTCGCCGAAGTAGTCGAGATCGAACAGGATCGCCGAGAGGGGCGGCCGGCTCTCGGTCGGCAGCCGTGCCCGGGACATCAGCACCTGGGGCAGGGCCGCGTCGAAGTAGCGGCGGTTATGGAGCCCCGTGAGGACATCGTGAATGGCGAGGTCGGCAACCTCGCCGTGGAGGAGCGCGTTGCTGACCGCCAGCTGGGTCTCGTCCGCGAGCACCGCCAGCGCTTCGAGTTCCAGGCTCGTGAAGGGCATCGCGGGATCGACGCGCGCCACTGTGAGCGACCCGACGACCGCGTCGTCGCGTACTAGCGGGACGCCGATCGCCTGGGCATAGACGTCGGCCGCGTTCAGGTCGTGCAGCGCCGCCGGGAACGCGTCACGCGCGTAGTGATCGATCCGAGCGATCGTCCGATCCCGAATGGCGCAGCCGGCCGGCCCCTCGCCGGGGCGGATCGCGCGGCCGACGGCGCCCGCGCTGCCCTTCTCGGCGCGCACGACATACTCCCCCGATGCTCGATCGCACACGGCAAGGCCGACGAGATCAGCAGGCAGCACCGCATCGAGCGCATCAACGCAGACTGCGTAGAGCTCATCCTCGGCGAGCACGGCGCTGATCCGCTCGGAATAAGTCACCAGCCGCTGGAAGATCGCCGCCCGCGACGCCAACATCTCGCGCTCTCGGGCCAGCGCGAGGGCGGCCGCGATGCGGTCGGCGACGACTGTGACCGAGGCCAGATCACGCTCATCAAGGCGCCTCGGGCTCTCGACATCGAGCACGCCGAGGAACTCGCCCTGCGCGATCAGGGGCACGCTGATCTCGCTGCTGACGCGCGGATCGTCGCGCACGAAGGCCGCATCGCTGCTCACGTCGGGCAGGTGGACGGGCTCGTGTATGCGCATGACTCGGCCGATGACGCCCCGCTCTCGACCGATCTCCACCGCCAGGCTGGCGTAGCCGCGCTGGGCGCCCAACCGCACGAGCTGGTCGTTCCCCGTGTAGATCGACGTGAACGTGTAGCCGAAGCTCGCATCGAGCAGGCCGATGGCCGCGTCGAGGGTGCCTTCCGTCGGGCCCACTTGGGCGAGTCGGCGGCCGATCGCCTCGAGCGCCTGCAGTTTGGCCAGCGCGTCGCCGGCCTCGTGCGTGGCGGTTTCGAGCGCGCTGGCATTCGCTGCGCGTTCGGCGACCACCGCGGCCACGGCGGCGCCGGTGACCGCGGTGAGCGCGATGAACACGACGACATAGAAGAGACTGCCCTCGCGCGTGGCGCCCACGAACGGCCCGAGGCCCCGATCGGTGGCCGCGACGGCGATGGCGGAGAAGAGGAGTGCCGCGAGCGCGGTCCCGCGCGGCCCGATCCGGAAGGCGACCCAGACGATGAGTGGGATGAGGGGAAACGCCACTGACTCGCCCACGGCCCGCAAGTCGAAGACGTCGAAGAACAGCACGATCGAGGTGCCCACGACACAGGCCAGCGCGACCACGGCCTCGAGCGGCCGTTGGTGGAGCAGGTCACTGGCGGGCCGTGCAGACCACGTGAGGAGCAGCCCCCCGAGGACGAGGATGGAGAGCGCGTCGCCGGCTGCCCAGGCCGCCCATGCCAGGGGTGCGTCGGCCGTCGTGAGGGCGCCGCTGACCGCCAGGCCAATCATGGCGACCGAGGCTCCCAGCAGGGCCGGCAGGCCAGCCCCGAGCACGAGCAGCGGGACATCGATGAGCCGGTCGAGCCGTGGACGGAAGCCGGTTCGGCGCAGCAGCTCCACCGCCGCCAGGGGCTCGGCTGTCGCGGCCATCCCGAGCAGCGCAGCGCCCGCCGGGGACGTCCCGTGTGCGAGGTTAGTAACGACGGCCCCGAGGAACACGTCCGGCCAGAGGGCGGGTCCGCCGACCAGGAGCGCCGCCACCGCGATCCCCGCGGGAGGCCAGATCGGTGACGCGTTCCCCTTGACGAGCGCGTAGGCAAAGCCGATCTGCGCGGCGGCGATGTACGCGATGGCGAGGGCGCCCGCCTTGATCAGCGCGTCGAGCGTCGAGCGGCGTCGGGCTGGAGAGAGGCGGTCCAGGAAACGGCTCCCCGCGGCGCCGACCATGCCGGACATCGGCGCACAGTCTGAAGGTGGGCGCGACCGTTGTCGAGAGCGTGTGCTGCTCCTTCCCAGGGGATCACCACTGTGGTAAAGACTCCGCCGACCCAGGGGCCGATGCATGGCCTGGGGAGTCGGGAGGACGGCATGGCAGTCGCGGAGGAGTGGGTGCGGTACAGCGACCAG
The DNA here is from genome assembly GCA_052144055.1 of Candidatus Limnocylindrales bacterium. Lineage (GTDB taxonomy): Bacteria > Chloroflexota > Limnocylindria > Limnocylindrales > CSP1-4 > JAJYNJ01. The sequence continues at coordinate 5,713 of JBKQRF010000042.1, forward strand.
CTCGGTTACCTAGCCCTTCCGCGGCACGCGGCGGTGCCGCTCCCCGGGGTGGTGCTGATCCACGACGTGCTCGGGTTGGGCGAATACGCTGAGGACGTGGCCGGCAGGATCGCGGCCGCCGGCTATGGGGTTCTGGCCCCCGATCTGTTCGCCATTGCGGGTACGCGACCGCCCGCCCTCGCGCGGGAAGGCGTGCTCGAGGCGCTGCGGTTCCTAGGCGGCCTTCCTGCGGCCGTCTTGACCGATGGCGCGGCCCGCGAAGCGGCGCTCTCCAAGCTCCCGGAGCCCGAGGCGCTGCGCATCGGCGAGACGATCCCAGCGGTGCTCGCCTTCATCACTCCCTCGGGGCTGCGCTCTCTGGTTGGTCCGCTCCGCATGGCGGTGCAGTACCTCCGGTACGAGCGCCCCGAGACACGCGGGCAGAAGGTCGCGAGCGTGGGAGAGGGGCTTTCGGCGCTCCTGGCGTGCCACGAACCCGAGCTGTCCGCCGCGGCCGTCTTCTACGGCTTGACGCCCCCAACGGAGGAGCTCACTGCGATCCGCTGTCCGATCATTGCTTTCTACGGGGCGCAGGACGAGCGGGTCAACGAGGACATCGTCGGTTTCGCGGACGGCATGCGCGCGGCGGGCATGCCGTTCGAGTGGCACGTCTACGCGGGCGCAGGGCACGGCTTCTTCAACGACACAGAGCCCGCGTACTTCGACGTTACGGCCAGCCGAGACGCGTTCGCTCGGCTGCTCATGTTCCTGCTCACGGCATTGCCAGCCTAGTGCCGCGCGGAGCCATCCCCGCGAAGACGTCGGCGATCTCGCCTGCCCCGGGCTGCTATCACTGGACCAAGGTTGCATTGATGGGGATGACGGCGCAGCAGCTGAACCCTCCCTGCGAACAGGTGTTGGTCGAGAGTCGCGAGCAATGGCGGGGCTGGCTCCCCGACCACCACGCCCGCTCGCACGGGATCTGGCTAGTGACCTGGAAGAAGGGCAGCGGGCGTCCCGTTGTTCCCGCAGGCGACAGCAGCGAAAAAGCGCTCTGTTTCGGGTGGGTTGCCAGCCGTCCCGGAAGCATGGACGCCGAGCGGTTCATGCTCCTGCTCACGCCTCGGCGGCTAGGCAGCAACGGGTCTCGCGTCAACGAGGAGCGGGTCGAACAGCTGACGGGGCCGGTCTGATGGAGCCAGCCGGTCTTGCGGCGGTCGCCGCGGCGAAGGCCAACAGGTCCTGGTCGGCGCTCGACGACGTCGCGGATCTCGTGGAGCCGGACGCTTTCCGACGTAGCAGGATGATCGCCGGTGTCCAGATCACCGGCTCCCGAACAACCCCGCCCGGATGACTGCGAAGACCTCCGGCTCAGCTGAGACTGAAGGGTGGGTAGCGATCGGTGACCAGCAGGAAGGCGTAGGCGTCAACGCGAAGGCTCCAGCGAGCCACTCCCACCACGTACTTGAAGAGGGCCCGCGGATAGCGGCCCGTGAGGAGGATGGCGAACCAGGCCACGATGATCGCGACGATCGCGGCGAGCCAGAGAAAGAACAGCACGACATAGTGGGGGATCGCGAGGAGCCACTTCACCAACGGCAACCAGCGATGGAGGTCTCGCTCGACAGTGGGGTAGTCGATCTCGAGATGCACCGACTGCTCCTCGACCGTCGATGGGTATTGGTCCGTGAGCAGGCCCAGGTACGCACCGACCCGTGCCCCGAAGCGTGTCAGCTCGCGGGCGAAGTCGAACCACCAGGGGGGATAGCCCACGCGGAACACGAGCAGCAGCAGTGTGGCGAGCCAGAGTCCGGTGAAGATGCTCCCGCTAGCGCTCGCCACCCGGTGGCCGCTCTGGGTGACCACAGTCGCGTTCCCGGTCGCCGTGAGCAGGCTCAGGATGACCGCGATCGGGATGATCCAGATCAGCCGGACGAGCGTGGTGAACCGATCCAACTTGTCTGGGTAGTCGACATCCAGGCGGGCCGCATACGGTTGGTTCGGCGTGATCATCGGTCTTTCTCCCTCAGACACTGGCACTGCCGGACCACCTCGGCCTCGCCCATGAGCTCGACCGGTCGACGGTGCGCTGATCGTCGGGGAGACGTTACCCGGGGAGAATCCCAGGGCCTAGCCGGTTGCCCGGCGTCTCTGGGGTGGGGGTAGCCACAGGCTGGGCCGGCACTGCTCGGTGAGCCAGGGGTACGGACACGCGGTGACCACGGTGCGTGGATCGTGGCTGGCCGCTCCCCGGGCTCGCGACCCTCCGCATCCTCCAACAACCCG
>JBKQRF010000043.1:0-6289 GCA_052144055.1 Candidatus Limnocylindrales bacterium
CTTGTCGTAGGCTTCCATGCCATCGGGAGTGCCAAGGCCGGTCTCGATGACCTTCCCGGTCTTGCCCGCGGCCTTCTCGACCTGCGCCGCCGCCTCGTTGCCGCCCGTGGTCGGCGCGACGATGACCTTGAGGTTCGGATGCGCCTGCAGAAGGCCCTGGGCCTGGGTCGTGCTGATTTGCGGATCGTCGTTTCCGTAGACGACGCCGTCAAACACGAGTCCCTTGTACTTGGCCTGCTTAAGGGTCACTTTCATGGCGGCGATCCACGCGTTCTGGTTGGTCGCCGTCTCAGCAGCGGAGAGCACCGCGATCTCTCCGGTGCAGTTCGGCGCCTCATCGCACGCCATCTGGACGAGCCCCTGGCCGATGCCGTTTGTATCGGCCTGGTTTACGAACACGTTGTAGGCGCCCACTGCTGGGCTTGAGTCGTACCCGACGACCTTGACGCCGGCCGCCATGGCGGCCTTCAGCGCGGGCGCGATCGCCGTGGGGTCGTCAGCCGAGACCACGATGGCGCTGGCGTGCTGCGTGGTCGCGGTCTGGATGAAGGGAACCTGTTGGGTCGCCACCGCGGCGCTCGGGCCGACGTAGCTGACCGTGCCGCCGAGATCGGTGGCCGCCTGCTGCATGCCCTTGTAGGCCACGTCAAAGTACGGGTTGTTGACCTGCTTCGGGATGTTGACCACAGTGATTGCGCCAGCCGCCGGCGCCGCCGAGGCAGGCGCCATCGAGGCAGGCGCCATCGAGGCGGGTGCCGGTGTCGCCGGTGCCGGTGTCGCCGGTGCCGCCGTGACGGGTGCCGGCGTTGCCGGTGCCGGTGTGGCGGGAACCGCCGTCGCGGCCGAACTGCAGGCGCCCGCCACAAGGGCTAGGACGGCCACAGCTACGGCCAGGCGATGAGTGTGATGAACCACGAAACTACCTCCTCTACTGCTCCTACGACACGTTTGCCCCAGGGCCGACTGAGGCGGCCGGCTGGCGCCGGCCTGTCCGAACTCGGTCGGCCATGGGCCCGATCTGACGGGCGAGATAGGGAACGGTGACCGAAGCGATCAGGAGCAGCCCGACAGCCACCCCCTGATACTCGCTCGAGACACCGGCGAGAGTGAGCTCGTTCTGGAGCGTGGCCAACGTGAAGACGGCGAGAATGACGCCCGGGATGGTGCCCTTGCCGCCGTTGATGTCGACGCCGCCGAGCACCACGATGGTCACCACGACCAGCGTCAGGCCGGTGCCATTGTCGGCCGTCGCGCTGGAAAACCGCGAGGTCAGGATCACGCCGGCGAACGCGGCTACGAGCCCGGACACGACGAAGAGGGCCATCTTCAGGGTACCGACGCGGACGCCTGAGTAGCGCGCCGCGTCCTTGTTCTTGCCCACCGCAAAGATCTGGCGGCCGATCCATGTCGCGTGGGCCACCGTCCAGAAGAGCGCGCCCAAGATCAGGAACACCACCAGGGTGAACGGAACCGGCGTGCCCGGAATGGTGCTGAACCCGAAGGCCGTAAAGGCCGAAGGGAAGTTGCTGATCGCGGTGGGTCCGAGGATGACATCGGCCAGCCCGCGAAAGAGGGCGAGCGTGCCGATCGTGACGACGAGCGACGGGAGGGCCACGCGGCTCACGAGCAGGCCATTCAGGAGGCCGCCCAATATGCCGACCACAAGCACGATGAGGATGGCGACTTCGAGCTGCACGCCGGCTGCCCACAACCACCCCAAAAGGGCGCTCGACAAGCCGATCATCGATTCGACCGAGAGATCGATCTCGCCGGTGATGATGATCAGCGTCTCAGGCAGCGCGCAGATCGAGACTTCCATGACCGCGGTGATCAGGTTCGAGAAGTTGGATCCACTGATGAAGTACTTGGAGAGTCGGGTTCCTTCGAGGACAAGGAGTCCCAGGACCACGAGCAGGAGCACTTCCCAGCGGGCGACGCCGGAGAAGCGCTGGAAGAAGCCGGGGGGCGAAAGGACCGGCTCATCGGCCGCCGCGGCGGAAGTGGCTGGCGTGGTGCTCGGTGAGTCGGTCATCGGATCGTGGTCTCCGCGGCAATCCGTCGCTCCCGCCGCTGGAGGAGCGCGTCTGCGCTGACGGCGATCAGAATGACGACGCCGTAGATGGCCTGGAGGAGCTCCTGCGGCATCAGAAGCAGGAGCAGCGCGTTGTTGATCAGACCGAGGAACAGCGCGCCCAGCGCGGCTCCGACGACGGTGCCCGAGCCGCCGGAGATCATCACGCCGCCGACCACGACGGCGGCCACGATCTGCAGGACGATGCCGGAGGCGGAGGTGGCATAGATCGTCCCGAACTCCATGCCCCACAGGACGCCCGCGAGGCCAGCCAGCAGCCCACACAGCGAGAACGCGAGGAACACGGTGACCCGAGACCGGATGCCGATGACAGAGGCCGCCTCGGCGTTGCTCCCGACCGCGTACAGATGTCGTCCGAACGGGGTGAGCCGCAGGAGCAGCGCGACTACTACCACGACCGCAACCGCGACCAGCACGAACAGCGGGATCCCGAAGAACGTCTGGCTAGACGGGTTCGAGTAGCCGGCCGGCATTTGGGCGAGGTTCATCTCGCGGCCGCCGGCCACGAAGAAGGCGAGGCCCCGGTAGATGCTGAGCGTGCCCAGCGTCACCACGATCGAGGGGAGGCGGAACAGCGTGATCACCGCTCCGTTGGCCATCCCGAGCACCAGCCCCAGGCCGAGCCCGGCCGCCCACGCTTCCGGCACGGACAGCGTGTGCTGGCTCAGGATGTCGGCCACCACGAAGGCGGTCAACCCGATCGTAGATTCGACCGAGAGATCGACGTTCTTGGTGATGATGACGAGCGCCTCCCCGATAGCGGCGATCGCCATGATCGCCGCCATCGTGGTGACCTCGGTGAGGTTCGAGGGCGACAGGAACTGCGGTGCCCGAACGGTCACCAGCAGGCTGAGCACAACCATCACGCCAAAGAGGGTCAGTTCCCGCGAGCGGCCTACGGTCGTGACAACGCGTGCCGCCATGCTCCGGCGGGCGGGCGCGACGGCGGCGTTAGCGGCCATCGGAGACCTGATTGGCAACGGAGGGGATCGCCACACGTGACGGGTCCGCTCGGGCCCCATCTGCGACGTCGGACAACCCATTCTGGCCGGTCGCGGCGAACATGACGCGTTCCTCCGTCGCCTCTGCACGCGGAATCTCGGCGGTGACGCGGCCCTCGTGGAGAACCAGGATCCGATCGCTCATCGCGAGGACCTCGGGCAGCTCGCTGGAGATGAGGATGATCCCGAGCCCCGACGCAGCCAGCTCGGAGGCGATCCGGTGGACTTCGACCTTCGCGCCGATGTCCACGCCGTGGGTCGGCTCGTCGAGGATAAGGACGCGCGGATTCGTCGCCAGCCACTTGGCGATCATCACCTTCTGCTGGTTGCCGCCCGAGAGCGCCTGAACCAGCTGGTCCATGCTCGTCGCGCGGACACGCAGACGCTCGGTATGTCGCCGCGCCAGCCCACGCTCTACCGAGTGGTGCAGGAAGAGGCGCGGGAAGAGGATCGGCAGGATCGGCAAGGTGACGTTCTCGGCGATCGAGAAATCGACCACCAGCCCGTTCTGATGCCGATCTTCGGGCACGTAGGCGATCCCGGCTCGCAGCGCGGCAGACGGCGAGGCGATCCGGACAACGCGTCCCCCAAGGCGGACCTCACCCGCGGAGGGCTGATTGATCCCGAACAGCACGCGGGCGACCTCGGTGCGGCCGGCCCCGACAAGACCGGCCAGCCCGAGGATCTCGCCGGCCCGGAGCGTGAAGCTCACGTCCCGAAACTCGCCAGGGCGGCTGAGGTGGTTCACTTCGAGCAGCACGTCGCCGATGGCGGCTTCGCCCTTAGGAAACAGTGTGACTGCGCGTCCGACCATGTGGCGGATCAGATCACCCGTCGTCAGATCGGTAATCGGAGCGGTGATGACGTGCCGCCCGTCGCGCAGGACGGTTGCCCGGTCGCACAGTTGGAAGACCTCTTCGAGGCGGTGGCTCACGAAGAGGACGGTGACGCCGCGATCCCGGGTGCGACGGACGATCGTAAAGAGGCGCTCAACCTCGTGGGCCGAGAGCGACGCGGTCGGCTCGTCGAGGATGAGGATCCGAGCGTCGAACGACAGCGCCTTGGCGATCTCGATGAGCTGCTGGTCGGCCATCGACAGGCCGCGCACCGCCGCGGTCACGTCGAGCCGCACGTCGAGCTGCTCAAAGATTCCCGCCGACCTGCGGCGCATCTCGCCCCAGGAAATCGTTCCCAGGCGGCTCGTCGGCGGGCTCGCGAGAAACACGTTCTCTGCGACCGAGAGATCCGGGAAGAGCCGCGGCTCCTGGTGGACCACGCCGATACCCAGCGCGTGTGCGGCCGCGGGGTTCGGGATGTGCGTTGCCACACCGTCGAGCAGGATGCTCCCGGCGTCCGGAGCGTGGACACCGGCAAGGATCTTCACGAGCGTGCTCTTGCCGGCTCCGTTCTCGCCTACAAGCCCGTGGATCTCGCCCTGCCGCAGCGCCAACGACACGTCCTCGAGGGCCTGGGTCATGCCGAACCGCTTCGAGATTCCGCGCAGCTCGAGGCTAATCGGGCGGGCCGGCGGCAGGGCAGCCGGTTCAGCGACGGTGGCGTCGGGCGTCATGCCGTCGCTCGGTTGATGACCGGTTCGCTCGCGCCGAGCCGGGCCGGGGTCAACGCATCGGCTGGGGTCCCGATGAGGTGAACCAGGATCCCCATCCGGCGCAGCGTGGCCACCATGTCGGTCGGCGCCTCAGTGTCGGTCAGGACCGCGGTGATCCGGTCGGTCCGGCAGAAGGTCGCAGAGGCGGAGTGCCCCCACTTGGTGTGGTCGATGATGGCGATGACTTCACGTGCGCCCGCCACCATGGAGCGTTTGATCTGGGCTTCCTCCTCGATCGCGTCACTCAGGCCGGACTCGATCGAAAATCCGGCCGCACCCACGAACGCCTTCTGAACGTTGATCTTCCTGTAGATCGAGGACCCGAGCGGTCCGATGACCGACAGTGCCTCGAAACGCACGCGGCCGCCAGGCATGAGGACGACGATGCCGGGATGGCCGGCCAGCTCGGAGGCGATCCGCATGCCGTTGGTAACGACCGTGAGCGCGTGCCACCGCTCCTTCTCGGTGAGGTGCCGAGCGACGTAGAGCGCCGTCGTGCTCGCGTCGAGGGCGATGCTCTCGCCGTCGCTCACGAGGTCCGCGGCGAAGTCACCGATCTGCGACTTCTCGTCGCGCTGCAGGCGCTCGCGCACGTCGAATGCGAGCTCTGGGCGGTTGCGCTCGATCGCGATGGCGCCACCATGCGTCCGAACGAGTCGCCGCTCGCTCTCAAGGGCCAAGAGGTCCTTTCGGATCGTGACCGCCGACACGTGCAGGTCGGCCGCCAGGTCGGTGACGCGCGCACGCCCCTGCTCATCGACGATGGACGCGATCCGCTGCTGACGCTCGCGCGCGAACACGCCGTCGGAAGGGACGCTACCCCTCGTCGTCACGCCATCTCCTATCAAAGGTCCGACCTTCGAATGGTTGCGATCGATGACACTTTGATCTGCTATTGCGTTCATGTCAACTTACGGTTTGCTAACCCGTCGTGGGTTCGGGCGGCCGACAGGCGATCGGCTCCGCGATCCGGACGAGGCCTGGATTCGGGGGTTGCGGAGGGCCGGACGATCACCTTCAGACCGTCGCGCCTGGCGGCGGTCGCGAAGGCCGATTCGAACTCGATCAGGGGCAGGCTCTCGGTGGCGATGGAGCGCACGTCGACGAGCGCTGACTCCACGAGCCGAAGGGCGCGGGGATAGACGCGGTTCATCCGACGCGAGAGCTTGACCGTCAGGCCCTTTCGACGGGCGACGGACGCCGTGAACTGGACGCGGTCGACGGCCGGGATGCCCACGATGACGACGGTCGCAGCCGGCGCGGCAAGTGACATCGCGGTCTCGAGCGCATCGTCCTCACCAGCGACCTCGAACGCCGCGTCGAGCCCGTGACGCCCGGCGGCAGCTCGCAGCTCATCGCGCTCCACCCCGCCGACGACGAGCGCCACCGCCGAGGCACCCGCGGCCCTCGCCGCCTCGATCCGGTGCGGTAGGACGTCGGTCGCAACGATGGTCGTCGCCCCGGAGATGCGCGCGAGCTGGATGATCAGCAGGCCGATTGGGCCACAGCCGAAGACACCCACGTGCGCGCCCGGTCGGAGCTCGGCGAGGCCGACAGCATGGAGTGCCACCCCGAGCGGCTCGAGCA
>JBKQRF010000044.1:0-3372 GCA_052144055.1 Candidatus Limnocylindrales bacterium
GTGACGTCCGCGTTGGTCGCCGCCCGAAGGGAGGACGAGCACGTGGGGGGCAACGGTGCCCCCCCCGCCGGACCGGACGGGGCCGATCCGCCCGACGAGAAGGCCAGCTGGGTGCCGACCACGGCGACTCCGGACACCCCTGACCCGACGGCGAGCAACGTCGCGGCGATCAGGCCGGCGAGCGCCAGGCGCGACCGACCCAGTGCCCTGCCGCCTAGCACGTGCCGTGACATCCCAATGCCGGCGAGCAGAGACGCGGCCACGAGGGTCAGGAACCATGCGTAAGCGTCTTCGCCCGACGGGAGGAACGGCGACGCGCCCGGCTGCCGAAGCGCGGACACGAGGCCGGCCAGGGACGGCGCCAGGAGCAGGATCTCGAGGATCCCCACCCACACGACCCCGGCGGCCCCGCGGCTGCTGCGAACGAGCGGCGGCCACGCCAGCGCGCACAGAGACGCTGCTGTGCCCACCATCGGTGTCGCCGCCACCAAGGGAGCGACTGGCACCCTAGGGTGGTACGCGAGAAGCACGGCCAGCGCCGCGGCCCCCCACAGGAGGGTCGCGACCAGCGCCAGCATGCGGAGCCGGATCGCGTGGACGCGCACGGTCCGCAGTGTACGGTCGGCTACCATCGGGCGATGCGCGACACGTTCACGCGCCCCATCCTGACCCCCGCCGCCGCCCAGACCGACGCCGCCGGCCCGCGCAGCGCAGGCGACATCGGGGGTGCCGGTCGTGCCGCAAGTTCCGGCAATTCCGGTGCCGGCGGCGCTCGCGATCCACGGCCGCTGGTGAGCCTCACGACGGACTTCGGAGAGCGCGACGCCTTGCCGGCGATCTGCCGGGGCGTGATCCTCGGCATCGCTCCCGACGTCCGGTTGCTCGATATCAGCCACGAAGTGGCGAAGTACGCAGTGCTCGACGGGGCGCTGCTCTTGTGGGCCGCGCTGCCGTACCTGCCCGTCGGAGTTCACGTCGCTGTCGTCGACCCGGGCGTGGGGACCGCGCGCCTGCCGATCGGCGTTCGCGTCGCGCGGGGCGACGTGCTGGTGGGGCCGGACAACGGCGTCCTCCTGCCGGCCGCGGACCGTCTGGGCGGGATCATCGCCGCGCACGTCCTGGAGGCCGCCGACTACCGGCTCCCCGTGGTCAGCGCGTCGTTCCACGGCCGGGACGTCTTCGCCCCGGCCGGCGCCCACCTCGCGCTCGGTGTGCCGCTCGAGGCGTTCGGGCCGCCGCTCGATCCGTCCGGACTTGTGCGCCTCGATCTTCCGGCGCCGCGAGTGGTGCCTGGCGAGCTTGTGGTTGCCGTGATCTACGTCGACTCGTTCGGCAATGTCAAGCTGGCCGGGGAACGGTCGGATCTCGAGGCTGCGCTCGGCGGGCTTGCCCTTGGCGATCGGTTGCAGGTCGGGCCGCCGCTGCACGAGCCGTCGCTCGGTGACGACGGCCTCCGGTCGCGCGCGGTGACTCCGGCGACGCTGACGTGGCAGCTGACATTTGGAGCCGTGCCGCGGGGCGACCCGCTCCTATACGTGGATGCGAACGGCCGTCTCTGTCTGGCCATCGACCAGGGAGACGCCGCAGCGCGTCTGGGGCTCCGCACGGGCGACCGGCTGGGAATCCGGAGGGCACCGCCCGCTTCGTCTTCTTGAAGGGGCCAACCGCCATCGTCCGGGCACTCGCCATGGAGCTAGAGCCGCTCCTGCTCGACGAGATCGTGAGCGCCTTCGGTCCCGAGCGCGTGGTCGCGCCGCTGAAAGTGATCCGCGAGATGGCATGCGCAGGGACGACGCTGCTCATCGCCACACACGAGCTGGGGTTCGCCGGGGTCATCGCGAGCCCCTTCTGCTGCGTACATGCGGGTCTCGTGCTCGAGCGGGGATGCCCCGGCAAGGTGATCAGCCACCCACGGGAGGCTCGGACGTAACGGTTCCTCCAGCGGATTGTCGAAGCCGGTCGACGAGACGAGCTGTGGGCCGTCGACGAGCACTGGCAGCCGAAGGATCGGTTGCCTCGTCAGCCGTCGCGTTCTGACGCGGCCCGGACGAACGCGGCGAAGAGCCGCTCGAATTCCGGGGGAGTCGATCCCGTCCGTTCCGGGTGGAACTGCACGCCGATGAGCCATCGACCGTCGGCGCTTTCCAGCGCCTCGATCAGTTCACCATCGCCACCGGTGGTGAAGCCGACCGCGAGATGGCCGGGCGCGAGATCGCCCGGCCGGACCGCCTGGTGGTGGTAGGAGTTGACCGTGTACGACGGCAGCACTGCCGCATCGTTTGGGCCGGCCGCACCGTCGGGGTCCCCCACGCGGTCGGGACTGCCCACACCTTCCGTCAGGATCCGCGCGAGCAGTGAACCCGCAATGAGGCGCAGCTGGTGGGTGGCCGGGCAACCCTCCCCGAAGCTCGGACCCTGGTGGCCTTCGACGTGCTGGGCCAACCCCCCGCCCATGAAGACGTTGATCGCCTGCAGCCCGCGGCAGATTCCGAGCACGGGGAGCCCGCGTTTCGCCGCGGCGCCCCACGCTGCTAACTCGAGCCGGTCACGGTCCGGTCGGATCCCCACGGACCCTTGGAGCTCGGCGCCGTACAGCGCCGGATCGAGATCGGTGCCGCCGCTCATCAGCAGTCCGTCCATCCCCGAAGACGCCGCCGTCGCCTCGGCGATCGACGTCGTCTCGTCGATGCCGACCGGCGCGCCTCCTGCCCGGCGGACGGCGTCGAGATACAGCTCGCTCTTGCGCCGCGCGGCCGCTCCGCCGCGCGAGGGGCTGGGATCTCCGAGCGTGACGACGATCGACGGGAGAAACGCACGGCTCATAGGTGTGGATGGTATCCAGACGGTACCGGCCGGCGCGCGACGGTCTCCCACGCGATTACCTTGCTGCGGGATCGGCTAGGAGGACACCGGCTCGTCGACCGACCCGGTGCCGTCAGACGCGGCGGGCGGCACCTCGCGACCTGCGTTAGCGCCGCTGTGCAAGGCGGACGTACAGGAGCGTGGCCCCGGCCGTGAGCGCGCCGAGCACGACCACAGCGAACGCGGCGAGTATCGGTTCCCCGATGAAGCTTGGCGGTGTTCCGCTCGACCGCGTGTCGCCTCCCGCGATCGCCAGGGGCGAAGACGAAGCTCCGCCGACCGCGAATGGCCCGGAAGTCTCAAGCGAGGCGCCGGCGGCCGTGGAAGACTTGGCAATCGGAGGCGACCCGCCGGTCCCCGTGGTGGGCAAGGCCACGGCGAACGCCGCAGCGGCGACCTCGCCGCCGCTGGATGCGCTCGCGGGCGCAGCGGCCCGCACTGGTCCGACCAGCGCCACGTCCTCGCTCTCAGGCCCCCGTTCTCCTGTCGAGCATTCACGACCCAGACATC
>JBKQRF010000045.1:0-4766 GCA_052144055.1 Candidatus Limnocylindrales bacterium
CGGGACCACATCTCCCGCTTCTGCTCGGCCGTCAACGCTGGCCTGGCCCAGTGCGCCATGGGTCCACCTCCCGATCGACACTGCACCTATCACGGTGTTGCGTCGATCGGTGGAACCCGAGGCACGAATTGGGGCAAAGCGCAGTGCACAATGAGACGACATTGTGCACATCGCCCGGCATATCCTCCAAGAACAGGGTGGGAGAAGGCTGTCAGGCCGGCGACTGCTCGCTTGGGAAGCAAGCACTCTGCCAACTGAGTTACTCCCGCTCGCAAAGCAGGGCGAATTGTACTGCGGCGCTGCCGGGCCGCAATCGACCCCCAGGGACGTCGGACCCCGCGCTCGCGATGACGCGGCTCTGATGCCTGGGTTGGACTGGTGGCTCGGCTACGTCTGCCTCGGCGCGACCTTCAGCAGCCCGAACGTCGCCCCTTGGGGATCCTGCAGGATGGCGAACCGGCCGCCCGGGAAGTCCATCGGCGCGACCATCTCCCGGGCACCCAGATCGAGCGCGGAGCGAGCCGCGCCGTCGACGTTGGCCACCGTGAAGTACGGCATCCAGTAGCTGGGCACCTGGGCCGGCACCATCGGCTGCATCTCCTGCCCGCCCGCGATGCTCTCGCCATCGAGCAGGAACTCGGTGTAGTCGGGCTGCCCTGCGCCCATCGGCGAGGTCCGAGCCTGCCAGCCGAACACCGTACGGTAGAACGCGATCGCGCGGTCGACCCCACGGGCGCTCAGCTCGGCCCAGCCGAAGCTCCCCGCGCCGCTCGCCGCGAAGCCCGCCATCGCCCCCGGCTGCCAGGCCCCGATGACGGCGCCGGAGGGATCCTGGAACACGCCCATGCGACCCTGCGGCCCGACGTCCATCGGCGGGGCCACGACCGTCCCGCCGGCCGCGGTCACCGCGTCCGCCAGGACGTTGGCATCGGGGGTGCCGATGTAGATCAGCCAGGCGGTGGGTGCCTCGGCCATCATCTTGGGCCCGATGCCCGCCACGTCCTGGCCCTCGAGCGTCGCCACCGCGTAGCCGCCGTACTGCGGATCGGGGTTAGGCTCGACCTGCCAGCCGAAGAGCTTCGCGTAGAACGACCGAGAGCCCTCCGGATCGCCACTCGAGAGGTCCGCCCAGATCGGCCTAGCCGATGTCGCGTCTGCCATGTCTGGCCCCCCTTGTATCCCTGGCCTCGTTGGTGAGCCGCCATTCTCCCACCGAGTGGTCGGAGTCGGTGCCCCAGGCGACCCCAAGGAGCGGATACCCGCCCGTCGCCGCGGATGCGGCAAGAGCGCGGCTGGGTCGACGGCGGACTTCGCTCGGGTTGAGCCACACCAGCGCGCGATCTTGGAGGTGCGAGCCCGCCTCAGGCGATGCTCCTCCCGCACATCGAGTGGGGGAGCAGGTGTGTGTCGCGGTCCATATGCTGCGCGCGCTGCTGACCTCGCACCTCGAGTAGGAGGAGCACGTGCTCCTGACCTTGCTCGGCACCGAGCCTGCACTGGCCGGTGCGTATGCAGGCTGGCGCGCACGATCCACCCGTGGTGGGCGACTCGCCAGCTCCGCCGGTGCGCGGCGCACTGGGCCCGCGCATCACTAGGGTGGGTCCCCTTCACGTTTGACGCGGCCACGACAATCAACACCACCGGGTGATGCGCGGCGTGCGCGATCTGGTGGGTACCGCAGGAGACCAGATGCGCGTCCCGTTTCCGTTTCCCGCCAGCGTCCTCAGAGCGCCATCGCCGTCGGCGCGGTGCACCTGCAGCCACTGGGTCCACTGTGACTGCGCCTGCCATGGCCGGTACCGCGATCCGACCAAGAACATGTGCGACATCGCCTTCCTGCCCGACGAGGGCGGCCTCACGCTCTGGGGTTGCCCCGTGTGCACGCCAGGTGAGGGCGCACTGCACTACCTCGGCTGCGAGCTCATTGGCTGGCATGTGCCCCTCGCGCGAGACGAGGCAACTTCGCGTTAGCGCGGCCGTCGAAGTAGAGGGACCTGACCATGCCCGACCGCTGACGTGTCTGTCTGTGCGCGGCCCCAGCCTCAGCCGGGCGAGCGCCCGCTGATCTCCCGATCGAGCGTAGCCGCGAGCCGCTCCCGCGCCGAAAGGCGCGCGACGCGGGCCGCCTCATGCACGAGCCAGGCCAGGCTGAGCGCGTCGATGGGGTCTCCCGGGCGGAAGGTGACCCATCGGGCGCGCGGGATGCGGCCCTCGAGGAGCCGGTCGGGGTCGTCCATCAGGACGCCGTACACGAAGCCGAGGTGGACGTGGACCGGCTCGGGCATGATCCAGCAGAAGTACGCCGGGCGACGAGGCGCGGGCACGTCATAGCCGATGATCCGCCAGCCGGTCCGAACGCGTTCCATCGCCTCGGGCATAGCGCGACGCACTAGCGTGCGCAGCTCCTCGCCGATCCGGCGCATCGGCTCGGGGTACGCCGCGAGGAGTGCTTCGGGCGGGACGCGCTCGCTCAGGGCCGCCGTTGTCACGTGCCCGTACCCGTGCCCGAAGCCAGCATCTGCGACATGGCGTCCCTACTCGAGTGAACGCGCGGGCGTCGTGACGCGCGACGCTAGGAGCCACAGCCCAGCACGCACAAGCAGACGGCCCAGGGCGCGCCGGGGCAGCCACGCTCGAGCGGGCCTGCAGCGTGAGGCCGCCAGCCGGTCACGCGCAGCCTCGCGCTCCAGCCGCTCGTGGTCCTGCTGGATCACCAGCAATAGCAGATCGGGATGCATCAGCATGCCTGCCCCCCACAGCTTCCTTGACGCGGAGGGTTCGCTCCTCCGGCGCCCATCGATCAGTGACAGGCCCAAGCCTAGCCGACGTACCTGACGGATCACGACAGGAACGGCGCGCTATCGTGCCGTCACCATGCACGCGAGCCGGCTCATCTCGGTCCTGCTGCTCCTCCAGACGCGCGGCCGGATGACCGCTCGCGAGCTCGCCGACGAGCTCGAAGTGTCGCTGCGCACGATGTACCGCGACCTCGACGGGCTAGCTGCCGCGGGTGTGCCGGTGTACGCGGAACGGGGACCGGCGGGCGGCTACCAGCTCGTCGACGGCTACCGGACCCGCCTCACCGGCCTCAACCAGGACGAAGCGGAGGCCCTCTTCCTCTCTGGCCTCGAGGGCCCGGCGGCGCAGCTCGGCTTGGGCACGGTGCTGGCGGCAGCGCAGCTCAAGGTGCTGGCCGCGCTGCCCCCGGAGCTGCGGGGCCGCGCCGCCCGCCTGCGCGAGCGCTTCCTCTTCGTGGCCCCCCGTTGGTTCCGTCGCGACGAGCCGCCGGCCGCCCTGGCCACGGTGGCCGAAGGAGTCTGGGCGTCACGCCTGCTGGAGATGACTTACGAGGGGCCCGACGGACCGGTCGAGCGCCGCGTGGAGCCGCTGGGCCTCGTGCTGAAGGCCGGCGTCTGGTACCTCGTGGCCCGCCGCGACCACCTACAGCGGACCTACCGCGTCTCGCGCATCCTGCGGGCGACCTGCCTGCCTGAGCGGTTCGAGCGTCCCTCCGAGTTCGACCTGGCGGCGCACTGGGAGGCGACCGCGAGCGCCTTCGAGGCGAGCACCCGCCGGCTCGACGTGCTGGTGCTCGTGCGCGCTGAGGCGATCGACGAGCTTGAGTACGCGACCGGCGCCGACGTATCGGTGCTCCCACCGGAGGATGCGAGAGGTGGCGCGGTGCCAACGGCCACCGACGGCTGGGTGCGAGCTCAATTCCAGACCAGCTCGCTTGAGACCGTCCACGATGATCTACTCCGTCTGGGCGCGCGTGTCGAGGTCCTTGGCCCGCCCGAGCTGCGCGTGCGTCTCGCGGCCACCGTCCGGGCGATGTCAGTCGTCTACGGCGCATCGAACCGCTGATCTCGGGACGCTCGCAGCCCGGAAGCCCAGGTTGCACCAGCCCATCACGACGGGCAGAAGATGGCGGTCGGTTCGAGGGGGGCGCCGGGCACGAACCGAGACGCGGTGATGGCCCGTGGCCGGGGCGAGACATCGCTCCCGGTGGGGCCGCGGCCGAGGCGATAGTAGGCTGTGAGCAGCCCCGGTGGGCGGTTCAGTAGCACAGGGAAGGGGTGTCATGTCGCGTCGTCGCACGGCCGTCGTGATGGCCGCCATCGGGGGCATTGTGGCCACCGGGGTGGCGCTATCCCGCCTCGGTCAGGCTCGGCTGGGGGCCGCCCGAACGAGCATGTCACGCTCGTCGATGCCCAATGCCCGAGCCTACGACTGGACGTCCCACCTCGTGTACCGGCCCGTGTTCGCGCGCATTGCGCGCACCGTCGCGAGAGTGGCACCCGCAGAGGCAAGCGTGCTCGACATCGGCTGTGGCCCCGGCCAGCTGGCGATCCGCGTGGCGGGCCAGCGTCCCGGGCTGCACGTTACCGGAGTGGACCTCGACCCCGCCATGATCGCGCGGGCAGGGGCGCACGCCGCGCGCGAGTTCGCCCTGGACGATCCGGCCAAGCCGGCCTTCCTCGTCGGCGACGCGGCCGCCCTGCCCTTTGCGGACCGCTCCTTCGACCTCGCCGTCAGCACCTTCTCGCTGCACCACTGGTCGGATCCTGCGGCAGGCTTCGCCGAGCTGTACCGCGTGCTGCGGCCCGGCGGACGAGTCCTCATCTGGGATATCGCGGGTCCCGTCCGCCGCATCGAGACCACGGCCCCGCCCATCGAGCTCGCGAGACAGAGCCCCTTTGGTGCAGCCGAGATCGGGGGGCGCTGGTCGATTGGACCGCTTGTCCTCGGCGAGCGCTACGACCTGC
>JBKQRF010000046.1:0-13754 GCA_052144055.1 Candidatus Limnocylindrales bacterium
CGCCTCGGTCGCGGTCGTCACGGACCCGGCCGAGTATCCGGCAGTGCTCGCCGAGCTGCGTGCCGCTGGCAGTCTCGGCGAGGCCACCCGCCGGCGGCTGGCGGCCGCAGCCTTCCGCCACACCGCCGCCTACGAGGCGCGCATCGCGGCCGAGCTGCCGCGCCGGCTCGGGATCGAGGCAGCGGAGCCGTTCGCGCAGCACGTCTCGCTCGAGCTTGAGCGCATCGGGCTGCTGCGCTACGGCGAAAACCCGCACCAGCGGGCGGCCGTCTATCGCCTGCGTGATGCCGGGCAGGCGGCGGGGCCGTTCGCCCGCGGCGTGGACCTGCGGCAGGGCAAGGCGCTCAGCTACACCAACCTGCTTGACGCTGCGGCGGCGGCCGCCATCGGGCGCGACCTCCGCGGGCCGGCCTGCGCGATCGTCAAGCACACCAACCCCTGCGGCGCAGCCGAGGCCGCTGACTTGCTCACCGCCTGGGAGCGGGCGCTCTCGGGCGATCCGGTGAGCACGTATGGCGGTGTCGTCGCCGTCAGCGGATCGATCGATGCCCCCCTGGCCGAGCGGCTCACCGCGCTCTTTCTCGAGGTCGTGGTCGCGCCATCGCTCGAACCCGAGGCCACGGCGATCCTGGCGCGTCGTCCCAACCTGCGCGTCGTGGTGGATGCGAGCCTGGGCAGTGCGCCCGCTGATCCGCTGATCGAGTACCGCAGCGCCGGCGGCGCGCTGCTCGCGTGCGAGTCGGACGTCCGGCCGGATGACCCGACGAGCTGGCGCCTGGTGACGTCGCGGGCGCCCGACGCGCGGGAGCGCGCCGATCTCGACCTCGCCTGGCGGCTCGCCCGCCACGTGAAGTCGAACGCGATCGTCCTGGTGCGGGACGGCACCCTCGTCGGTGTGGGTGCGGGCCAGATGAGCCGGGTCGACAGCGCGCGGCTTGCTGTGGAGAAGGCAGCAGCCGAGCGGGTGAGCGGCGCCGCCTGCGCATCGGATGCGTTCTTCCCGTTCCCCGATGGCCTGCTGGCGTGCGCGGACGCCGGCGTCACGGCGTTCGTGCAGCCCGGCGGCTCGGTGCGCGACCCCGAGGTGCTCGCGGCCGCCGAGGCGGCGGGTGTGGCCATGCTGTTCACCGGGGTCCGCCATTTCCGGCACTGACCGCTCTGGCCCGGGACCTGTCGCCAATTGCGATTCAAGGACTCGTGACGCCGGTCTTGGGTTTCGGGCCCACGGTCCGCGGCCGGATTCGAGCCCGGACACCGGTGTACGCTACGCATGTCCCTAGCAACCGATCCCGTGAGATCGGACGAACCGGCCGGTTGGCCGGCTGGAACGGCCCAGTGAGACCGTGGAGGAGACCCCCCTGCGCACGCCGCCCCTCGCTCGCGCCTGCCGGGCCCCCGGCGATCCGGCCCGAGCCAGCGTTCGATGACCTCGCCGCGCCGCTGCCCCATCTTGGTGCCCCCGGCTGCCGTGGTGGATGCCCGGGTGGGCGCGCATGGGTCGGCCCTCCTCGCGCTCGAGGATGGCACGGTCTTCACAGGGGTGGCCTTCGGGGCACCGACCGCGGCGGGGGGCGATCTCGTCGCCAACACCTCCCAGACCGGGTACCAGGAGGTCTGCACCGACCCCTCCTATGCCGGCCAGGTGGTCGTGATGACCTACCCGCTGATCGGCAACCACGGCCGGGTCTGCGAGGATGACCAATCGGAGCGGCCGTGGCTTCGCGTCCTCGTCGTCGCGCACGCAACCGCGGCCGTGGTAGGTCGCGCCCAGCAGCTCGCCTACCTGCTGCGCACCTGCGGCGTGCCGGCGATCGCGGGCGTCGATACCCGGGCGCTGGCTCGCCGCCTGCGCGAGACCGGGTCCCAGCGGGCCTACGTGACGGCGCCCGGCGAGCTCGATCCGGAGGCGGCAGTCGAGGCGGCGCGGGCGCTGCCGCGCTGGGAGGACCAGGACTTCGTGGGCCAGGTGTCGGCCCCCGACCCCTACGAGGTGGGGACCGGCGACGGCCCGCTCGTCGGGGTGGTGGACTTCGGCCTGAAGGCGAACATCGTGCGGGAGCTGGTGCGCCGCGGTGCACGCGTGCGCGTGCTGCCCCACGACGTCGAGCCTACCCAGGCGCTCGCCTCGGACCTGGCCGGCCTGGTGCTGTCGCCGGGTCCGGGGGACCCCGCGCGCCTCACGGCGCCCGTGGCGCTCGCGCGGGCTGCGCTGGCCGACGGTCGGCCGTTGCTCGGGATCTGCCTGGGGCATCAGCTCATCGGCCTCGCAGCCGGTGCGCAGACGCGGCGCCTGCGCTTCGGCCACCACGGTGCCAACCACCCGGTGCAGGACGTAAAGTCTGGGCGGGTCCAGATCACCGCGCAGAACCACGAGGTCGCGCTGGTGGGGGAGAGCATCCCGCCCTCGAGCGGCCTCTGCGTGAGCCAGCGCAACCTCAACGACGGCTCGGTCGAGGGGCTGCGCCACTCCGAGCTGCCCGTGGAGTCGGCGCAGTACCACCCCGAGGGTTCGCCCGGGCCGCTCGACGCGCAGGACGTGTTCGACCGCTTCGTGGAGCACGTGCGGCGTCGTGAGCGGGGTCTCACCCGGCCGGAGACCGCGTGAGCGCGGACGAGCGGGTGCCCGTTACTGCTCGGGCGCGACCGCGGACCGTCCTCATCATCGGCTCCGGTCCCGTCGTGATCGGCCAGGCGGCCGAGTTCGACTATGCCGGGACCCAGGCCTGCCGGGCCCTGCGCGACGAGGGGATCCGCACGATCCTGCTCAACTCGAACCCGGCCACCATCATGACCGACCCGGGCGTCGCCGACGTGGTGTACCTCGAGCCCCTCACGGTCCCGGTGGTCGAGGCGATCATCGCGCGCGAGCGGCCCGACGGCATCCTCGCTGGCTTGGGCGGGCAGACTGCCCTCAACCTCGCGATGGCCCTCGCCCGGCACGGTGTGTTGGAGCGTACGGGCGTCCCGCTCTTGGGCACACCGCTCGAGGCCATCGAGATGGCCGAGGACCGCGAGCGGTTCCGCGACCTGCTGGAGCGGATCGGCCAGCCCTATCCGCCCTCGGAGATCGTGCAGGGGGTCACGGAAGCGGAGCGGCGCGCGTCCGCGGACCGCGCCTTGGAGCGGATCGGGTTGCCGGCCATCATCCGCCCCGCGTTCACCTTGGGCGGCACCGGGGGCGGCATCGTCGACACCGAGACCGCCTACCACGAGCGGGTGCGCTTCGGGCTGCGCGCCAGCCCCATCGGGCAGGTGCTCGTGGAGCGCTGCCTGGTGGGCTGGCAGGAGATCGAGTACGAGGTCATGCGCGATGCCGACGACACGTGCATCGCGGTGTGCTCCATGGAGAACGTGGACCCCCTCGGCGTGCACACCGGTGACTCGATCGTGGTGGCGCCGGTGCAGACCCTGCCCGACCCGGTGCACCAGCGGCTGCGCACGGCGGCGCTCGCGATCATCCGCGCGCTCGGCGTGGAGGGCGGCTGCAACGTGCAGTTCGCGCTCTCGCCCGATGGCCGCGAGCACGCCGTCATCGAGGTGAACCCGCGCGTCAGCCGCTCGTCGGCGCTAGCCTCGAAGGCGACCGGCTATCCCATCGCCCGCGTGGCCGCGCAGATCGCGGTCGGGCAGCGCCTGGCGGAGATCCCGAACGCGATCACCGGAACGACCGTGGCGGCCTTCGAGCCGGCGCTCGACTACGTGGTGGTCAAGCTGCCCCGCTTCCCCTTCGACAAGTTCCCGGGCGCCGACCGGACCCTGGGCTCCCAAATGAAGGCCACCGGCGAGGTTATGGCCATCGATCGCACGTTTGGCGCCGCGCTGAACAAGGCCCTGCGCGGGCTCGAGCAGGCGGGCGCCGGGTTGCTCGCGGAGGATCCCGCCTGGGGGCCCACCCTCGACTACTTGGCGGGTCCGGTCGGTCGCCTCGGCCGGCCGGGGACCGGGGCGGAAGACGTGCCACGCCGCGAGGAACTCGTCGGCGAGGTGTTCGTGGGCGACGACGGCCTCGTCTGTGCCGACCGGGCCAACGCCATCGCCGCGGCCCGACCGGTCGTGCTGCGGCGGTTTCTGGCCCCCTCCGACTCCCGATTCTGGCGGCTGCTTGCGCTGCTGCGCCGTGGGTTGCCGGCGACGGAGTTGGCGCGGATCACGGGGATCGCGCCCTGGTTCCTGGCCGAGCTCGAGCGCCTGGTCGATCTCGAGGGACGGCTCCGGGCGGCCCGGCCCGAGGTGACCGTCACCGGGCGCGTCCCCGACGCGCTGCTCGTCTCGGCCAAGCGGGCTGCCTTCGGTGACCGTGACATCGCCGCGCTGACAGGCCTTGCGCCGACGACGGTCGCCGCGCAACGGCACGCCATGGGTCTCGAGCCCGGCTACGCCATGGTCGACACGTGCGCAGCCGAGTTCGCCGCGGCGACACCGTACTTCTACGCGACCTACGCGGCCGCGGGGTCGCCGCCCGAGGCGCCGCCCGTGGCGCGCCCGGCGGCGCTCGTGATCGGCTCGGGCCCCGTGCGCATCGGGCAGGGCATCGAGTTCGACTACTGCGCCGTCCGCGCGGCCGAGACGCTGCGGGCCAGTGGCTGGCAGGCCGTCTTGGTGAACTCGAACCCGGAGACCGTCTCGACCGACTTTGATGCCTCGTCGCGCCTCTACTTTGAGCCGCTCGATCTTGAGAGCGTCCTCGCGGTGATCCGGGCCGAGGACGACCCCGACGCCGGGGCAGAGCCGCTCGGCGCCCTCGTGCAGTTCGGCGGCCAGACCCCCTTGAACCTGGCCGCACCGCTGGCGGCCGCGGGGGTTTCGCTGCTCGGCGCCGATCTCGAGACCATCGAGCAGGCGGAGGAGCGGACCCGTTTCGCGGCGCTCCTCGACCAGCTCGGGGTCCCCCAACCGCCCGGGGGCATGGCGAGCTCGGTCGAGGAGGCGCTGGAAGTGGCCGAGCGGGTGGGGTATCCCGTGATCGTGCGCCCGAGTTTCGTGATCGGAGGCCTCGCCATCGACTTCGCCTACGGGCCCGCCGAGCTCGCCGCCCACCTGGCTGCCGCCGCCCTGGTCGACCCCGAGCGTCCGGTGCGCATCGACGCGTACCTGGAGGGGATCGAGCTCGATGTGGACGTCGTATGCGATGGGTCCCGCATGCTGGTGCCGGGTCTGATCGAGCACGTCGAGCGAGCGGGCGTGCATTCGGGCGACTCGATCGGGGTGTATCCGCCGCGCCGGCTGTCAGACGGCGATCGCGACCTGATCCTGGCGAGCCTGCGGCGGGTCGTGCAGGCGCTGGGAGCCCGTGGCCTGCTCAACGCGCAGTACATCGTGCGCGAGGACGGTGTGTTCCTCCTCGAGGTCAACCCGCGGGCTAGTCGGACGGTGCCGTTCCTCTCCAAGGTCACCGGCGTGCCGATGGTGGAGCTCGCCACTCGCATCGCCCTGGGGGCCACGCTCGAGGAGCTCGGCTGGCCCGACGGACTCCTGCCGCCGCGGCCCTATAGCGCCGTCAAGGCCCCCGTCTTCTCGGCCGCGAAGCTGCGCGGCGTGGATCCGACCCTGGGGCCTGCGATGCGCTCGACGGGCGAGGTGATCGGGATCCACCAGGACCCGCGGGTGGCGTTGGCGAAGGCGCTGCTGGCGGCCTCGCTGCGTCCACCGCTGCCCGGCCCGGACGGCGCGCTCGTGCTCGTGTCGCTGGCCGACCGCGACAAGGGTCGCCTTCCCGAGCTCGCCAGCGCGCTCTCAGATGCGGGCTATCGGTTCGCGGCAACGCACGGCACCGCGGCCGCCCTGCTCACCCAGGGCTACGCCGTCCGTGAGGTCGGGCGCCTAGGCGAGGACGGGAGGCGTGGCCCCGACACCCGGGCCGCGAACACCTCGGGCGAGGTGCGCTTCTAAGTCAATACGCCCACCCCCGAGCCGGGTGTGGTCGGCGACGCGGCGCGCATCCGCCAGACGACGGTGGCCGAGGGGATCCTCTGCTTCACCACCATCGAGACGGCCATCGAGGCGGCTCGTTCGCTCGATCCTGCGGTGGTGGCCGCCTGCAGCGAGGTGCGGCCGCTCGGAGAGTGGCAGGACATGACGGGGCAACCGCGGCAACGTCAGGCTCGGCCCCGACTGGCAGCCCGCCAACTTGGATGGCACGCATAGGAGCGCAGTGGCCATCTGCTCGAACGCCCTGGCGCGTCTGTCCATTCCTCGTCGACGCTTCGGCTAGCGTGCAGCCATGCTCGGGAGCTTGGAGATAGCCCCCTTCAGGGCCGCCGGCACTGACATGCCAGTGTTCGCACCCGACGTGTATCGCGTCGGCTCGCGAACGTGGCGGCGACCTGCGGAACGGCGCTCGACTCCGCCTCCCCGTCAGCCATCGAGATCCAGTCGCACGAGCCAGAGCTCCAGCACCTCGGGATCCGCCCGGATCGCCGCGGCCGCCTCATCCGGCACTGGCTCATCGAGCGCCAGGATCATCTTGGCCTCTTCGCGGGGAGCCCGCCGCGCCAGGTGCATTGCGCTGATGTTGACATCGTGCTCGCCGAGGATGAGGCCGACGCGGCCCATGGTGCCCGGGCGATCGCGGTGACGGGTGACCAGCATGTGCGGCGCGGGGGCCATGTCGACGAGGTCGTCACCGAGCCGGACGATGCGCTGCTCGCCCGCGGCGACGGTGCCCCCGACGGTGGTCTCGCCCATGAGGGTGACGAGCGACGCGAACGGCCCCGCGTCGGGCAGCTTGCGCTCGATGAGGGTAATCCCGCGGGCCCGGGCGATGGATGGCGCGTTGATCTGGTTCACGCGTTCGGTGGTGCCGACTTCGAGGAGCCCGCGCAGCACCGCCGCCGCTAGCGGTCCGGTTTCGTGGGCCGCGAGCTCGCCGGCGACTTCGAGCGTGAGCTCGTCGGCCGGGCCGGGCGTGAGTTGCGCGTACAGTTGTCCCAGGGTGACCGCGAGCGGCAGGAAGGGCGCCAGTGCCTGCGCCGTTTCCGGTGTCACCAGCGGCGCGTTCACCGCGTAGCGGGCTGGGCGTCCGTCGAGCACGTCGAGCACCTGCTCGGCCGCCTCACGGGCGACGCGCACCTGTGCCTCGGCGGTGGAGGCGCCCAGGTGCGGGGTCAGGACAGTGTTCGGCGCGTCGAGCAGCGGCGAGCCGGTGGGGGGCTCCGCGGCGTAGACGTCGAGGCCGGCGCCGGCAAGGCGGCCCTCGCGCAGAGCCGCGGCCAGCGCCGCCTCGTCCACCACGGAGCCGCGCGAGACGTTGAGCAGGAACGCCGTGGGCTTCATGCGAGCGAGCTGTGGAGCGCCGATCAGCCCCCGAGTGCTGCGGGTGTTCGGCACGTGGAGGGTCAGGACGTCGGCCGCCGCCAGGACGTCGTCGAAGGAGCGGATTGTCACGCTGTGGTGCGCCGCAGCCTCGACCGACACGAAGGGGTCGTGGCCGATGACCTCCATCTGGAGCCCCCTGGCACACTCCGCGATGGCCATGCCGATCTTGCCGAGCCCGACGATGCCGAGGGTCTTGCCGCGCAACTCAACACCGGTGAACGCGCTGCGCGTCCATTCACCCCGCCGCACCGACGCGTCTGCCGCGGCGATGTGACGGGCGAGGGCGAACATAAGGCCGATCGTGTGTTCGGCTGCCGCGACGGTGTTGCCGGTGGGTGCATTGACCACCACGATGCCGGCGCGTGTCGCGGCCTCGAGGTCCACATTGTCGACCCCGACTCCCGCCCGCCCGATGACCGCCAGGCGCGACCCGGCCGCGATCGCCTCGGCGTCCACCTTCACCTGGCTGCGCACCATCAGCCCGTCGTATTCGGGAAGGGCGGCGAGGAACGCGTCGCGCGACAGCCCGGTGCGCACATCGACGTCGTGATGGGCGCGCAGGAGCGCCACGCCCTCGTCCGCGAGGGCTTCCGCGACGAGCAGTCTCATGCCGGGTCTCCAGTCTTTCCAACTGCACCTGCCGCGTCCGCCGCGCGTGCCGCCGCGGCCAGCGACGCGCCCCGCTCGGGCAACCTGCCGGCGGCCAGCAGCGCCTCCTCGAGGATGTCGAGGGCCGCGAGGATCTGGTTGACGCTGACGTACCCGAGATGCCCCACGCGGAAGATCTGGCCCGTCAGCTTGCCCTGCCCGCCGGCCACGACGAGCCCACGGCGGCGCAGGTCGGCGTTGAACGCCTTCCAGTCGAGATCTGCGGGGACGTGGGCGGCCGTCACGGTGTTCGAGGCATGCGCGGGATCGGCGAAGAGGCGGAAGCCGAGGGCCGCGAGGCCGGCGCGCGTGGCCGCGCCGCAGGCCGCGTGTCGGGCGAAGACCGCCGGGTAGCCCTCCGCTTCGATCAAGGCGAGCGCCACGTCGAGCTGCAGGCACACGCTGACCGGCGGCGTCCAGGGCGTGGCGCCGTTCGTGGCCGCGTCGCGGTGCGCCCGAAGATCGAAGTAGAAGCGCGGCATGCTTGCGCGCTCGGAGGCGGCCCAGGCGCGCGCCGACACGGCGAGCATGGTCAGTCCCGGCGCCACCATCCAGCTCTTCTGGGACCCGGTGACAACCACGTCGAGTCCCCACGCGTCCGTCTCGAACGGCACGGCGCCGAGGCCGCTGATCGCGTCGACGAGCAGCAGCGCGTCGGGCGCTTCCTCGTGCACAGCCGAGGCCAGTTCCGCGACCGGATTCGTGACGCCGGTGGAGGTCTCGTTGTGGGTGAGGAGCACGGCCACTGGCGCACGCCCCCGGGCAGACATTTCCCTCACCGCCTGGCGCACCGCCTGCGGCTCGGCCGCGTGTCCCCATTCGACCGGGAGCACGCGGACCTCCGCCCCATAGCGGGTCGCAATCTTCGCGAAGCGGTCGCCGAAGGCGCCGATGCTGACGGCCAGCACGGGGTCCGCCGGGGACAGGTGGTTGACCACGGCCGCCTCGAGACCGCCGGTTCCCGAGGCACCCACGAGCAGCACGTCGTTCGCTGTGCGGAAGCCCCGCTGCAGGGCCGGCACCACGCGGCCCATCAGGGCGGCGAACTCGGGTCCGCGGTGGTTGATCATCTGCCACGCGCCGGCTTCCCGGATGGGATCGGGCAACGGGGTGGGGCCCGGTATGCGCAGCTGCGGCTCGAGAACGGTCACGGTGTCCTCCTGATGCGATGTGGGAGGAGAGGGCAGCCCTCGCCGGTGAGGACGCGTGCCTCGATCGTATGGACTCTTGACGGGTTGCGTCCAGTAAGTCATATATGTGTGCATATGTGAGTCGTGCGTTGAAGGGAGAACCGATGGCGCTCGAAGAGGGGAGAGCTGGTCACGTCGTGGGGCGACTCGCGGTGACCACCCGGCGAACGACCCTTCTGCTGCCTGCCGATCTGCTCGACCGACTCGATCGGCTCGCTCGTTCGACGGACCGAACGAAGACGGCGCTGGTCGCCGAAGCTATCGGCGCCTACCTCGACGCGTCCGAGACACCGCGCGGTTCGCTGCCCTTCATCGCCATCGGGCAGAGCGGCCACGGTCGCCTCTCCCTCGACGCGGGACGCATCGCCGCCCGCGAGATGGGGACTCAGCGGCGGTGACCGTGCTCCTCGATGTGAGCGCGGTGGTCGCGGCTGCGGACCGTGCCGACCTCAACCACGCCGCCGCCGCCACATGGTTCGGAGCGGTCGTCGAGCCGCTAGCCATCGGGGCCGTGACGCTTGCCGAGTGCGAGCACGTCCTCCAGCGCGCGCTCGGACCCGCGGCCGCCGATGCCTTCCTCGGCACCATCGTCTCCGGTGCGATCGATCTTGTGCCGCCGACGCGGGCCGATCTGGCGCGAGCGAGGGCGTTGCGCACCCTGGCGGTTGATCCGCGGTGCTCGCTGGCCGACGCGCTAACCGTCGCCCTGGTCGAACGCCTGGGGGCGGCTCGGGTCGCCACCTTCGATCGGCGCCCCTACGCGCTGCTGCGATCGGTAGCGGGGGTGCCGTTCGAGCTCGTTCCCTAGGGGGCCCAGGCCGCGGCTCGTCATGGTGGGCCTGTCGAGCGGACCTGCGACGGCCCCATACGCGCCACCCCAGCCCTTGCCCCTCAGCCGAAGAGGGCATCCACGGACAGGTACCGCTCGCCGGTGTCGTAGGTGAACGTCAAGACCCGCGCACCGTCGGGCATCTGCGGCAGCAGCTGCGCGACCGCGGCGAGCGAGGCGCCCGAGGAGACACCCACGAGGACGCCCTCCTCGCGCGCCGCCCGGCGCGCATAGGCCATGGCATCGGCGGGTGCCACCTGCACGATCCCGTCGAGCAGCTCGGTGCGCATGACACCTGGCACGAACCCGGCGCCGATGCCCTGGATGGGATGGGGCGAGTGGGTGCCGCCCGAGAGGACCGGCGAGAGGGTCGGCTCCACGGCATAGACTTTCAGCCCCGGCCAGCGCGGCTTGAGGACCTCGGCGAGGCCCGTGATATGACCGCCGGTGCCGACGCCTGTGACGAGGTAATCAAGGCCCTCGGGGAAGTCGCGCAGGATCTCCGCGGCCGTGGTGCGCCGGTGCACGGCGGGGTTGGCCGGGTTGTCGAACTGCATAGGCATCCAGGCGCCGGGCGTCTCGGCCACGAGCTCCTGGGCCCGCGCGATGGCGCCCTGCATGCCCAGCTCGCGGGGCGTCAGGTCGAGCTCCGCGCCATAGGCGCCCATGATCTTGCGGCGCTCGATCGAGAAGGACTCGGGCATCACCAGGATGAGCCGGTAGCCCTTGACGGCGCAGACGAGGGCGAGGCCGATGCCGGTGTTGCCCGAGGTCGGCTCGACGACCACCGAGCCCGGCGTCAGGATGCCGCACTTCTCGGCGTCCTCGATCATCGCGAGGGCGATGCGGTCCTTGATGCTGCCGCCGGGGTTGGCGCGCTCCTGCTTCCACCACACCTCGACGCGCGGGTCGAAGAGGCGGTTGATCCGGAGATGGGGGGTATCGCCGATGGTGGCGAGGACGGACGGGTACTTCACGGGGGTCTCCTGTGCTCTTAGATCACGAAGTCGGAGGGCTCGGACGCCTCGGCGACGCTGCGCACCCGGACCGAACTCGTGTGGTAGACGAGCGAATAAGGCGGCACGCTGTTCGTCAGCCACACGTTCCCGCCGATCACGCTGTCGTGACCGACGACCGTGTCGCCGCCCAGGACAGTGGCGTTGGCGTAGATCACCACGCGGTCCTCGATGGTGGGATGGCGTTTCGTGCCGGTGGCGCTCTTGGCCACGCTGAGCGCCCCGAGCGTGACGCCCTGATAGAGCTTGACCGCGTCGCCGATGACCGCGGTCTCCCCTATGACCAACCCCGTGCCATGGTCGATGCAGCAGGCATGGCCGATCTGGGCCCCAGGATGGATGTCGATGCCCGTGCGGGAGTGCGCGACCTCGGCGAGGAGGCGTGGCACGAGGGGGATGCCGAGCCCATGCAGGGCGTGGGCGAGGCGGTGGAACGCCAGGGCCGCAAAGCCCGGGTAAGCCAGCACGACCTCCGACACGCTGCGCGCAGCGGGATCTCCGGCCTCGATGGCGGCGGCGTCGAGGACCAAACGCTGGTGGATCTCGGGCAGCTCGTCGATGAACTGACGGCAGAGGTGCTCAACCGGCTGCGGCAGCGCGTCCTCCAGGGGACCGAGCACCACCGCCAGCTCCTGCCACACTCCGCCGAGCTCGGCGCGCACCTCGATCACCGAGCGCGGCGGGCGGCGGCCGTCGGGGAAGAGCAGCCGCACCGCGCGGTCGCCGAAGGCTGCCACGAGCATGCGCCGCGGGAGCTGCCCGTAGCTCGCGACCTCCGCGAGCGCGATCTCCTCCGCCAGGGCGGAGAGCGGTTCGGTGTCGCCTGGAGTCGGAGGGACCAGGGCAACAGAGCCACGCGGGTCGCTGGACCCGAGCGCGGGAAGCCGGAATGAGAGCATGCGTAAGACCTCCAGAAGGCGTGCGGGCTGGGCACGGACGGCGCGGCCGAGGGGTGCGGCGCTCGCTCGACGTCGGTCTGGAGGGACGGCGCTCCCGGTCGATCAACCGGAGCGCTAGCAGGGGTTCTCCGCGAGACTCAGGGGTACTCCCGAGTCCTCAGGCGCGTCCCTCCGGGCGGCGAGCTCGCCGCCGGGGACAGGAGCAGGAGAGCCACCGAGGCGTCATAGGACAAGCATGGTAGCCCGAATCCGCCGACCAGGGGGACCCAAGGTCCGCCGGCGCCGCGACGTTCGGCTCTGAGTCTCGCCGCTTGGGTCCCGTCCAGACCGTGGCAGCCCCGCACACTCGCTCATGCGCTCGCCGCCGACGGCGTGCGGAGCATCCCCTCGGCCAGGAGCCGGCCGAGTTGGTCCCACTCGACGAGGAACGCGTCATGGCCTTTGGCGGAGTGGATCTCGCGGTAGGCGGCCTCGACTCCGGCCACCTCGGCGAGGCGCACGAGCTCGCGCACTTGTGCGGGACCGAAGAGGATGTCGCCCGCGATGCCCACCCCGAGGAGCCGCGTCCCGCCCATGACCAGCCGGCGGAGAGCCGCGCCCGGGTCCCCCCGGTCCCGCCCGATGTCGTGGCCGTCCATCGCCCCCACGAGCACCCGGTACGTGGCGGCGTCGAAGCGCTCCACGAGCTTGCGCCCCTGGTGCGCGAGGTAGCTCGTCACCGCATGGCGCCCGTCGGGTTCGCGGCGCCGACCGAAGCGCACTTCGAAGTCGGCCTCGCTCCGATAGGTCGTCATGGCCAGGCGCCGGGCGAGGTCGAGCCCCTCCTCGCCCAGCCGCGCGATGAGCTCTAACTGGAGGTGGTCCCAGGCGAGGGCCAGCGCTCCCGTGGAGGCCGGCGCGGCGATAGGCATGAGGGTGTCCACGCCCCCTGGCCGCGCCAGTGCCACCTCGAGTGCCACCATCCCACCCAGCGAGCCGCCCACGACGAGGGACAGCCTCTCGATCCCGAGCGCATCGAGGAGCGCCCACTGGGCACGCGCCTGGTCGCGCACGGACACCTGCGGGAAGCGCGTGCCGTACGGACGCGCGGTGCGCGGGTCAGTTGAGCGGGGGCCGCTGGTGCCGTAGCAGCCTCCCAGCAGGTTGGCGCAGAGCACTCCGATGGAGTCGGTGTCGAGTGCCCGTCCCGGACCGATGAGGGGCGCCCACCAGTCCCCTGCGGCATCGGCCGATCCCGTGAGCGCGTGGATCACGAGCACCTGGGGGGCGGGTGGGGGCGGCCCGTCGTGGCGATAGGCGACGCCCAAGGCGGGCAGGGTGGCCCCGCCCTCGAGGGGGAAGGCCCCGAGCGGGGCGGTCTCGATCCGTCCGCCCCCGAGCGGAGGACGCGTGGGGATCGGTCCTGGCCGCGGTCCTCGGACCTGGACAGGCGGGCGCGCGAGCTCGTCGGTCGCGCTCATGCCACGGCCTCCGCGCATGCGGGGTTGACCGCCGCCGCGAGCGCCTGGTCGAGGTCGGCGATGAGATCGTCGACGTGCTCGAGCCCCACCGAGAGCCGCACGAGATCGGGCGTCACGCCCGAGGCCGCCTGGTCGGCTTCGGACAGCTGCTGGTGGGTGGTCGAGGCGGGATGGATGATGAGCGACTTCGCGTCGCCCACGTTGGCCAGCAGGCTGAAGAGCTGCACCGCGTCGATGAGCCGCCGGCCGGCCTCGGCACCGCCCCGCACCCCGAAGGTGATGATCCCGCCACAGCCTCCCTGCAGGTAGCGCGTGGCGAGCGCATGCGAGGGGTGGCTCTGGAGGCCGGGATAGCTGACCCACGCGACGCGCTCGTCCTTCTCCAGCCAGCGGGCCAG
>JBKQRF010000047.1:0-21199 GCA_052144055.1 Candidatus Limnocylindrales bacterium
CGCAGGTTTCGGCGTCCGACACCCGTGCCAGGTCCGTCGCGAACTTGGACGCGATCTCCCCCGTGCTGAGGATGCCCCACCGGATTCCCTGGTCAGCTACTCCAGTCACGGTCCTTCCTCCTGGCCCTTAGATGCGACACCACTCGCGTGCAGCGTAGTGCGGTAACTTCCTGGACCCAATCGTCCGCGGTAGCGCGGCCGGCCCCTACGCGTCGCGCCGCGTTCGGAAGCCGCCGCCCGCGATCGTCGTCGCGATGCCGGCCAGCGCGACGAGGACCGCAGCGCCCAGCATGCCTACCCCGAGCCCGAGTGTCGGCGACAGGAACCCCATGATCGGCGGATAGACCGACTGGCCAGCCGATGCGGCCGTCCCAACCAGGCCACTCACGCTGGCGGAGCGCTGGGGGTAGTGCTGGCTCGCCAGCGTCATGATCGATGGGTAGATCGGGCCGTAGGCAAGCCCGACGATCGCGAAGAGCGCCACGCTTACCGGGTGCACGGGCACGGTTAGCGCGATTACGAGCGTAGTGGCACCGGTGGCACCGCAGGCGAGGACGAGGCGGACCAGGTCAAAACGGTGCGAGATCCGTGCCGACACGATCCGCCCGACGGCGAGGCCGGCCCAGAATAGGGTCAGTGCCACAGGCGCCAAGACAGTCGTCATCGGCGAGAAGTACCGGACTACCCATCCCGTCACCCCTGCTTCTGAGCCGACGTACAGCGCCGTGGCAGCCACCAGGACGACGACCGCGATCGGTAACCGAGGCCGGCGGCGGTTGCTCGCCCCCATCCCGGTCGACGTCGGAGCGCGCCTCGTGACGTAGCGGCCCGACGTCATCTCTTGTGGCACGAGAAGCGCGGCAAGCAGCAGCCCGGCGAGCCCCGTCCCAACCATCAAGCTTCGCCAAGGGATCGCGGACTGCACCAACCACGAGAGCGCGAGGGGCGAGGTCAGAGCACCGAGGGCGTAGCAGAGGTGCAATCGGCTGAGCGCGTTGCTGCGAGCGTCGGGAAACATGTCGATGACGAGGCTGTTGCCGCAGACCCCGAGTGCGCCGGCGCCGACGCCCTGGATAGCCGAGCCGAGAACGAAGATGGGCCACGCCGGAGCCAGCCCCTGGATGAGGAGTCCGCTACCGAGGAGCAGGCAGGCTCCCGGGAACGACGCTCGCCGCCCTAGTCGCTCCACTGCCGGGCCTCCGCCCAGCGACCCGGCCACGTAGCAGACAGCGCTGATGAGATACAGAACGCCGATGCCGCTGTCGGACTCCGCGAACTGGTGTTCGACGAAGAGGATCAGAGTCGGGACGAGGACCGCGATCCATCCCAGCAGGAAGAAGCCGGCGTACGAGAGGCGCGCGGCCTGACGCGTCAGTCCGCTCACGCGCTCACAGACAAGGAACGAGCCGGCGCGGCGACCTGAGCGACCGTGAGCCCGGCCTGCTCGACGCCCCGCGCTGCCCCGACGATCCCGACTGCCTGCGTGGTTGCTCCTTCGCTGTCAAGCCGTGGTCACGCTAGCAGGTCCTCGAGGCCCTCCGGGCAGTCCGGATCGCCCGTTCGCCCCGTGTGTGCAGACAGACCTCGGGAGCTTTCGGCAGACACTGACCCGAGGGAGCGATCGCGCCCTCACTTATCTGCGCTACCCCCGGGGCTCAATCGAGAAGCCAGCCTGTCGGGACGTTCGCCGCCCGACGGCGGGCAAGCCCCGCGACCTGAGCGCTTACTCCGCCGGTGCGCTCTCTTCGCCGTCGTGCCAGAAGCCGGTCAGGGCGTCGGCCACCGCCTGGTGCTGATCCGGCGTCAGCCGATCGCCAAACTCACGCTCAATGAGGCGCAGGTGCGCCGCGAACGCGGCGTCGTGACGCCGACGCCCCTCGGGCGTCAACACGACGCGGACCCCGCGCCGGTCGCCGGGGACCGGTTCGCGCCGCACGAGGCCAGCCGCTTCGATGCGATCGACCAGACGGGTCAGGCCGCTGCGCGTGAAGAGCGAGCGCTCCTCGAGCTCCTGCATGCGCAGCCCGTTGCCGGGGGCATCGTAGAGCTGGGCTAAAACATCGAGCCACGTGAGCGGGAACCCCTCTCGAGCGATCAGGTCGCGCTCGGCGACACGCAACACCTTGGCGCTCGCAAAGAGCACGCCCCGCCAGGCATCATTCCAGCGCGCCGCTGGGTGCCCGGGGTCCGTGTCTGCCTCCATGCTGCGAGGCTACACCATAGTTGCTGCCTTGCCAACTACTTATATTGCGGTAGTTGACAACGCAGTCGCTGTCTCTACACTAAGTCTAGGACCGACGGCGAGACGTCCCCACCGTGGTCCTGGCGGCAAGGAGATCA
This sequence comes from Candidatus Limnocylindrales bacterium, assembly GCA_052144055.1. Taxonomy (GTDB): domain Bacteria; phylum Chloroflexota; class Limnocylindria; order Limnocylindrales; family CSP1-4; genus JAJYNJ01. Next base: position 2,341 of record JBKQRF010000047.1, read on the forward strand.
CCGTGGCAACCCTGTTCGTGCGACACCAGGCAGCCGACTACACGGCATGGCGCAAGGCCTACGACGGTTTCCAGCCGAAGGCGAGGACGCTCGGCGTCAAGTCCGACGCGGTCTACCGAGCGGCCGACAACCCGAACGACATCACCGTGATCCATGAGTTTGCCACGGTCGAGGCCGCGCAGGCCTTCGCCGGGAGCGCCGAGTTGCGAGCCGCGATGCACGACGCCGGCGTGCTCGGAGCCCCGACCGTCTGGTTCACCAACCGAGCGTAGGCCAGGCGAGGTGAGGGTTCGCGGGGCGGCGCGGTCATGGCTCGCCGGGTGACCGGGTCTCCGGCTTGTACCGGTGCGTCATGACCGCCGACCTCGCAGCGGCCGTGCGGGCGGCGATCGCGGAAAGTCCAAACACCGCGGCATCGACCGCCAGCCAGGTGATGGAGAACCTCGCGGCCTTTCAGAAGGATCCCTGCACCTCGAGCTGGTACGGCTTTGTCGTTCGGCTGGGCCTCCTCACTGACGCGTCGAGGGTTCGCGCGCTGCTCGGTACTCTTGACCCCTTCCCCGACGTTACTGCGCAGGCTCTGGCTGATGTCGGACGAGCGCGGGGCCGCACGACGGAACACGAGACCGACTGAGCGGCCTGGTCGTTGACCGCGAAACAGTCGGTTCTGCCGCGGAACGGTGGCGGGGGCGATCCCGCGACCGCAGCAGGCCCGCGCCGGCCTGCCCGTCATGCTCGCAGGGCGAGGGCCGGAACCCTGGAGGCGTCCGACGAAGCCAAAGTCGCGCCGGCCCGGCCATCCGGCCAGGACGACTCCGCCGCGTGCGCCAACCCAAGGTCGATCGAGGCCGCCCATTCGACCGAGCCCATGAGATCCGGTCGGTGCGTCAACACGACCACTGTCCGGCCCGCGGTTGCCGCGAGCATGTCCCGCATGAGTTCCGTCGCCATCGACTCGTCCAGGTGTTCGGTCGGTTCGTCGAAGATGACGACGCTCCGTTCGGCCAGGAGGAGCCGGGCCAGAGACAGGCGCTGACGCTGGCCGCTTGAGAGCCGGGCGCCCTGTTCTCCAACGGCCGTGTCGAGCCCGTCAGGGAGCGCCTCGACCCAGTCGAGCAGGCAGGCCGTCGAGAGGACTTCGCGCAACTCGTCGGCTGATGCGTCCGGCCGCGCGAGGCGCAGGTTCTGGGCGATCGAGGCGTTGAAGATGTGGGGATCCTGGTCGCTGGCGCCGACGATCCGCCGCACGTCATCGCCGGCTAGGCGCGCCAAGTCGACCGGCCCGGTTGCGCCGACGATCTCGACGGTCCCCTCGCTCGGTTCAAGGAACCGCAGCAGGATCGCGCCAAGCGTGCTCTTGCCTGACCCGCTCGGCCCGGTCACGATGGCGCGCTCGCCCGCACGCAGCTCCAGGTCGACCCCGTGCAGCACTTCCGGCCCGTCGCCGTACCGCGCGCGCACGCCTCGGAGGCGGAGGCCGTACGGGCCTGCCGGGAGCGGCACCGGCGAGGGCGCCTCGTACACTGGGACAGGCCGGTCCAGCACGTCTAGTAGGCGCTCGGCCGACGTGGCGAGTCCTGGCACGTGCTGCGCGGCGGAGATCAGGCCGGCCATGCCTTCGTGGGCAGCGATCGGCGTCAGGGCAACGACGGCGAGTGCGACGCCGTCGAGCCTGCCGGCTCGCAAGGCCACGATGCCCAGAATGAGAGCCAGCCAGGTTGCTGCACCGCTTGCCAGGCCCGCGATCAGAGTTCCAAGACCGGCCCCGATCGCCACCCGCTTCTCACCGGCCGCGACCACCGCATCCAGCGCGGACACGTTGGTCAGCCGGGCCGGCAGCGTCCCCGCGACGAGCAGTTCCGGGGCACCAGCCAGCAGATCGAGGGAGGCCGCCGCGAGCGCCCCACGGGCCGGGGCAAGCCGCCGTTCCGCGCGGCGAGTGACGCGGTCTACCAGCAGCGGGCCGACCAGGGCGACTAGGAGCAGCGACGCGACGAGCATGAGGCCGGCCGCCGGAACGAGCGCACCCACGAGCAGCGCGGCGCAGAGGCCCGCGATCCCGGCGACCGCGTAAGGGAGCAGCACGCGCAGCCAGAGATCGGCCAGCCCGTCGACGTCGGCCACCAGTCGGGACAGCAGGTCACCCGAGCGGAACTCCGCGAGTCCGGCAGGCGCCAGGCGCTCGAGACGAGCGTAGGCGCGGCCTCGCAGTTCACCCAGGACCCGGAACGCAGCATCGTGCGCGGCGAGGCGTTCGGCGTAGCGCAGGGCCGCCCGGGCGATCCCGAACGCGCGCACTGCCGTGATCGCCACCATCAGGTAGAGGATCGGGGGCTCCTGCGCGGCGCGCGACAGCAGCCAGGCTGAGGTGGCTGCAAGCCCGATCGCCGCACCGGCGGCCCCGGCGCCCAGGACCACGGCCAGCGCCAGCCGCGGGGCGACCGGCCGACCGAACCCGGCGATGCGGACCAGTGGACTCATCGGGGACGTTCTGCTTGGCTGCATCAGACGGCGACCAGCGGTGCCCGCCACGAGTTGGCTGCGGCCGTCCCCTCCGTCGGCTTGATCGCCACCATCCGGTCGGCCATGGCGATGGCGCCGGGGCGGTGGGCCACGAGCAGGACGCCGACCCCCCGGTCGGCTGCCGCCCGGACCGCCTGCAACACGAGCGCCTCAGACGCTTCGTCGAGGCCGGCGGTCGGCTCGTCGAGCAGGAGGTAGTCGCTGTCCCGGAGGAGAGCGCGTGCCACTGCGACCCGGCGCCGCTGCCCGCTCGACAGGCCGGTGCCGTGCTCGCCGAGCAAGGATCCCTGAAGATCCGCGTCTAGGCCGACGGACACGAGCGCTGCCGCAACCTCGCGGTCCGACGCTCCCGGGGCCACGAGCCGGACATTGTCGGCAACAGTGCCCGGGATCATGAACGGCGCCTGTGGCACCCATGCGATGCGTCGCCGCCACGCGTCGCCGTCGAGCCCAGCCACGTCGACGGTGGCCCCGCCCCGCTCGACCACCTGCACGGCGCCAGCGTCGGTGGGCAGCAGGCCGAGCACCGCCTGCAGCAGCGTGCTCTTCCCGCATCCGCTCGGTCCCGTGAGGACGACCACCTCGCCGCGCCAGACCTCGAACGAGATGCCGTCGGGCGCCGGCCGCTCACGGCCCGGGTGGATGACCCGAACACCCTCGACCCGGAGGCGACTGCCGGCGAGGTCCGGGACCGCGCGACCACCGCCCACGACGCCCGGGGGGGCCTCGATGATCTCGAACGCGGCGGCAGCGGCCCCGAGGCCCTCCTCGCTTGCATGGAACTGGGCGCCGAGTTGGCGCAGCGGCAGATAGGCCTCCGGGGCGAGGATCAGGACGAAAAGGCCGGTCCGCAGGTCGAGATCCCCGGCCACGAGGCGCAGCCCCACGCCGACGGCGACCAGTGCCACGGAGAGGGTCGCCCCGAGTTCCAGCGCGAAGGCCGACAGGAAGGCCACGCGGAGCGTGGCAAGCGTCTCACGCCGGTATTCGTCGGTGGCCCGGGCGAGCGCGCCGAGCTGGACGCGCGACAGGTCGAAGGCGCGCAGCGTGGGGAGTCCTGTAACCACGTCGAGGAAGTGCGCAGCCAGCCTGGCTAGCACGCGCCAGCGTCGGCGCCGCCGGACCTCCGTGCTTCGGCCGATCAGGACCATGAAGACGGGGATCAGGGGCACGGTGAGCGCGACGGTGAGGGCGGCGATGACATCGGCGGCAGCCATGCTCGCGACGACGGCGACGGGCACGATCACGGCGAGCACGAGCTGTGGCAGGTAGCGAGCGAAGTAGGCGTCGAGGGCATCAAGGCCGCGGGTCACGAGAGCGACCACCTCGCCCATCCGCGTCTCCGATGCCCACCGGGGTCCCAGCGCGGCCGCACGCTCGAGCACTAGGCGCCGCAGCGTCGACTTCACCGAGGCCGAGGCACGGTACGCGGCCGCTTCCTGCGCCCAGCTGACACAGGCCCGTGCGATGAGTACAAGTGCCAGAAGGGCGATGCCACCGGCCAGCTGCGCGAGGCTGCGACCGCCCAGGAATGCATCGGTCACGAGCCCGGCCAGCAGGAAGGCCTGCGCTATGGCCAGGCCCGCCGTCACCAAGCCGAGCGCGACGGCCGCCGCGAGCGCGGCGGTCGTCGCCCGGGCGTAGGTCAGCAGCCGGCGATCAAGCGGTTTCACGCGGCCGACCGGGCCCGGGCGTCGGGTCGGTCGGGGCGGCGTCTACGCTGATACGCCGTCGGAAGACCCAGTAGGTCCATCCTTGGTAGAGCAGGACGATCGGGGTGAAGACCACCGCGACGACCGTCATGATCCGTAGGGTGTAGTCGGTGGACGACGCGTTGGTGGTCGTCAGACTGTTGGCCGCGTTGATCGTGGACGGCAGGACATCCGGGAACAGGGCCAGGAAGAGGGCGACGACGGCAAGCGCGATCGTGGCAGCCGTGCCGATGAACGCCCACCCTTCATGATCCAGCCGGTTCGCCACCAGTGCCACGATCAGTGCGACCGCGGCGAGGGCGGACACGACGAGCGAGGCCACGTCGCCCCGCACGAAGTGTGTCCAGCCCAGGAACGCCACCGCTGCGACCGCCGTCAGCAGGCCCACCCGTCCACCAAGCCGGTTGGCGCGTGTGCGAACGGAGCCGCGCATCTTGAGCCCGAGGAACATCGCGCCATGGGTGACGAAGAGCCCGAGTGTTGTGAGGCCGCCGAGGAGCGCGTACGGGTTGAGCAGAGTGAAGAACGTGCCGACGTACTCGTGGTGCGCGTCGAGCGGCACGCCGCCCACGATATTGCCGAATGCCACTCCCCACAGGATGGCCGGCAGCAGCGACCCGGCGAATATCGCCCAGTCCCAGCGCGCCCGCCAAGCCGGCTCCGACCGCTTGTTCCGGTATTCGATCGCGACGCCGCGCACGATCAGCGCGACCAGGATCAGAAACAGGGCCAGGTAGAAGCCGCTGAATAGGGTGGCGTACCACTCTGGGAAGGCGGCGAACGTGGCGCCCCCGGCAACAAGCACCCAAACCTCGTTGCCATCCCACACGGGGCCGATCGTCCGCAGCATCGCGCGACGCTCGGCTTCGTCCCTGCCGAGCACCGGCAGGAGGATCCCGACCCCAAAGTCGAACCCCTCGAGCACGAGATACCCGACCCAGAGGACGGCGATCAGCGCGAACCAGACCGTGGTCAGTTCCATCGTCGCGCTCCTCAGTACCCGAAGCCGAAGGGGTTGTCAGCTCCCGTGCCCTCATCGTCCGGTGCCAGTCGGGACATCCCCTGGCCGATACGGTGCGCGAGGAGCCGGACCTCGACCACCGCGAGGCCACCGTAGAGGACCGTGAACCCCACCAGACTGATCAGCACCTCGGCCGTGGACGTGCCAGGTGAGACGCCGGCCTGCGTCTGCATCAGGCCGAAGACGAGCCAGGGCTGGCGCCCCATCTCGGTGCAGAGCCAGCCAACCGAGTTGGCCGCCAGCGGCAACAGCGGGAGGATCAACGCCACCGCCAGCACCCAGCGCCCGATGGGCACCCCCCGCCGGCGCACCGCCCACAGGATCCAGAGCGCCCCGAGTGCAGCGAACACACCCATCCCGATCATGAGCCGGAAGGTCCAGTAGATGACTGGCACGTATGGCACGTAGTCGCCGGGCCCGTATGTCGCCGTGTATTGCGCCTGCAGGTTGTTGATCCCTTCCACCGTGCCATCGAGGTTGCCGGTGGCAAGGAAGGAGAGGACGTCCGGGATGCGCACCGAGAACAGCTCGGTGCGGCCATCGGGCGAGCCGATCGTGAAGATCGAGAATGACGCTGGCTGGCTGGTGTGGTACAGGGCTTCGGCCGCCGCCGTCTTCATCGGCTGCACGGTCGTGATGACCTTGCCCTGCTGGTCGCCCGTCACAAACACGAGGACCACTGCCACGAGGACGGTCCAGGCGCCCACTCGGGCGGCGGTCCGGAAGACGTCCGCGTCGAGATCCGGATGGCGCCACAGGCGCCACAGGGCGACCCCGGCGACGAAGGCACCCGCCGTCAGAACGGCCGCCGCGACGGTATGGAGGAAGGTGATCACAGCCACCGAGCTGGTGAGCACGGCCAAGAAGTTGGTCAGCTCAGCGCGACCCGCGGCGGCGTTTAGCTGGTAGCCCACTGGATCCTGCATCCACGCGTTGGCGATCAGGATGAAGTACGCGGAGAGGACAGTCCCGATCGCGGCAAGCCAGATCGTCGCGAGGTGGACGCGCTTCGGGAGTCGATCCCAGCCGAAGATCCAGAGGCCCAGGAAGGTCGATTCAAGGAAGAACGCGAGCAGCCCCTCGATGGCCAGCGGCGCGCCGAAAATGTCGCCCACGAAGCGGCTGTACGCGCTCCAGTTCATGCCGAACTGGAACTCCTGGACGATGCCCGTCACGACCCCAAGGGCGAAGTTGATGAGGAAGAGATCTCCGTAAAACCGGGTCAGTTGCAGGTAGCGGTCCTTGTTCGTCCGCACCCAGGCGGTCTGAAAGCCGGCCACGAGGAAGGCGAGACCGATCGTCAGCGGGACGAACAGGAAGTGGTAGACGGTGGTGATGCCGAACTGCCACCTCGAGAGGTCGAGCGTGCTCACGGGCTAACCCTCCGGGGTGTTGTCCTCAACAGGCCCCTCGAGACGGCAGCATCCTGGTGAGCGGTGTCAGGCATCGGCGAGTGCACTCCGTTTCTCCGCCACCGTATGACCTCAGGGCCCTGGCACCATGGGCGACGCCGCCCGTTCGCCATGTCAGGGTGCTGAGGGAACAAACGCGTCGGACTGCCGGGCGAGCCGGGCGTCGGACTAGGCCGTGGACACTCCCCACCCCCTCATGTCCGAGACACGAAGATCCTATTCCGGCAACAGCTAGCTAACGGGCCACTTGCTGGCCCGCTTGGGGGGAGATTGGACTTGGGGCCTCGTGCCTGCAAGGACATGTCGTCGCCGGCGACCGGGCCGAACGGACCGAACGGCCAGGGCTGCAGGATCTGCCCTCAGCCGCCACGAAGTGCCTCGGTCGCACGCCCTGGGATCGTCAGCCGCGAACCCCTCGTGTGCAACGCCGGCGCATGTCCGTTCCGAGGTGGCGTCGGCTGGCGCACCGTGATCGTGAGCGAGCGTCAGCCGCCGGTTGCTTGAGCCCAGACTGAGCCGCCTGTCTCGCAACCGCTCCGGCAGGTCGACCGTGGGCGCAGCTCACATGAATGGGCATCCGGCCTCTGCGCCACGGTGCGCGAGGTCGGCGAGGCACTGCTGCGCCGACTGGACACCGCGACGCCGCTCTGACCGGGCGCTCCGCTGTAGCGGCTCGTGTCGTCCACCTCGCGCTGAGTGCGTAGACTCGTTTTAGACATCGTGCGTGGCTCCGCGCTGCCCCGTCGTCGGGGCGGGCGGCTCCCCGAGTCAGGAGAGCGAGGCACCACCCATGGCACCGCAGCGGGTACGCCGCCGCCAAGTCACCATCATCGGAGCCGGCAACGTCGGCGCAGCCGTCGCTCAACGCATCCTCGAGGCAGGGCTGGCGGACGTCGTCCTCGTCGACATCGTCCCGGGGTTGGCGCAGGGCAAGGCGCTCGACCTCGCCGAAGCCGGGCCGCTCCTCGGCCATGACGTGTCGGTCTTCGGCACGACCAGCTTCCTCGACACGGCCGACTCCTCGGTCGTAGTCGTGACTGCGGGGCGCGCCCGCCATCCCGGGATGAGCCGGGACGACCTGCTGCCGCAGAACGCCCAGATTGTTAACGCCGTGGTCGAGCAGGCGGCCAAGCACTCACCGGGTGCCGTGTTGGTGGTGGTCACCGACCCTCTCGATGCGATGTGTCATGTCGCCCTCAAGGCAAGCGGGTTCCCGCGACAGCGGGTCATCGGGATGGCCGGCGTCCTCGACGCAGCCCGCTTCCGCACGTTCCTATCGCTGGAACTCGGCGTCTCGCCGGCCAACACGACTGCCTTCGTGCTGGGCGGCCACGGGGACGCGATGGTGCCAATCCCGCGCTACTCCACCGTCGGCGGTGTTCCGATCACCCAACTCCTGAGCGGAGAGGCCATCGACCGGCTTGTGGCTCGGACGCGTGCGGGCGGCGCCGAGATCGTGTCCCTGCTCAAGACCGGCAGCGCTTACTACGCGCCCGCCGCGGCGGCCGCCGAGATCGTCGACTCGATCCTCGAGGATCGCCACAAGATCCTGCCCTGCTCCGCGTACCTTACGGGGGAGTACGGGGTGAATGATCTGTTCATCGGTGTCCCGGTCCGGCTGAGCCGTGCCGGCGTGGATGAGATCGTCGAAGTTGAACTCACCGATGACGAGCACGCGGCGTTTCAAGCGTCGGTCGAGTCGGTCCGCAGGCTCGTCACGGCGCTCGGCACCTTCGCGTAAGGTCGGAGCGTCTGCTCTCGGGCCCCGATCGCCGCCGTCAGGCTCGAAAACACCTCCGAGGATACGGACAGCAGCCGGCTGGCCACGCGCCCGGCGCGGGCCGCGCCTTGGATCCCCCCGCATCGATCCGGATGGGGCGTGCTCACGCGATGCCTACCTCAGGTCGCAAGCGCCTCGGACCCGGCCGCGTTGGCCCCGTCGGCGGTGAATGAGAACGGGCGTAGCGCCAGCGTGGCGAGCAGCACGATCGAGGTGAAGGCTGCGAGGACGAGGAACCCGGTGGCGAATCCACCGGTCACGTCGAGCAGCTGGCCCACCAGCGGCGGCCCTACGACGGCCGTCATGACGCCGCCCCAACCCACGAAACCCTGTGCAGACGCAGGGCTCGATGGCACGCTCGCCGCGGCGCCGTTAAAGACGGCTGCGTAGGGCAGACCCACCCCAACCCCGGTCACCAGCAGGCCGCCGACCGCGAGCGCGAGCGAGCCGGCCAGTGCCATCGTCGCGAGGCCGACAACAGCCACGGCGAGTCCCAGCCTGATCACACGGATCGGCGGCAGGCCGCGCTCGAGGACGAGACCGCCGGCCGACCGGCCTGCGATCCCGAGCACTAGCACCAGGGAGCCGAGGAGTCCCCCGACCACGACGGAAACGCCGAAGCCGGCGCTGATGTATGTCACCACCCAGGTCCCCAGCACCATGGCCAGTCCGAAGCCGCACATGTGGCAGCAGGCCAGCAGCCAGCTATTGCGCGCGCGAAAAGCCGGCCCGAGGCCGACCGTGCCGTCCCTTGCCGTCGCCGTCTCCCTCTCCCTCGCCGACGGACCGGCCGGGGCGAGCCGCCACCAGGCCACCCACATGCCGAGCACCAGCAGACCGGACACGGCGTACGCGCGCCGCCAGTCGCCGTCCGTCCCGGCAAGGAGGGGCATGTAAAGAAGCGTGCTCGCCGACCCGGCGAGGAACGAAGCGCCGTACAGACCCTGCGCGAGGTGCTGGCCCCGGCCCGTGAAGACGCTTCGGGTGTAGGCGGCACCGGCCGCGAAGGCGACGCCCCCGCCGAGACCGCCCACGAAGCGCCACACAAGGAGGGCCGGGTAGGTCGGCGCGAACAGCCCGCAACCGACCGTACTGAGGCACGTCACGAGGAATCCGACCGTCACCACGGGGCGCGGGCCGCAACGGTCCGCGAGAGCGCCTCCCAAGAGCATGAGCGTCGCCGAGCCCAGGAAGAACGCGGTCGCGATGGCGCCCGCACTCGCCGCGCTCAACCCGAACTCACCGCTGATAAAGCCGAGGACCGGGCCGTGGTTCGTGTAGTTCGTCGAGACCGCGATCGCAACGGCACAGATCAGCAGGAGGGCGCGGCGCACGTCGTAAGAGGGCACCCGCGGACTGTACCCGCTCGGTCACACGCGGTGCGTCACGATCGCGTTCGCAGAACTGGATGGGCGGCGGCGCACCGCGCGTGGTCGGGGGCGAGCGTAATGCGGAGGGTCTCGGCCTCTGGTTCGTCGCGCAGCGAGGGGTTGAGCGCGCGCGCGCACCAAGGAAGGGAGACCGATCGGTCACCACTTCGATGGCCTCGATTCACCGCTTCCGTCATCGAAGCGCCACACAGCGGGCGTAGCGTGTCGCCATGAGCGACACCAAGACACCTGCCAAGTCCGCGAGGTCGGACGCCGAGTGGCGCGCCCTCCTCACACCCGAGCAGTACAAGGTCCTCCGGCAGAAGGGGACCGAGCGGGCCTTCACTGGGGCCCTATGGGACGAGCACCGGCCGGGCGTGTACCGCTGCGCCGGCTGCAACGCGGCACTGTTCCAGTCCGACGCAAAGTTCGACTCGGGCACGGGCTGGCCGAGCTTCTTCGCCCCGGCCGATCCCGCAGCCGTCGCGACCGCGACCGATCGCAGCCTGTTCATGACCCGGACTGAGGCCGTGTGCGCTACCTGCGGCGGACACCTCGGGCACGTCTTCGATGATGGCCCCAACCCGACGGGGCTGCGCTACTGCATCAACTCGGCGGCGCTGGGACTCGATCCGAAGGGTTGACCAGCCCCCGCGGCGCAGGAGCGAACCGTATCGGCAGCATGGTCGTGGCGGCCGAGAAGACGTCGGATGCCTCGATCACTACCCTCGCTCGACCGGTTACCGCGCGGGGGTGCCCGGCGTGCCCGGCGTGCCCGGCGCGAGGGGCGCGTCCTCGCCCACATCAGGCGGGGTGACGTAGCGGTCGATGTAGGCGTGATAGTCCGGCAGCCGGCGCTGGTATGCGCTTTCCATCAGCGGCGACGAGATCATGAAGTCGGCTGAGGCCCGGTCGCATGCCACAGGGATGTTCCACACCACCGCGATGCGCAGGAGAGCCTTCACGTCGGTGTCGTGCGGCTGCTGCTCCAAGGGGTCCCAGAAGAAGACGAGGAAGTCGATCTCGCCGTCCGCGATCAGGGCGCCGAGCTGCTGGTCCCCGCCCAGGGGTCCGCTCTGCAGTTTGCGGATCTCGACCCCGAGCTCCTCTTCGAGCAGCGTGCCGGTGGTGCCCGTCGCCACTAGGTCGTGCCGCGCGAGGAGGTGGCGGTTGTACTTCGCCCAGTCGATGAGATCGGCCTTCTTGCGGTCGTGCGCGACGAGGCCGATCTTCTTTCGCGGTCCGAGTGCCTGGTCCATGGTGCCCTCCGGCGTCGCTGGCAGCGTGCGGGCTCGCACCCAGTGTCCTCCGTCCCGCCGATCGCGAGGACAGCCGCACTCGGACGTCTCGCCCGGCCGCGAGCGTGGGTTCCATTGTCGCCCAATCCATCGGGTGGAAGTGACCGACCTCGACCGCCGCTGCGTCCACATCCGGTCCGCCCCCCGACGTGATCGCCCGTGCGTTCAGCCCGCGCTCTCGGCAGTCGATGCGGGCTCCGGGAGCGGCTCCGGCATCCTGCGCAGCGACCGCACCGGCGAGAGGAGTACCGAGAGGAACGGCAGGCACGACCCGAACGCGCCGATCCAGATCGCGTCGTGGACGCCCACCGCGGTCGCTATGAGGCCGCCAATGATCGAGCCAACCGGGATAGTGCCCCACACGAGGAAACGCATCGTCGCGTTCATGCGACCCTGGATCGCGGTCGGGCAAATCGCCTGGCGGTAGCTCACCTGGTTGATGTTGTAGACGACCGACGCGAATCCATTAAGGGCCACCGAGGCGACGAGCCAGGCGACGGGCGCGCCGTGGGGCGCGAGGGGCAGGAGCAGCATGGCTGGTCCGATGAGCGCCATGGAGCCGATGATCGTGCGGCCGAGCCCGAGGCGCGCGGCCACCTGGTTCGCCACCAGCGCTCCGCCGAGGGTGCCCAGGGCGCCGATCCCGAAGATCACACCCGCCGTCGCCGCGCTCAACCCGAGTTCCCGGTACAGGTAGACGGGCATGATGGCGAAGATCATGGTGGTGCCCAGGTTCGACGACGAGGTCGCCCCGGCGATCGCGCGCAGGTGTGGGTTGCCGAGCACAAAGCGGAGCCCCTCCGCGATCTGGCGCCGCAGTGGCTCCCGGGCGAGCCCCGCCGCGCGCCGCTCCGCCTCGGGGTGCGGTTCCACGCGCTCGATGCGCGATACGAAGAACGCCGAGGCCAGGTAGCTGAGCGCATCGGCGATGACCGCGAAGGGTGCGCCGATGAGCCCGATGAGCGCTCCACCGAGCCCCGGTCCGACCACCGCGGCCGACGCCTCGCTCGCCTGGAGCTTCGAGTTGCCTTCCACCAGTTCGTCGCGCTCTACGAGCGCGGGCAGGTAGGACTGGTACGCGACGTCGAAGAACACAGTCGCGATCCCCGCAACAAAGCTCACGAGGTAGAGCTGCCAGATCGTCAGCGTCCCGAAGGACCAGGTGACCGGGATCGTGCCCAGCGCGACCACGCGTACGAGATCGCCGGAGATGAGGATCGGGCGCCGCCGCAGCCGATCCACCCACGCGCCGGCAGGGAGCGTGAAGAGCAGGAAGGGCAGGAACTGGAGGGCCCCGAGCAGCGCCACCTCGAAGGGGGTGACCCGCAACAGCACCGTCGCGATGTACGGGATCGCGAGGAGGCTGACCTGCGAGCCGAACTGGCTGATGGTCTCGCCGACCCACAGTCGTCGGTAGTCGGCCGTTCGCAGCAGCCCCAAGGCGTCCTGGATCGAGCGGGCGGCTGAGTAGCGGACGGACACGCGGACCTCGGCACCTGGGGACGTGGTTGCCACACAGCGTGTGGTCGTCGCCCGCCCTTCTGGCCAGCGGCCATCCTACGAGCCCGACCGGCGCTGCGTCCCGCTGGCGGCTCAGGGCGGGGCGAGTCAGCGGCCGATGCCTGGCCCCCACCAGACGCTGGCGGCGACGATGACGTAGAGCCCGATCAGGGCAAGGCCTTCCAGCCAGGTCGATTCTCCGTCGATCACGACCAGGGCGGCCAGGATGACCGAGACGGCCAGAGCACCCACCAGCAGCGGCGCCACGACCAGCGTCAGTGGCGCCGGTCCCACGATGAGGCTGAGCAGGACAAGCGCCGGCGTGAGGGCCAGGGCGACCTGCAGGCTCGAGTTCAGGATCAGGCTGATGGCCAGGTCGAGCTGGTTACGCATCGCGGCCTGCACCCCGACGACGTTCTCGACGGCGTTTCCGGCAATCGCGACGACCACGAGGCCGGCGAACGTGTCGGACATGCCGAGCGCATGCATGGCCGGCTGCAGCGCCGCGACGAACAAGTCGGAGACGAAGGCTGCCGCCACGGCCGCTACGACCAGCATGCCGACCGCGACTGGAATGGGCCAGGCCGCTCCTTCTGCGGCCTCTAGTGCTGCGGCACTTGGCGCGCCGCTGGCCGATCCCCCGCGGATGAAGAAGGGGATGCTGGCCGCGAAGACGACTAACAGGACGAGCGATACGACGACGGAGAGCTCCCGGGCGTGGCCCTGGTCTGGGGCTCCGGGCGCCGTCGCCAAGGCCGGGATCGCCAGGGCCGCCACGGCGAGGACGAGCAGCATCGCCATCATGCGCGTCTGGCCCGCGCTGTAGTGCTGGGTTCCGTGTCGTAGCCCGCCGAAGAAGAACGCCAGGCCCAGGACGAGCAGCGTGTTCGCCAAGATCGAGCCGATCAAAGCCGCCTGGACGACCGCGACTAGGCCAGCTTGGAGCGCGAAGACCCCGACGAACAGCTCCGGCAGATTGCCTAGGGCCGACTGGAGGACGCCGGTGGCCCCGGGCCCCAGGTGACGTCCGAGCTGGTTGGTTGCCTCACCGACGAGGCCGGCCAACCCGCCTAAGGCGATGGCGGCGAGAGAGAAGACCGCGACGCTCTCGGCTCCGGCGACACGCAGGACCAACGTGGTCGCCGTCGCAACCACCGCCACGACGGCCAGGATGAGCGTCCGGCGTTCGACGACGGTCCCACCTCCTGCCTCGACGGTCGGCGGATGAGCCGGATCACCAAGCATTCACTGAGTCTGGCGGACCAGGACCGTGTCGCGCAACCCGCACAAGCCAGGACACTCGGTGGGCCGCGGCTCCCCGGAGGCGTTCTCGCTCGCGCCTACTGCGCCTTGGCGACGATGCGCTCGATGACCTCGCCGGCATCCTCCGCGGCGTCGATCGCTTCCTCCAGGGTGGCGTAGACCTCTCGGAACTTCAGGGCCACCATCGCGTCGGTCTGCTCCGCGAACAGAGCGGCGATCGCGGACCGCGAGAGCCCGTCGGCCTCGTTCTCGAGCTCGTGGATCTCCCGGAGTGACGGCTCGAGGTCCTGGAGCGACTCGAGCTTGCCGAGCACCTGGCTGAGCTGCGAGGACTGGGCCGACAGGATGCCGGCCAGCCGCTGCGCCTGAGGCGTCGGCCGCCCGATGTTGTAGATCAGGAACGCCTCTGCCACCTCCTGGATCTCGTCGATGATGTCGTCGAGCCGAGATGAGAGGCTGTGGATGTCCTCGCGGTCGAAGGGCGTCATGAAGGCGCGCTCAAGCCGAACGCCGATCTCGAGTTCGACCATGTCGGCCTGGTGCTCGATGGCCCGGATCTCGGCGACCCGCTCATCCAGCCGGTCGTATTCGGTGATCATCGCCTCGAGCTTCCGCGCGGCGTCGAGCAGGTACGCGGCAAACTGCTTGAAGAGGTCGTAGAACCGTTCGTCTCTCGGGATCAGGCGCGGCATCACTCGTCTCCATCTCGCGGGCAACGCACCCGCCTACAGCCCACGTCGTAGCGCGGTTCGGGGTGTGACAGAACGCTCACCCGACGCCCACCGCGTGGAGCGCGAGCCAGCACAGCGCCCCCATCAGCCCGGCGGCTGGCAGCGTCAGGATCCAGGCGCCGACGATGTTGCCCGCCACACCCCAACGCACGCCGCGAAGGCCTCGCGCCGAGCCCACGCCCATGATGGCGCTCGAGATCACGTGCGTGGTCGAGACTGGCATCCCGAGGCGGGCCGCCCCGAGGATCACCGTCGCCGCCGTGGTCTCGGCGGCAAAGCCGTGGATCGGCTCCAGTTCGACGACCCGCTGGCCCATCGTCTTCATGATCCGCCAGCCGCCTACCGCCGTACCCAGCGACAACGAGGTCGCGGAGATGACGATTACCCACGGCGGCACCTGGACCGACTTCAGCACGCCGGCCGAGAACAGGGCCAGGGTGATGATGCCCATCGTCTTCTGGGCGTCGTTTGAGCCGTGGGCGAAGGCCATGTAGCCAGCCGAGATGACTTGGAGCCTCCGGAATCCGCGGGCGAGCGGCTTGCGGGGGAAGCGGAAGAAGATCCGGGAGAGCACGACCATCAGCACGAGGGCCCCGAAGAAACCCAGGACCGGCGACACCACCAGGGGGATCAGCACCTTGGCCACAATCCCGTTGATCTGGAGCGCACCGAAGCCCGCGGCGATGATAGTGGCGCCGAGAAGACCGCCGATCAGCGCGTGACTGCTCGAGCTCGGAAGCCCCAGCCGCCAGGTAATGAGGTTCCAAGCGATGGCCCCCAGCAGCGCCGCCGCGACGACGGCCGTGGTGGACGTCTGAACGTTGACCAGACCGGCCCCGATCGTGGTCGCCACCGCCGTGCCGGCGAACGCGCCGATGAAGTTGAAGGCGGCCGCCATCAGGACGGCGCTCCGGGGGCTGAGGGCCCGGGTCGCCACGGACGTCGCGATCGCGTTGGCGGTGTCGTGGAAGCCGTTGATGTAATCGAAGACAACTGCCAGCAGCAGCACCGCGACGAGCACGACCGTGAACCCGTGGGGCACGGAGATTGTGCCTCTTGTTGGCAGATCGCTTCCCCACAAGGTCGGGGACCCGGGACGGCCCAAGCGTAGCGAAGCGCCGACGAGCATGTACAGCCGCTACGGCCCGTCTCTCTCACGCTGGCTGTCTGCGGTGCGTGCGGCGCCAGGTTCCAGAGGGCCGTGCTCACCCCTCGGGCCAGGACGAGCGAGCACTCGTGGTGCGGCCCGCCGTCCCCGAGGCGCCTCGCTGCAAGGACGGCTGAGCATCAGCAGATCTTCTTCCAGCGATTTCGATGGACGCGGCCCGGAGGGATGCTCAGCGCGGCGTGATCGGCACGGATGAGCGAGCCCTGCAACACTGGGAGCATGATGTTGCGCGCCGACGAGACGGCAGCCGTCGAGCCCATCTCCCACTCGCCCGCTGAGCCTGTCATCGTCACCTACGACCTCGCCAAGCGCTACGGCTCGACGGTGGCCCTGGCGGGACTCAGCCTGACGGTCGAGCGTGGGGAGGTGTTCGGCTTCCTCGGCCCGAACGGGGCCGGCAAGACGACGGCCGTCAAGCTGCTCCTCGGGCTGACGACACCGAGCTCGGGCAGGGGGAGCTTACTGGGGGCACCGCTCGGTGACCGCGAAGCGCGCCGCCGCCTGGGCTACCTGCCTGAGCTCTTCCGTTACCAGCCTTGGCTCACCGGACGCGAGGTGCTGCGCCTGCACTGTGAGCTGGCGCGCCTTCCGCGTGGCCGCTGGGAGGAGGGGATCGCGGCGGCCCTGGCCACCGTCGGACTCCATGGCCGTGGGGACGACCGTGTCGCCACGTATTCCAAGGGCATGCAGCAACGGTTGGGTCTCGGGGTCGCCCTCCTCGGACAGCCCGAGCTCGTCCTGCTCGACGAGCCCACGTCCGCCCTCGACCCGGTGGGTCGCCTGGACGTGCGGCGCATCCTGGCGGACCTGCGCGCGCGGGGCGTGACGGTGTTCCTCAATTCGCACCTGCTCGGCGAGGTCGAGCGCGTGTGCGACCGGGTGGCCATCGTCGATCACGGCCGGGTCGTCGCCTTCGGGTCGGTGGCCGAGCTCGTCGCGGCGCGCGCAGTGCGCATCCAAGTGCGCGGCCTCGGGCCGACGGAGCGGCTTAGCTTGGCGCGCTTCGGGCGGATGGTGGGAGACGGGGAGTGGCTGGTCTTCAGCGACGTCGAGCCCGCGTCCGTGCCCGACCTCGTGGCCGCCATCGTCACGGCCGGCGGCCAGGTGATGGCCGTGCTGCCGGGCCGCGAGTCCCTCGAGGAGCGCTTCCTCGAGCTGCTGGCCACGGGACGCGCGTGAGCGCACCGTCGCTCGCCGCCCGTGGTCGGGGCGATCGCTTGGCGGGCGAGCTCGGCGGGATCGCCACGATCGCGCGCCTCTCGCTGCTCGAGGCGCTCCGGCGGCGCCTGCTGTGGGCCCTCGTCGGGCTCACTGCGCTGCTCGTGATCATCACCGCCTGGGCATTCGCGCGCCTCCTCGAAGCCTCGCCGCTGCCCCGTGGCGAGACGCAGCTCGCGGTGTCCCAGCTCCTCATCCTTGTGGCCTTCATGTTCAGCTTCGTGCTGGCCATGACGGCCGTGTTCGTCGGCTCGCCCGCGATCGCCGGCCTGGTGGAGTCAGGCGAGGCGCTCGCGCTCCTGGCCCGGCCGATCCGGCGCGCCGACCTCGTGCTTGGTCGCTCCATCGGCTTCGGGGTCGTGGTGGTGATCTACGCGGCCGTCGCGGGCCTCGGGGAGATCGGCGCGGTCCGCGTCACGACCGGCTACCTACCGCCCCATCCGCTCCAGGCCGCCTGTTACGTCGCCCTCGAGGGCCTTGTGCTCTTGACGTTGGCCGTGCTCCTGAGCACGCGACTTGGGGTCATCACGGGCGGGGCGATCGCGGTCGTGCTTTTCGGGATCGCCTGGGTCATGGGAGTGATCGGCGCGGCAGGCGCGATCCTCGGCAATGGCTCGATCCGGACCGCGGGGACCGTGAGCCGCATCGTGCTGCCGACCGACATCGCGTGGCGCGGCGCGATCGCCAGCCTCGAGCCGTCCGCGACCCTGCTCTCGTCGCTGGGCCGCGACATCGCCATCTTCGCCGTTAACCCCTTCTACGCGGCTGCAGCACCGTCGACCGACCAGCTCGTCTATACCGGCGCGTGGATCGTGGTGGTCCTGGCGCTCGCCATCCAGCTGTTCTCTCGACGGGAGCTGTGAAGACAGCCTACCGGCGATCCGGGCCCCGGTCGCACCGCGAGCTTGCCTGTCGGCGAGTCGACGCAGTGGTCCGCTCGTGTGGACGTGCCGCCCCGGCTCGTCTACGGTATTCGCAGTTGCGTGGCACGGAGGTCCAGATCAGATGCGGATGGCGGACCTGAAGGCGGGGTGGGCCGTCGTTGGGAATGACGGGCGCCGTCTTGGCACGGTCGAAGACGTGGGCCACAACTACCTGCTGGTATCCCGAGGCGCCTTCTCCGGTCACCTGTACGTGCCCGCCTCAGCGATCGCCAACGTCGAGCACGAGCAGGTGCACCTCAATCTCGCAAAGAACGAGGCGGCACAGATGGGCTGGGAGCAGCCGCCGCGGGAGCCAGATGCGCCAGGTTCGGCGCCGGACGCCGACTCGCTGCACCGGCACGTCTGACCGACCGGTTCGCTGCCCTCGCTGCGCACAGGGCTGATCGCCAGCGGTGTATCGAGGGCTTGCCCGCCGCCCACGGCTGATCGGCGCCGTGAAACAGGGGTGATGTCGTGCCGCCCCTCGCGTGCCCTGGCTCGGGTGGCATGATGGCGTGCATGAAGGTGGCCGACGGCATCGACAAGGTCGACGGCATACGGGTCGCCAACGCCTACCTGGTGACGATCCCGGACGGCCTCATGCTGGTCGATAGCGGCATGCCAGGGAGCGCTAAGCGCATCCTTGCGTCCGTCGAGCGCCAAGCCGCACCGCCGCGCCAGCTTCGCTCGGTCGTCCTCACCCACTGCGACATCGACCACGCCGGAAGCGCGGCCGAGCTGAAGCGGCTCACGGGCGCCCAGGTGGCGATCCACGCGCTGGACGCTCCGGTGCTGTCGGGAAAGCAGCAGCCTCAGAAGGGCGGACGCGCAATGAGGCTCCTCTCCAGGCTGTTCCGGTTGCAGCCGGTCACGCCCGATGTGCTGCTCCAGGACGGCGACACGATCGGGGGCTTCCGGGTCTTGCACGTGCCGGGGCACA
>JBKQRF010000048.1:0-4363 GCA_052144055.1 Candidatus Limnocylindrales bacterium
TCGCGGCATGCGTCGACCAGCTCGTCGTGGCCGCTGTACGCGACCGCGAATGTCGCGAGCGGCCCCGGGCTCGTCGCGGTGGCCGCCTCGGCGGCTTCGATCGCCGCCCGCACGCGTTCCGGCAACGCATCGCGCCGTCCGATCACCCGGACCCGCATGGGGGCGGGCCGTCCTCTTCGGCCGCCGAGCCCGCCCAGCCGCTCGGTGACCACGTCGAGCAGCGCGGCCAGCTCCTCCGGCGAGCGCTCGAGGTTCTCGATCGACAGTGCCCATAGCGTCACCTCGTCGATCCCCAGAGCGCTACACCATCCCAAGACCTCCAGAATCTTGTCGGCTCCGCGTCGGTGCCCAGCACCCGGATCGGCAAGCCCTTCGCGCTGCGCCCAACGCCGGTTGCCGTCCATGATGATCGCGACGTGTCCCGGTCGCGGGCGAGACATGACTTGTCCCCGCAGCCGGTGAGCGTAGAGGCGGTAAGCGGGCGCCAGCGCGAGCGCGCCGGCGTGGTGTCGCGTGGAACGGCCGACCGTTCGGGTCGAGCGCTCGGCCGGCGCAGTCCGGCCGAGCATCGCGCGGAAGCGGGCCGCGCGAACGCCGAGCGGTCCAGGGAGCTCGCCAGCGAGCTTGGACAGGTCCATTGTCGGCATCATAACCGTCCGTAGTCCTGGTAGGGTCCGGCAGCCGGGAGCGCGGCGTGGAGTGCTTTGGTGTGAGGGCGGGCCGCCAGTTACGGCCTGTGGCCGAAAGATCCCGTTCAGAACGCGAGATCGTGACACCTGAGCTGTCATCGCGGGCCGGCAGACTGGCGGCATGAGTTTCGCGATCGCGCGATCCGATGAGCGGTGGGAGCTGGTCGCCGACCTGTTCGACCCACCCGGTCGACGCGGCGCGCCGGCGCAGATCCCGCGCCGCCAGATGGTCGACGCGATGCTCTGCATTGGCCGGACCGGTTGCGGGTGGCGCTACTTGCCCGAGCGCTACGGGGTCTGGACGGCAGTCTGGGCCCAGTGGCGACGCTGGCGCGCGAACGGCGTCTGGGCGCGGGCGATGACGAGGCTCGCGGCGATCGTCCGCGTGCTCCACGATCGGGAGCCAGTACCGTCGATGGTGATGGTCGACGCCCAGACCGTGAAGGGCGGTCGCTATGGCCCCACATTCCATGAGGCCGGTGGACGCGGCGGCCGGACCATCGGCACCAAGCGCACGCTGCTCGTCGAGATCCTGCACGAGCGGGTCGATGAGCTGCCGCGCCTCCGGGCGATCGTTGGGGACCGCGCCTATCGCGGCCTCTCCAGGCTCGCCCAGCGCAAACACGTCGTGCTCGACATCAAGGCGCCGCCGGCTGGCGTCGGCACGTTCACCCCACTCTGGCCGCTCTACAAGGTCGAGCACACCATCGCCTGAGCTGGGACGCTGGCGCCGCCTGTCGCGCTGCTACGAAGGCACCACGGCGAGCGCCCGGGCCTGGCTGGAGCTCGCCTCGGTCGGCTACCTCGCCTGGCGCGCCGTCGTCTGACCAGGCGCCCGACGCAAGCGAGGCGCGGGGCGACGGCCCTCTTCACCGGCGCCTTCACTGCGGGTACCGGTCCGCGCCGCTCGCGCCGTGCCTCGTCCAGCTACTCGCCGTCCCGGTCGCGGCCGTGCCACCAGCGGGCCACCCGTCGACATCACACTGGAAATCGGCCACAGGCCCTTAGTCATCGTGCCGCCCTCACACCAGGACGCGCATGTAGCGGTCGCGGTGCACCCACACCCAGAGGGCGATGACGAACCGCGCGACGAGCGAGAGCCCGTAGGTGGCGCACCAGACGCACACCGCCCCGATGACTGCCACCTGGAGGTAGGTGAATCGGATCTCGAAGATCACGCCCACGAGCGACAGTGCATAGTGCGCGAGCAGCAACTGGACGCCGCCGCGGCGCCACCACGCCAGCGCGAGGACCAGCAGCGTCATCGAGAGCCCCACGCCGAAGACGGCGACCGGTACTCCGAATAGCCGTGAATACGGCGATTCTGCAACCTGATCGCAGCCGCGCAGCACACCGCAGTACGGCACGCCATTGCCCAGTTCGACGATGGACAGATATGAGGCGACGATGAGCCCGATAGTGTCGAGAGTTGCCAGCACCAGGGCGGGGTGAGTCCGGCGCAGGGTCCGGTACAACGAACGCAGTCGCATTGAAGGTCCTCGCACGTGGCGGCGCACGGCCGCATACCAAGCGTCCCTACGAACGACGGCACCGTCAACGGACAGTGCGACGCCTTGCGACCCTGCCGAAACTCCCGTCTACGCCGCCCTGTGCCCGGGCCGGGATTGACGCGCGCGCCGGATCCGGCGCGGAGAGACGCCGGACGGCGGGACCCGTACGCTGCACGCCGACGAGGCTCCGGCGCCAGAGGGATCGCCGGGCAGTGCGCGAACGACGACGAGGAGGCTCCGCATGGGGTATGACGCGGAGACGATCGCCACCGTGACCGGTGTGTCGACGGCCACGATCACCACAATCCTGCTACGGCACGGCCTTCGGAACACGTGGATCCGGGGCTCCCGCCCCCTGCCCTCGGGAGCCGGCCGGATCGTCGGGCCGGCGTTCACGCTGCGCTTCATCCCAGCCCGGGAGGACCCGGCGAGGCCTGAGTCGTGGTCGTCGCCGAGGTCGACGCGGATCGCCGTGGAGGCCCTGCCGGCGGGGTGCATCGCGGTCGTCGACGCGGCGGGGATCCGCGACGCCGGGATCTTCGGCAACATCCTCTGTGCCAGGATGGTTCGGCGCGGCGTCGCCGCGCTCGTCACCGATGGAGTCCTTCGCGACGTGAGCGGCGTGCTTGCGACAGGCCTGCCGGTGTGCTGTGCAGGCGCAGCCGCCCCACCATCGGTTGCCGGGCTGACCTTCGTGGGGTGGCAAGAGCCGATCGCCTGTGGAGGTGTCGCTGTGCTTCCGGACGACTTGCTGGTGGTCGACGACGACGGCGCCGTGGTCGTCCCGGCGGCGATGGCGGAGGAGGTGGCGGCGCTCGGGCTGGAACAGGAGCGGTTCGAGGCTTGGGTTATGCGTGAGGTGGACGCTGGGAGGGAGCTGCCAGGCCTCTACCCACCGGATGACGAGACGCGCGCACGGTACGCGACCGGCAGGCCCACGCAGTGAGAAGGTCGCGTCCGGGAGCATGGAGCATCCACAAGGCGCAGCGAATCCGGGAGATTGGCCGCGCCAACCCGTGGACGGCCCGCGGCGCCGGATCCTGAGGCCTCGTAGAATGGCGCAATGACCGGCAAGACCTGCCGTCAGCGTGCATCGGGATGAGGGCGCGCAAGCATACGCCCTCGGTGAGGAGTGGAGCGGCATGTCTGCCAAGAAGGCCCCGCCGCCCGGGCGCCAGGCGAAGGTCGCGCGCCGCGTCAAGCGTCTGGAGCGACGCATCCGCAGCACCGAACGCAAGGAGGCGCGGCAGGCGCGCCTGGTGGAACGCATCCGCACACGCCGCGCGACCCTGGACGGACGGCTCGCCACGCTCCGCACCACGCTCGAGTCGGCGTTCGAGCTGGCGCCGCAGAAGGCGGAGCTTGAGGCGCCAAGTCAGACACCCTCGGGGCCGGACGCAGGCGATCGGTCCTCGCCGCAGGTACCTCTCGGCTGACTCGCACGCGTCACGCCAAGCGCGGCGGCGACGTGGGAGTCCGCGGTCGCGAAGCGGTGGTGCGCGCCCGACAGAAGGCGAACCTCCCCGCAGGGAGGGTACGCTGCTCGCTGACACTGACCGACCACAGCCACCGGTAGGGGCTCTGGTCGGGGCGAGTGGAGTAGGTCCGAGCCTTCGCGGATGAACGTCCGGGTGGTGGCGCGGCGCATCGGCCCGCGCCTGGCTGCGGCCGGCTGATCTCCTCGGCGGGCGACGGGCTACACCGCAACGCAGTGTGAACGGTGGGGGCGAGGGGACGTGCCGCGGGCTCAGAGATGCCAGTGTCGCATTGACCCTTGGTGCGAAGAGGCGCGGGCCTGCTCGGAGCGGACCTGATCGGTAGCGCGCGCGGCGTGCCACGAGCGCAGCGGGTCGGGACGAGGAGGCAAGCGCTGGCCGCAGAGCGGACAGAGTCCTCCCCAGTCCCCGCGATCGGACCCGCAGGGTCGATCAATGGGCGGGCGCGCCACGAGCAGCTCGGTCTCCGGCAGCATGTCCCTCTGATTGTGCGTCATCTGGCCTGGAACGGCCGGCGGTCACCACCATCGGCTCTGGTCGCCCTGTCCGAAGCCCTCACTCACTTAGGGCCTGTAGCCGAAAGATCCCGTTCAGATCGTGAGGTTTGTGCCATCAAAGCTGGCATCGCGTGCCGCCACGATGGCCGCCATGAGCTTCGCGATCGCCT
>JBKQRF010000049.1:0-35570 GCA_052144055.1 Candidatus Limnocylindrales bacterium
TCCCCTACTGCCTGACCGGCACGCTCGTTCGGCGCGACGGGTCCTGGCGTTTCCTACTGCTCCACGGCTCCGAGGAGGCGTCAAACGCCTAGCAAACCCTCCAGGGCATTCGGCCACAGGCCCTCAGCCGCCGATGTGGTCTGGTTCGATGCGCTGGTGACCAACGTGGACCGCACCGCACGGAACACGAACCTCCTTGTTTGGCATCATCGGCTCTGGCTCATCGACCACGGGTCCGCCCTGTACATCCACCATACGTGGCGCGATCCGCTCGCCCATGCGGCACGCCCGTTCCCACAGAGCCGTGACCATGTCCTGCTTCCGAGCGCCTCGTCGATCCACCGCGCCAACGCGCGTCTCGCGCCCCGGCTGACTCGCGAGCTGCTCGAATCGATCGCGGCCGTGGTGCCCGACGAATGGCTCGCTTCGGAGCCTGGGCTGCCGGACCCGGGGGCGCATCGGCGGGCCTACGTGGACTACCTGTGGCGACGGCTGGGTGAGCCGCGGCGCTTCGTCGAGGAGGCCGCGCATGCCCGCCTCGCCGCGTAGCCCGTTCGCGTACGTCATCCTGCGGGTCGTCCCACGAGTCGAGCGGGGCGAGTGCATCAACGCGGGGATCCTTCTGTGGTCGCGCCCGCTCCGGTTCCTGGGCGCGCGCGTGCACCTGGATGCGGGCCGCCTCGCGGCACTCGCACCCGACTGCGACCCCGTGGCAGTCCATCAGCAGCTCGACGCGATCGCCCGCGTCGCCGCGGGGGACCGGTCGGCAGGACCTATCGCCCGCCTGGCGAAACCTGAGCGCTTCCACTGGCTCGCCTCGCCCAGCAGCACGATCGTGCAGCGCTCGGAGGTCCACACCGGGATCACCGATGACCCTGGGGCGACGCTTGAGCACCTGTTCGATACGCTCGTTGCGACTGCAGCCCCCGACCGAGCGGCCGTCGATCAGGGATCGTCGGCCCCGCGGGTGCCGGCTGAGGATCGCCGGTGACGACCCGGTCGCGCTTGCATGTGGACGGCGGCCGATGACGATCTCGTCGCGACCGAAGGTGGACTCGATCGTGTTCGACCTTGGCGGCGTCCTGATCGACTGGAACCCGAGATACCTGTACCGGCGGCTGTTCAAGGGCGATGACGAGGCGATGGAGGCGTTCCTCCGCGAGGTATGCACGCCGGAATGGAACGCGCAGCAGGACGCGGGCCGTCCGTGGGCGGAGGGCGTGGCCGAGCTGGTCGGTCGGCACCCGGAGGCGCGGGAGTTGATTGTCGCGTTCGACGAGCGTTGGGAGGAGATGCTGGCAGGCGCAGTGGCAGGCAGCGTGGAGATCCTCGGGCAGCTGTTCTCCGCTGGGGTTCCGCTGTACGCGCTCAGCAACTGGTCCGCAGCGAAGTTCCCCATCACCCGTGCCCGCTACCCTTTCCTCTCGTGGTTTCGCGACGTCGTGATCTCCGGGGAGGTGGGCACGACCAAGCCCGATCCGTCGATGTTCCGCGTGCTCCTTGAGCGGCATGCGCTTGATCCCTCATCGATCGCATACGTCGACGACTCGAGCCCGAACGTGGCGGTGGCCGCGGACCTCGGTTTCGCCGCCGCAATTCGGTTCGTCGGCGCCAATGCCCTGCGGCGCGACCTCGTGGTGCTCGGGCTTCCCGGCCTCGCCGAACCGTTGCCTAGGTAGATGTTCCTGAGACAGCGAAGGCAGAGACGCCGTCTGGATGAGGGGCAGCAGACGTCACTTGGGGAGGCGCACGGGAGGGGCGACGCAGCTACAGCTCAGCGGGCGAGGACGGCCTGCAGGGCCGCCACGACGAGCGGAAGGTTGGTTGGCGTCAGCCCGGCCACGTTGATGCGGCCGGCGCCCACGAGGTAGACGGCGAACTCGTCGCGCATCCGCTCAACCTGCGCCGCAGTCAGGCCGAGCAGCGCAAACATGCCCCGCTGGGCGCGCAGCGGCTGCCAGTCGCCGGGTAGTCCGGCGGCCGACAGCGCATCGACGAGCGCGGAGCGATTGTCGCGTATCCGTCGGCGCATCCCCGCTAGCTCCGTTTCCCACTGCGCGCGCAGGTCGGGGTCGCCGAGGATGATCTCGACGACTTCCGCCCCGTGCGCTGGCGGGCTGGAGTAATTCGCCCGGATTGCGACCTTGACGTGTGTGAGCGCCGACGCCGCGCGCCCGGCATCAGCCGCGACCACGGTCAGCGCCCCAACGCGCTCGCTGTAGAGCGCAAAGTTCTTCGAGTAGCTCGAACAGACCAGGAACTCGAGGCCGGGGCGCGCGAGGCCCGCGATCCAGTCGGCGTCCTCGCGCAGGCCGTGCCCGAACCCCTGGTACGCGAAGTCGACGACCGGCACGAGGCCGCGCTCGAGCGCGAGATCGCCGATGGCCCGCCACGTCTCCTGGTCCGGGTCGACGCCCGTAGGGTTGTGGCATGAGCCGTGCAGTACGACCACATCGCCGGGTGCCGCGTCCGCGAGTGCATGGAGCAGCCCCGCCGGGTCAAGCCGCCGTCCGGTTCCGTCGAGATACGGGTACGTTCGCACGCCCATTCCGGCGAGCGAGAAGAGCATTGGGTGGTTCGGCCACGTCGGGTCGCTGAGCCATGCGGTCCGGGTGGCGCCCGCCTGCACGAGGAAGTCGGCGGCGACACGCAGGGCTCCCGTGCCGCCGGGCGTTTGCGCGGTCACCGCTCGCCCGCTCGTGACGACCTCGTGGCCGGCGCCGAACACGAGGTCGCGCACGGCCGCGCGGTAGCCTGGGCGCCCGTCGATAGGGAGGTAGCTTCGCGAGCCCGGACGATCGAGCATCCTGCGCTCGGCCTCGACCACGGACGGCAGGACCGGCGTACCACCGGAATCGTCCACGTAGACGCCCACCGCAAGGTTGGCCTTGGCCGGTCGCGGATCGGCGCGGAAGGCCTCACCGAGTCCGAGGATGGGGTCCGGCGGGGCCGGTATGAGCGCGCGTGCTGGCAGCGGCATGAGGTCCTCCGAAGTGACCGGCTGGCCGGCGTCCCCAGACTCTATCCGATCTTCGTGCGGGGTCGCCGGCTATCAGTGCGGCGTTCGTTCGCGCCGGTCGCGCCCTCGGCCCGCGAGCCGTGCCCCGGTCCGGGGCGGACCCCGTCAGCGCGTTCAGATCCGTTCGGGCTGGGGGCGGCGGCCGTGCCGGCGTTCCATTAGGGCGGCGACATCGCCCATCACGGCTGCAAGTTCGTGCACCAGCTCGTCCGCTTGGCGCCACGCCTCGCTTCCGGGAATCGCGAGCCGGCGCCGGAGCATGGCGGCGCGGCTGGTCTGCTTCAAGTCTCCGAATGCCTGCTCAAGGTCCGGCATTCTATCGCTCCTTCGTGACCGGGCCGATCGCGGTGGTTCCGGCACGCTCCATCGTGGGGCACCAGTGTTCAGGCATGGCACGCGGCGGGTGAAGAAACCGATATTGCCGTACTGCAGGGGAGCCGAGCGCTGGACGGGTGACAGCACGCCGAGCGCTGCGCTGGCCTCGTCCCGGGTTTCGCTGACCCCGATGGGGGAGCGGGGCGTGCTTTCGGGAGGGGCCACGGATATCGCGACGGACGTTTCGGTGGCGGCATGTCGCGATTGCTCGCGGGCGCACCGCCTCTGCCTGCCGCCGTGCTTGGGGCCATCGCCGTTGCACTCGCAGCCACAGGAGTCGGCCCGGTCGCATCCGTGGCCCTGGGGTTCGCGGCCGTGGGAGCACTGGTCGGCGTCGCGGCTGCGGCCGTCTTCTTCCGTTCGACTGCCAGCGCGCTTCAGGACGAGCTGATCCGGCTCGCCGATGGGACCCTCCAGCCGCGGCCGGCTCCTGGGAGGTTCGGGCCTCCGGGGCCGATCGCGCGCGGCCTCATCAACGTCTCCGACGCGCTGAGAGCCGCCCAGCAGGACGCAACGACGGATCGCTTGACCCACCTCATGACCCGCCCCACCCTTCTGGCCCAGCTCTTTCAAGAGGTCGATCGCGCAGCCCGCTACAGCGCGCCCGCGAGCGCCGCTCCCACCCTAACGCAGCCTCCGCGTGAAGCTGGGCGTGACTCAAGCGACGCCCGTCGCCCTCGCGAGCGCGACCAGCACGACCCCGACCAGCAGCCCTGCGAAGAGGTTGCGGCGCCAGGCGACCAGAACCACCGACGCGACGACAGCGAACCATTCGACCCCGACGTGGAAAACCGGGTGCCCCGCCTGAGACCCGACCATGACGCTTGAGGTGGCGAGAGCTGCGAGCACGGCCGGACCCATTAGCCGCAGGTAGAGCCTGATCCCGGCGGGCAGCCGCTCGACACCCGGCGCGAGCAGGGGCACCGCGAGCGATGGGTACGTCACGGCGCCTATGAGGGCCGCCAGCGCAACGAGCACGACACTCACGGCAGGCCGGTCTCGTTTGGTGGGTCCACTGCCGCCTCGGCGTCCGCCAGAAGTTGCTGGGCCGTGTCCAGCCCCGGTGCCATGTCCTCTGGCCGGCTCTGTACAAGCGCGAGTCCCGCGAGCGGCCCGAGCAGGCCGCCGGCAACCACGCCAACCGCAGTCGCTGTCGCCAGCCCGAGCAGCACGGCAAGGCAGGCGCCGGCGATGGCCGCGACGAGCTCGCGGCGCCCGGAGATCAGCCCCGCGGCGAGCCCGGCCATGGCGGCGGGGTACACGACGTCGAGCCCGAACCGGCTGGGGTCGACGATCTGTCCCCCTAGAACGGCCCCCACGACGGTCATCACGTTCCACGGCACGTACGTCGAGGCGATGGCGCCGATCCAATGCCCGCGCTCGTCCGCGCAGCCGAGCCGTTGGAAGTGCGCGATGGAGAGCGCGAACGACTCGTCCGTGAG
This sequence comes from Candidatus Limnocylindrales bacterium, assembly GCA_052144055.1. Taxonomy (GTDB): domain Bacteria; phylum Chloroflexota; class Limnocylindria; order Limnocylindrales; family CSP1-4; genus JAJYNJ01. Next base: position 4,837 of record JBKQRF010000049.1, read on the forward strand.
AACGTACGCCATCGTGGCCCGGTGCCGTCGCGGGAGATGCCGGAGCCACGGCGCCAGCGCCGCAGAATAGAGGAGGTGGCGGGCGTTGAGGAGCGCCGTGACCAGCATGATCGCCGGCCATGCCAGCCCGCCCGTAATTAGGCCAACGGCGGCGAACTGCGACGCACCGGCGAAGACCAGCACGCTCATCGCGATCGCCTCGACGGGGCTGAGCCCGGCATTCCGGGCAGCGAGCCCGTAGACCAGTCCGAACCCGCCAGACGACATCGCGATACCTGCCGACTCGAGCAGCAGCTGCCTGCGCGACTCGGAGAGCAGTGCCGCTGACGGCACGGGCCGGTCGCTTGGAGCCGCACGCTCGCCGGCGATGGGGGACCCTGGCTCGACATGCGGGCCGACTCTAGGCGATCGGGCGGTGCCCTGCGCGCCGGCTGCCCCGGTGGCCGGTTCAGCCTGCCGCGGCGATCGGCTCGAGGTTGCCCAGCACGTCCGGGACCGCCTGCCGCTCGAACTGGGTGCGGTACAGCTCGGCGTACAGACCACCGGCCGCGAGCAGCTCCGCATGCGTGCCCCGTTCGACGATCCGGCCTTCGTCGACCGTCAGGATCAGATCGGCATTCTGCACCGTGGACAGCCGGTGCGCGATCACCACCGAGGTGCGGCCGGCCAGCGCCATCCCGAGCGCGAACTGCACGGCCACCTCGGACTCCGAGTCGAGATGCGCTGTGGCCTCGTCCAGCACCACAACGTCGGGGGCCTTAAGCAGCAGCCGCGCAATTGCGATGCGCTGCTTCTCGCCTCCCGACAGGCGGTAGCCTCGGTCGCCCACCATAGTGTTCAGACCGGCCGGGAGCGACTCCACAAGGGGCAGGATTTGCGCCGCGCGGAGCGCTTCGACCATGTCTTCCTCGGAGGCGTCCGGCTTCGCGTACAGCAGGTTTGCGCGGATCGTGTCGTGGAAGAGGTGCGCGTCCTGGGTGACCACTCCGACCACCTGGTGGATCGAGTCGAGGGTCGCGTCCCGTACGTCGATCCCGTCGATGCGGACGATCCCTGACCGTACGTCGTAGAGACGCGGGATCAAGTGGCTGATGGTCGTCTTGCCGGCACCGGTAGGGCCTACTAGCGCTACTAGCTGACCCGGTCGGACGGTGAACGACACGTCGAAGAGCACCTGCTGGGATGGCGCCTGGTCGAGCACCGCGACCGACTCGAGCGAGGCCAGCGAGACTTCCTCGGCGCGCGGGAAACTGAAGTCGACGTGCTCGAACTCGATGGTCGCCGGTCCCCGGGGAACTGCCACCGCGTTGGGCCGCTCGGCGATCATCGGCTTCAGGTCGAGTACCTCGAAGACGCGATCAAAGCTGACGAGCGCCGTCATGATGTCGACCTGAACGTTTGAGAGGGCGGTCAGCGGAGCGTACAGGCGGTTCAGGTACGCAGTGAGGGCAACCACGGTGCCGACCTGCAGGGCACCGCCGGCAGCGAGCACCCCGCCCCAGCCGTACACCAGCGCGGTGGCCAGCGCGGCGGTGAACAGGATGGCCACCATGAACACCCGCGTGTACATAGCTTGGGTGACCCCGATGTCCCGAACCCGGCCCGCCTTCTCCTCGAAGCTCCGAATCTCGCGGATCGGTTCCCCGAAGAGCTTGACGAGGAGCGCTCCCGCGACGTTGAAGCGCTCGGTCATCATCGAGATCATCTTGGCGTTGAGGTTGTAGCTCTCGCGCGTGATCGCCTGCAGCCGGTGGCCCACCCAGCGCGCCGGCAGCAGGATCACCGGCAGGAGCAGCAAGGCCACGAGGGTGATCTGCCAGGAGAGCAGCAGCATCGCCGCCAGCGTAATCACCACGCTAATCGCGTTGCCGATCACCGACGAGAACGTGTCTGTGAACGCCTGCTGCGCATCCAGCACGTCGTTGTTGAGCCGGCTGACCAAGGCCCCGGTCTGGGTCCTCGAGAAGAACGCGATGGGCATGCGCTGGAAGTGCGCGAAGACCTGCGTGCGCATGTCGAAGATGAGGCCCTCGCCGACGCGCGCGGAGATCCACCGTTGCCACAGGGAAAGAACTGCGTCGGCCAGCGCGAGGCCGGCGAGCACGAGCGCGAGGTCGACGACCAGTCCCGCGCGGTGCTGCAGGATGCCGTTGTCGATGATGGCCCGGTAGATGAGCGGGTTTGCCGCGCTCATCAGCGCGTCCAACACGATCAGCCCCAGGAACACGGCCAGCATCCGCCGGTAGGGTCTCGCGAATCGTGCAATGCGCCGGAAGATGCCCGCGGACAGCTGCTGTGAGGTCACGGACTCGTCGCGGCGAAAGGAGCGCATGAGCCCCCAGCCCCCGCTGCCGCCGCCCATGCCCCGCCGCATGCTCACGCGTCGAGCCCGCCGCCTTGGCTGATCGACCCGACCGTGTCGAGAGCCGGCCGCGCCTCGGCCGTTGCCACGACCGTGTCGGAAGGCTGAACGCTCCCGACGCTGCGCGCCGCCTCCTCATGAACGTAACGCCCACCTCGGAGCCAGGATGCCCACGCCGCGACCAGTGACATGACCGCGGCGGCGATGAACACCACCGCGAGGCCCTGCCCGAAGGGAGCCGAGATCAACTGCGGGAAGAACTCCTTGCCGGTGAGGACCTGGGCCTGTGTGGCCGGCAGGGCGCGCAGGACCGCTGCGGGGAGCAGTGTGGCCATAGGGTTGTAGCCGAGCAGGGCGGCGAACAGGCTCGCCACTGGTGGCAGGTGCGAGATCTGCGCCGCGACCGCGGCCGGGACGTCGTGCGTCAGCAAGCCCCGGTCGAGAGTGGTGGGCAGCGAAGCCGCCAGGCCCGCGATCATCAGAGAGAAGAAGACGCCGATCGAAACCACCGTGCCGGTGTTCTGGAAAGTTGTCCGCATGCCAGCCGCTGCGCCCCGCTGGCGAGCTGGAACGCTGCTCATGATCCCGGCCATGTTGGGCGAAAAGAACAGGCCGCCTCCGATGCCGCTCACCAGCAGCAGGCCCCCGAAGGCCCAGTACGGGAAATTCACCGGCAGCAGCACCAGGCCGAGGAACGATGCGGCGGCGACGAGCATTCCTCCGGTGGCGAACGGACGGGCGCCGAACCGGTCCGTGAGATAGCCCGAGAGCGGCCCGAAGACGAGCGAGCCTAGGGTCAGCGGCAGCATGTAGATGCCGGCCCACAGAGGCGTGTCAGCGAACGCGTAGCCGTGCAGCGGCAGCCAGATCCCTTGCAGCCAGATCACCAGCATGAAGGACAGCCCGCCGCGTCCGAGAGAGGAGAGGAACCCGGCGAGGTTGCCCGCACTGAAGGCGCGGATGCCGAAGAGGTCGAGATCGAAGAGCGGCTGCGCGACCCGCCGTTCGATCCACAGGAACAGGACCAACAGCGCGAGGCCGCCAAGAATCATCCCGATGACGAAGGGGTTAGTCCAGCCCATGGTCTGGCCGCCGTAGGGCTGGATGCCGTAGGTGATGCCAATCAGCAAGGCTGTCAAGCCCACCGCGAAGGACAGGTTGCCGGGCCAGTCGATCTTGGCGCGGGTGACCGTGCCCAGCTCCTCGAGGCGCAGGTATGCCCAGATCGTGCCGGCTAGGCCCACGGGCACGCTGACGAAGAAGACGAGCCGCCAGTTGATGGCGGCCAGGATCCCGCCCACTACGAGCCCGATGAACTGGCCGGCCAGGAACGAGATGCCGTTGACGCCGAAGGCGAGACCCCGCTGCTCGGGCGGAAAGGCGTCGGTCAGGATGGCCTGCGCGTTGGCGAAGAGGAAGGCCCCGCCGATGGCCTGCACGAAGCGCATGCCGATGATCCAGATCGCCCCGGCCGGGCCGGTGAAGGGCGTGGCCGCGAGCAGCAGCGATCCGACGGTGAAGATGACGAAGCCTGCGTTGTACATGCGGACCCGGCCGAACATGTCGCCGAGGCGTCCGAACGCCACCACCAGCACGGCCGTCACGAGCAGGTAGCCCATCATGATCCAGAGCAGGTAGCTCGTGCTGCCCGGGTCGAGCGGGTTGAGCTGGATGCCTCGGAAAATCGCGGGCAGGGAAATGATGACGATCGACCCGTCGATCGCCGACATCAGTACGCCGAGAGTCGTGTTCGACAGGGCGACCCACTTGTAGTGGGGGTCGTGCCGTCGCGACGGCCCACGTCCGCGGCCGCGCGTCATCGGCACATTCGCAGCTACGCCCGATGCCATGTGCGCCCTCCTTACATTGCCAGGCGCGGGTAGAGGCGCGCCGCGATGACGAGGAGCACGACCAGCGCAAACGCCAGCACGCCGAAGTCCAGGGCGATCGGGAAGGTGGCGGTGCCACCCGAGACCATCAGGCTCCGCAGTGCATCGACCTGGTATGTGAGCGGGTTGATGTGGGCCACCACCTTCAGCCAGCTGGGCATGAGCGCGATCGGGTAGATCGCGCTGCTGGCGAAGAAGAGCGGCATGGTCAAGACCTGTCCGATCCCCATGAACCGCTCGCGGGTCCGAACGAGGCAGGCAATGATGAGCGAGAACGTGGCGAAGCCGGCGGCACCCAGGACGACTACCACGGCCGCTGCCACGATCGGCAGGACCCCGATCTGGAGATGGACGCCGATGAGCGCGGCGACGAGATACACGACGACGGCCTGCACAAGCGCGCGGAGCCCTCCGGCGAGCGCCTTGCCCGAGACGAGCGCAATGCGCGAGGCCGGACTCACTAGGTACTTGTGTAGTACCCCTAGGTCGCGCTCCCAGATCACGGCGATCCCGAAAAAGATGGCGGAGAAGAGGGCGCTCTGCGCCAGCACCCCTGGTGCCAGGAAGTCCATGTAGCCCAGCTTGCCCGTCGGAATCGCCCTGGCCTGCGCGAGCACTTGGCCGAAGACGAGCAGCCATAGGATGGGCTGGACCGCCCGGGTGAGCAGCTCGGTGGGGTCGTGCACCAGCTTGCGCAGCTCGCCCTGCGCGACCGTCCAGGCATCCTCAAAGAAGCGGACTGCGGCCGGTGGTTCAGCCGAGGCGACGGGCCGTGCGGCGCGTTCGAGCGACGTCACGATAGGTTCCTCCTTCGTCTAAGTCACCGCCCGTGTAGATTGTGAAGACATCGTCGAGCGTGGCACCGGGGCCAATCTCGGCCGCAAGGGACTCTGGGGTGCCGAGGGCGACGAGTTTGCCGAGATGCATGATCCCGACTCGCTCGCAGAGCTCGGCCGCCTCATCCATGTAGTGCGTGGTGAGCAGGATGGTGGTGCCGTCCCGGTCCCGCAACCGTCGGATGTGCTCCCAGACGGCGCGACGGGCGGTCGGGTCGAGCCCCACGGTCGGTTCGTCGAGGAACAGGACCTGGGGCTGATGCAGCATTGCCTGGGCGATCTCGAGCCGGCGGACCATGCCGCCCGAGTACGTCCGCACCAGGTTGTCGCCGACGTCGGCCAACCCCATGAACGCGAGCGCTGTATCCATGCGCTCGCTCCGCTCGGGGGTCGGGATGTGGTAGAGGCGGCCCGAGATGTCTAAGTTCTCCCTTGCGCTGAGAGCACCGTCTGACGAGAGGAGCTGGGAGACGTACCCGATCGAGCGGCGGACGAGCCGTTGCTGATGGACCACGTCATGCCCGGCCACCGTGGCAGAGCCCGAGGTGGGCGGCAGCAGCGTGATGAGCATCTTGATGGTCGTGGTCTTGCCGGCCCCGTTCGGCCCCAGCAGGCCGAATACCTCTCCTGGCATCACGGCCAGGGAGAGGGCGTCGACGGCCGTCACCGGACCGAACTCGCGACGCAGCTCCTTCGTTTCGATGATTGCTCGCACCAGTGCCTCGCGACAGCGTCAACAGTTAGGGTGCCTAATAGTCTATCATCCACATATGATCTCGTCGAAAGCCGCCGAACCCGAGACGGCCGAGAGGATCCGCGCCACAGACGCAGCGGTGCTGAGCCTCGCCGCCCCCGGGAGTGCAATCCCCTTAGGGTCGGCGTGGAACGCTGCGGTGCCGGATGCTATCGCCGAGGGCACCTCCGCTGACGCCGCCGCCGCGGCCATCCTCGAGAACGTGCCGGCCGCCATGCGGGCGATCCGCGCGCGCATGCGCGCAGGCCGCCCTCCGGGGATCTCTGTTGCCCAGTTTCGCGCACTGCTGTACGTCCGGAGGAACCCGGGGTCCGGGCTCTCCGATCTTGCCGAGCACCTCAGTACGTCTGTGCCGGCCGCTTCCGAGCTTGTCAGCAGGCTCGTGCGGCAGGATCTGCTGGTTCGCGAGACGAACCCCGCCGAGCGCCGGCGAATCCGGCTGACGCTGAGTCCCGGAGGAGCGGGGCAGCTGGAGGATGCACGTCGGGGGGCCGTGGGATGGCTTCGTGGGCGTGTCTCTGGGCTCGACCACGAGCGTCAGCGGGCGCTCGTGGTCGCGCTCGCCGACCTCCGTTCGCTGGTCGAGCCGCCGCCGGGGCCGGCGGACGGTGACGCGGTGGCCGAGCCCACCAGGGCAACCTGACGAACGGCCGCCCGGGACGGGCTGGCCGGATCTGGAGATGGAGCGGGCCGCAGGCGAGCATATCCTCGAGTGTGCGGGGCGGACGAGCGGTTCACCCACCCTGCGCGTCAATGGACGACAGACGTCGCAGGGAGGCCCACCGTGCCCTCGCAGATCGTGCACGGCCCCGCCGCGCCGGTGCTGCACGCGGACGACTGGTCTGTGCTGCTGCAGCTGGCGCGTCAGGCGGTGGTGGCTGCCGTGGCCGGCCAACCTTGCCCACGGCCTGACGTCGCGCTCCTGTCGGACGCGCTTCTCGCGCCCGCGGCGGCGTTCGTGACGCTCCACGAGCGCGGCGAACTGCGCGGCTGCATGGGCCAGCTGGACTGGGGGCGACCGATGTGGCAGAACGTGTTGGCGGCCGGCACGATCGTCCCGCGAGAGGATCCCCGGTTCATGCCCGTATCCGCGGCGGAGCTGCCGGTCATTCGCATCGAGGTCTCGGTGCTTGCCCCTCCGGTAGAGCTGCCGGACGCGTCAGCTTTCGACGTGCAGACGCAGGGGATCATCGTGGAGCGCTCCGGGCGCCGTGCGCTCCTGCTGCCCCAAGTCGCCGAGGAACTCGGATGGGACGCGCCCACCACGCTCGACGCTGTCTGCCGCAAAGCAGGGCTGGCGGTGGACGCGTGGCGGAAAGCCGGCACCCGGCTCTTCGGCTTCTGCGCGGCGCGCGCGGCGGAACCTGGATTCGGGAGCTGACCCTGCGGGGGTGCCGCGCCCCGCTTGACCTGGCGCCGGGCGCCTGTCGTGACTGCCGGCTATTGCGGGGGTTCCGGCAGGAGCCCGATGTAGCGGATCCCCTCCCGCGGCTCGGCCATCCAGGACGCGACGGCATCCCGCCATGCCAGGTAGTGGGCCGTCTCGCGGTGGGCACGTGCCGCGTCGGCGTCCACGTAGGCCTCGTAGAACACAAAGCGCGTGGGATCGTCCGCAGACTGGAGGATGTCGAACCTCAGGTTCCCGGGCTCGCGCACAGATCCCTCGTGGTTCGCCCGGGTCACGGAGATGAAGGAGTCCACGTGCTCGGGGAGCACGTGGACGTGGACGATCGTGACGTGCATGGCTACTCCCCTGGTAGTTGACGGTCCTCGAGCGGTACGTCCCAGTGCGCGTCGAGCAGCTCGAAACGGTGCCGCTCTTCCGCGCGGAACGCGGCCTGGTCCGGGTACAGACGCCGTGCGATCTCGCCCTCGGAGTGCTGCTCCATCGCGGCCCAGTCGCGGTACGTGATCGTCACCATCAGGTCCCAATCAGCGCGTCCGTCGCCGTGAAAGCGCGGCTGATACATCCGCACGTCGAGCATGCGCCCGCTCTTCACCTGCTCGCGCAGGATCGGCCAGTGGTTGCGCAGGAACAGCTCGATCCATTCGTCGTGGTGTCCCCACTGCACCCGATAGAAGTACGCTGCCGTCACCGGCTTTTCCGCCATTCCGACCTCCTGTGGTTTCGCCTCAGGCGACCGTACCACGCACGCACGCGCGTGGTCCGTATGGGGTCGGATGCATTCTGTTTCAGCCTTGCGGCACCGGTCCGGGCGGAGGCCCCGTGAGCTGCCCGTCGCACGCCGACCACGGAATGGCGCCCCGCCTGCCCAGCCGACGCCCGTATTGTCTGCGAGTCTGTGACCCTACGCCGGCTGCGTGAGGGCGGCGTCCACGATCCCCTGTAAGGCCGTGCGCAGCGCCACGAACGACCGCGGCGCCCGGCGGAGCGAGATCAGCAGCGTGAGGCGCGGCTGCGCGCCGCGGAGCTCAATTACCACCACGTCACCAGCGTCGCCTGCGATCGCCGCGACCCGCTCCATCGCCGCCGCGCCGGCCGCATCGTACGTCACCATGGCCAAGTCACGGCCCGGCAAGTCTCGCCGACTGCCACCTGCCATGACCGCAGCCTGCAACGCCGCCCGCCCGGTCCGGTGCCGCGGGTTGGCCACAAGCCCCGCGCCCGCCGGCACGCGGTCGAGGTCTGCCTTCATGTCGAGCAGGTCGCCCCTGCCCCGCAATGTCGACAACACCCACAAGAGCACCGCCTCGCGCGGTGCCATCCGCACGGTCGCCACGGTCGAGCCGGTGCCGCGGACCGGGCGTTCCGCCGTCAGGCGCACAATGCTGCGTCCGAGCCGCTGCACCGTGGGCGGCCCGGCCGGGCCCGCGAGGGCCTCGCGCAGCGCGGTCACCAATGCGCGCAGACGCCGAGCGTTGAGCACGCCGCCCACTGCGTAGCCACCGACCAGCAGCACGGCGAGCGCGACGACGATCAGTGCACTGCCGTTCACGTGTCCGATGTCGCGGGCGGCGTCTCGGATGCTGGCAAGGTCCCCACCATCTCGAGCGTCGGCAGGCAGATGCCAACCCGGACGCTGGCATCAGGGCAAGTGGCGGGTGACTGCGACATCCAGGCACCTGGAGCGGGTGGCCACGCGCGCCGAGCCATGTCGGCGCACTGCTGCTCGTGAATCTAGCGCGCAGCCCGCTCGGCTCGTGAGCCCCGCGGTCGGCGCCCTGCGGTGCTCACGGACGGACTGCGAGATCAGACGAGCGCTGTGGCCCGTTCGTGTCGTACAGTCTTGCCGGAGGTGCCAGATGGCGGACAAGACACCCAAGCGCCCACCGAAACCGAAGCAGCCGAAGAAGCCCAAGGCCTGACTCGCCGGGCGGCTGGCTAGGCCGCCCACCGGCGCGGGAGATCGCGCGGGACTGAGCGCCCGCGCAAGTTGTGGCTACGCACCAGACGTTGCGGCTGGCGCACGTCCGATCATGTCACCGAACGTCTGCGCGCCGGGCTACGATCCCTCCAGATGCATCGTCTCCGACCCTATCTCACCGTGCGGGACATCCCGCTCTGGCTGGCGGCGACCGGACTGGCCCTCCTGACAGTCACAGGCGCCGCTCAGTCGCTCGCCGATCATTCCCTCATGCCCGTGTTCGTGCTCGTGGTCGGGCTGGCGCTGGTCGTGACCGCCGGCGGGCGGTCACTTGTCCGGCGAATGGCGTACCGCCGGCTCGTCCGGATCGTGATCGCGCTGCTGGCGCTCGCGCTGGTCTTCTTCCTTCCCGGCGCGCTGGCGACCGTGATGCTTCCATCCGCGCTGGCCCTGCTCGCGGTCGAGATGATGGCTCCGCCACCGCCCGCGGCCCTGCCGGCGGGTGGCCCGCCGGCCACCGCACCGTCGCGCGAGAACGCGCGACCGCATGCGTCCGACTCCATGGACGAGGGAAGAGAGTTCGACTGGCCCGACGACCAAGAACCCGCGCTCTGACGGTATAGCCGGGGGGCCCGGCCCGGCTTGGACCCCACAGGATCAGTCAGCAGTGCGCCGATACCTGAGCGCGACAAGGATCGTCGTCAGGCCGACTACCGCTGAGACGCAGTTGGAGGCCACGAGCGCCGCGTTCGCGATCGGGAAACCGCGTAGGTTGCCCAGAAGGCGAACGCTACGATGAGGACGGACGGGTAGCCGATGGACACGTCAGCTGATGAGCCGCGCTCCATGACGCGGCGGATCCGCAGCAGTGGACTGATGCCCATCACGATGCCCCAGGTCCCCGCACGGGCGGCGAGCCCAGTCATCAGGGTTCTTCCTGAACGAACGGCGCTCGAGCGAACGACTCGTGCTCACGGGAGGGCACGAGGAACGCACGCGCGGCATCGTCGCTTGCACGGATGCACAGGCACGGCGGGCGCCACGCCGCTGGGCGAGAATCGCATGAAGAGACCACCGCACCGTCCATTTCCGCGCGCAAGGCTCCCAATTGGGCCGCAACCGTCGCCGCTTGGGGCCGGGCGCGGCACTGCCCAGTGATCGGCAGATCCCGGCCGGGCTTACCCGGACCGGCGGACTCAGACCGAAGGCCAGGCCGATACCGGGGCCCGACATGGTCGCCCCTCACAGGGCGTCTGGGTCTGCCGCACGGCCCATCCAGCGGCGTCATATTCCCCGCGCTGGGTGGTCATTCGGCCCTATCCGCAGGTCGCGTGCGTCCCTTGCTGAAGGGCGGCCCCGGGCAAAGCATTACGGCTAGTGGCTGGCCAGGCCGACGGGGCCGCGGACGCAAGGTGCACGGCACCGTCGCTGCGGGCGCCTTCTCGCGCGGCCTGACGGCGGGCTCGATGTGATGCGGGAGGTGGCCGGTGACCCAGGTACAGCTGGCGCCACCCGCCGTCCGGGATCCGGGCCGCTGCCTCCTTGAGGAGGTGGTCGACCGCCTCGGCGCCGTGTCGCGGCTCGAGATGTCCTTCCAGTGCGGCACGTGCAGTGGCTTGTGTCCTTTGGCTGCCGACATGGGCCACACCCCCGTTGGCGTCGCCGCGTGACGTGACCTTTTCCGAGGGCGCCCATGGGCTTGCCGTCCGGTCGCAGCCGCTCGTGACGGGCGAGGTGCAGCGGCCAGTCGAGGACGTCGTCCAACTCGCACCGCGCGGTGCCGGGGTCAGTCGTTTCGTGAAGATGATGGTGGCCTTCCTAGCCATCATCATCCTGCTCAGCGCGACCCTTGCTGGCGTAGCCGTCGTCTTTATCGGTGACCGAGTCGTGCAGGAGGCCCAGGACCGGGTGGCCTCCGGTCTCAACGCGGCCGACGAGATGTACCTTGCCTACTCGGACCGCCTTTACGACCTGATCAGGCTCGAGGCCGGTAGAAACTACCTCCAGGATGACCTGCTCGCCGGCGACGCCTCGGCGGCTGCCGCGGAGTTGACCCAGACGATGAACGCAGAGCAGCTCGACTTCCTGACCGTGACCGACGCGGCGGGCGTCGTCCTATTGCGAGCCGGGAATCCCGGTGTCGCCGGCGACTCTCAGGCCGGACAGAGCGTCGTGGCGACGGCGCTGGGCAAGGCGACCCCGGGGGTTGCCACAGCCGTGTTCACGCCGGACATGCTTGGGCGGGAATCTCCCCGCCTGCCGCAAGCGGCGAAGCTCGAGCTGGTGCCAACCCGCGGGGCGCGACCGTCGAATGACACAGTTGAGACCGACGGCCTGGTGCTGCTGGCCGCGGCCCCGGTGGTCGACGACTCCGGCAAAGTCATCGGCGCTCTCTACGGTGGGCGGCTGCTCACCCGCCGCTTCGACATCGTGGACAGCATACGGGACACGGTCTTTGGGGAGTCCCAGTACGAAGGCAGGGACATCGGCACGTCCACCATTTTCCTCGACGACGTGCGGATCGCCACCAACGTCCTCAACCAGGACGGAACGCGGGCCATCGGGACGCGGGTGTCGGAGGCGGTGTACAACCAAGTCGTCGTCGGCGGCGAGCGCTGGGTCGGCCGCGCGTATGTCGTGAACGACTGGTACATCGCCGCCTACGATCCTCTCCGCGACGCCGACGGCCACGTGGTGGGGATGCTCTACGTGGGCACGCTTGAACAGCCCTACGACGATCTCCGGGTCCGGACGAGTCTCCTGTTCCTGGGCATCACGCTGACCGCCGGGCTGGCAGCGGTCGCCGTCTCGTACATTCTCTCCCGCCGCCTGTCCACCCCGGTGGCGGCTCTCGTCGCGGCGTCTCGGCGGGTGGCCTCAGGCGATCTGGAGACGAAGGTGCCGGTCACCTCGAACGACGAGATCGGGCAGCTCGCCAGCTCGTTCAACACGATGGCGGCCTCGCTAAAGGCGCGAGACGACCAGCTCAAGGAGTTCGCCCGCAGGAAGGTCATGGAGTCTGAGCGCCTAGCCGTGGTCGGCCAGCTCGCCGCCGACGTTGCCCACGAGCTGAACAATCCGCTCCAGGGAATCGTGACCTATTCCCACCTCATGCTCGAGCGGATGCCTCGAGACGACGCCCAGCGGTCGTCGGTGGAGAAGATCGCGAACGAGGCGACCCGCTGCGCCACCATCATCCGGGGCCTCCTCGACTTCTCCCGCCCGAAGAAGCCGCAGACGAAGCTGACGCACATGAGCACGACGATCGACGAGTGCCTGTCGCTGGTCGAGGACCGAGTCATCTTCCAAAACATCGAGGTCGTCCGCGACTACCAGCAGGACCTGCCCGCGACGGTGATGGACCCCGCGCAGATGCAGCAGGTCTACATGAACCTGATCATCAACGCCGCCGAGGCCATGAACGGGGTGGGGCGGCTAACGGTGACCACCCGCCACGACGTCGAGCGGGGGGTCGTCCAGGCCAGCTTCCGGGACACCGGTCGCGGCATCAGCGAGGAGAACATGGGCCGTATCTTCGACCCCTTCTTCACCACGAAGGAGATCGGGCACGGCACGGGCCTGGGCCTCGCGATCAGCTTCGGGATCGTCAAGGAGCACGGGGGCACGATCACCGTGGAGAGCGAGGAGGGTGTGGGAACCGCGTTCACAATCGAGCTGCCCGTGAACGCGCCGGAAGGGGCGGGCCAGTGAGCGGGCAGCCACGGCGTATCCTGCTGGTCGACGACGAAGCAGTCGTGATCGACTCGTGCCTCGCGATCCTCGAGGACAGCGACCATGAGGTCGCCTTCGCGTCGAGCGGCGCGGCGGGCCTGGATATGGCCCGGTCACTTGAACCCGACCTCGTCTTTGTCGATCTCAAGATGCCGGGTATGTCGGGGATGGAGGTGCTCGAAGCGCTTCGATCGTTCGACCCGACGATCGTCTGCGTCGTGTTCACCGGGTTCGCCACCATCGCCTCGGCTGTCGAGGCGATGCAGCACGGCGCCTACGACTTTCTCGCTAAGCCCTTCACCCCCGATGACTTCCGTTCGATGATTCGGCGGGGCCTGACGCAGCGTGACCTGCTGGTGGAACGGGCCGCATTACTCCGGGAGCGGGAGGCGCTCCGGGAGAACTTCGCGGCCATCGTGTCCCACGAGCTGCGCTCGCCTCTGGCGGCCGTCCAGCAGAACCTGTTTGTGACAATCGCGGAGCTCGACGGTGTGGTCTCAGAAGAACAGCAGCGGCGGCTGGAGCGGATGAGCAACCGCATCGGCGAGCTTCTCGCGCTAGTGAACCGGTGGCTGCGTGGCTTCTCGGTCGATGTCGCCCCTCTCCGGGAGACCTTCAGGCCGGTCGTGATCTCAGAGCCGGTGGCGAACGCCGTGGAGAGCGCCCAGACCGAGGCCGTGCGCAAGGCCATCGAGATCGCCACCGAGGTCGACCCGTCCGCAGTTGTGCTGGGGGACGGGGGTGCGCTGGCCGAGGCCGTGCTTAACGTGGTCGGCAACGCGGTCAAGTATTCAAGGGAAGGCGGCCGGGTCGCCCTTTCGGCTGTCCGCCGAGACGGGAAGGTCGCGATCACCGTGGTGGACAGCGGAGTCGGCATCCCGGCGGTGGACCTGCCGTGGATCTTCGACGCATTCTACCGGGGGCAGGCCACGGCTAGCGGGGTGGCTGGCGCCGGCATCGGGCTCGCTCTCACCCGGCGCATCGTCGAGGCGCACGGCGGGCACATCACCGTAACCAGCGACCAAGGTCGGGGCAGCGTCTTCGTGATCGAGTTGCCGGCGCTTGAAGCGTCGGTTCCGGGACCGGGGGTCGCGCCTCCGGAGCAGGTGTCGAAAGGAGAGGCGTGATGAGCGAGCGCAAGAAGGTGCTCATTGTCGACGACGACCCCGACTTCGTCGCGGGGATCAGGGCCGTTCTTGACAGGGAGTACGACACGGTCGTGGCGTACAACCCCAGGGATGGCTGGGACGCCCTCAAGAAGGACCGCTACGACCTGCTGTGCCTTGACATCATGATGGGCCGGGGCGCCGAGGGCGTGATGATGGCCCGGAAGATCCGCAGGGACAAGGAGCTGCGGGAGATGCCGGTGCTCATCATCACTGGCCTGCGGGAGCAGATCGCCTTCCTCTTCCCGGGCCAGGCCGTGCACCCGGGCTTCGTGCCGGTCGACGAGCTCGTGGAGAAGCCGGTCGAGCCGGACCTGCTGCTGCAGAAGGCTGCCGCTCTGATTGCCGCCAGCGAAGCTAGGCAGGGCAGGTAGGGTCCCATGGTGGTTGCCTCGATTGCGAGCACGATCTCCTTCCGCGAGGAGGTCGAGAACCTCCTCCACGCCGAGGAGGGAGCCTCGCTCATCCGCTGCATCCAGTGCGCCACGTGTTCGGCCGCGTGTCCCGCCGTGGAGTTCATGGACCACACGCCTCGCGAGCTGATCGCGCTCATCAACGCGGGGATGAAGGATGAGGTCATGGCGTCCAATACCTACTGGACGTGTGCCTCGTGCTACGCGTGCTCGGAGAAGTGCCCCGAGGGGATCCGCCCGGCCGACGTGATGTACGCCCTCACCCGCTACTCACTGTGGAAGGGCACCTTCAATCGGGACTGGGTGGCGCCGGACTTCTCGCGGCGTTTCGCCCGGACCATCCTGCGGACCGGCAAGTCCTACGAGCCCGGCTACGCCCCTGCCTTCATCTTCGAAGGTGGCTTTCCCGGGATGGTGCGGGAGATGCGGATGGCAGTCCGACTCCTGAGCAAGGGGAGGCTGCCCCTCATCCCATCTCGGATCAAGCGGATCCGGAACCTGCGGGCCGTGGTGGCCCGCGTCCTCCCCTTGGACGGTATCGAATGACTCGCTACGCCTACTACCCCGGCTGCTCCCTAGAGACCATGGCCGCCTCGTATCACGTTTCGTCCATGGAGGTGGCGCACAAGCTCGGCATCGAGCTGGAAGAGATCGAGGACTGGAATTGCTGCGGGGCGACGGCCTACTCGAAGGTCGATGAGCTGCTGGCGACCGTGCTGTGCGCTCGCAACCTCGCCCTCGCCGAGAAGCAGGGCCTCAACATCGTGGCGCCGTGCAATGCTTGCTACAAGAACCTCTGGACGGCAAACGCCGCCATGAAGCGGGACCCCGACCTCGCCGAGCACATGAATTACGCTCTCGAGGCCGACGACCTGCATTATGACGGCAGGGTCGAAGTCAGCCACATCATGCACGCCTTCGTCACCGACGAGGCGCTGGAGTCAATCCACCGGTTAGCCGGCGAGCGCATCAAGGGCCTCCGGGTGGCCGCGTACTACGGATGCCAAATCGCGCGCCCCCGCCGCCCGGGCGTGGAGATCGCCCAGGTCGACAACCCGACCTACTTCGAGGCCTTGCTCAGGGCGGCCGGGGCGAACGCCGTGGCCTTCCCTTACAAGCTGCGTTGCTGCGGGGCTGCCCTCATGGTGACCAACCGAGCAGCGGCGGTGCAGATGCTGCGGGACGTGCTGCAGGGCGCCGTCGACGCCGGCGCCCAGGTCATCGCGACGGCGTGTCCACTGTGCCAGACCAACCTCGAGTGCTATCAGACCGAAGTGAACCGAGCCTACGGGACCAGCTATGCCGTCCCCGTCCTCTACTTCACGCAGCTGCTCGGCCTGGCGCTCGGGGTGGGTGCGAACCGGCTGGGGATCGGTAAGGAGTTGGTGTCCGCGGAGATCGTTGTGAAGCGGCCGACTCCCGCACCGCCGTGCGCCGGCGCGTAGCGTGGGGCTCGGGCGCCCCGGGGCGGGTCCTTCGCTGGCCCGTCCACGAATGGCGTCGGCATCCGTACCGAAGGGGCGCGAGAGCGGGACGTGGTACCACGAGACGCTGGGCGCTGGACCCCGTCCGAAGCGATCCAGCCGGGGGCAACCGGCCCTGCCCGAGTCGCGGCGTTCGGCCCACAGCTCCGGGGTCCCATCGGCACTGGCACAGGGCAGGAGGAGGGGGGAACACTCGCTTGAGCGTCCCGAAGCCCGGCGGCGCCCCGGCCGGGAGAGGGAGGCGGCGTGACGCACCGGTTCGTCGTTCAGTTCGAGCCCACGCGGCGATGAGCGCGATCATCATGTCTCGGTCGCTAGCCACGCACGCCCGACTCCGGTCGGGGCTTGACGCCGCGGGGGCAGGTCACGGGCCAATCCGCCGCGGGATCGGCGACCTGGCTAGACCCGCTAAGAAGAGGGACTGACTGATGGCGACGGCGGCTGTGCTGGAGACTCCCGACCTCACCCTCGACGGCCTCCTCGGCACGCCCGCGGGGCGGGCCCTGCTGTCCTGCATCCAGTGCGGCATCTGCGCCGGCACCTGCCCTCACGGAGACGTAATGCGCTACACGCCTCGCCGCCTCATTGGGATGCTTCGCGAGGGTTACATCGAGGAGGCGATCGCCAGCGACGACCTCCTCAGCTGCGTCACCTGCTACGACTGCTGGGCCAAGTGCCCCCGTGGCCTTCACCTCACGGACATCCTCCTGCCGCTGGTCAAGGAGCAGGTGCTGCTGCGGCTCCCCGAGGTGCCAGCGGAGCTGCAGGGTGCGCTTGCAAACATGATGCGCTATGGGAACCCGATGGGTGAGTCGCCGCGCAAGCGAGCGGCTTGGGCGGACCGCGCCGAGGTGCCGGTTCCCGTCCTGCGCGACCTAGGCCGACCGGTTGAGGTGCTGTGGATCGTCGAGTGCTACGCGGCGTATTACCCGCGCGGCCAGGACAACGCCCGGGCGACCGCCCGGGTCCTGGCGGCCCTCGGGGTCGATTTCGCCATCCTGGGCCCCGAGGAGAGGTGCGCCGGAGAGTGCGCCCGGCTCGTCGGGGAGAAGGGCCTGTTCGACACCCTGCGGGAACAGAACATGGCCACCTTCGGGAAGTACGAGTTTGCCTCGCTGCTGACCTCGGATCCCCATGCCTTCGACGCCTTCGCCTACGTGTACCCGGCACTAGGGCTCGATCGGCTGGTGGAGCACACGACCCCGTTCCTGGCGGCCCGCCTCAACGCCCTCAAGCCCCGCCTGACGCGCAAGCTTGGGTACGTCGTCACCTACCACGACTCGTGCGTGCTTGGCCGCCACAACCACATGCATGAGCAGCCGCGACGGATCCTCCAGGCCCTGCCCGGCGTGAGGCTGGTCGAGATGACCCACAACCGCGATAACACGATCTGCTGCGGGGGGGGCGGGGGCGGGATGTGGCTCGACACCCACTACAAGTCGAAGGGGCTCACGCGCCTATCGGACCGCCGCGTGGAGGAGGCCGTCGCTACCGGCGCCGACGTGCTGGCGGTGTCGTGCCCCTACGAGGTGCCGCGATTCGAGGACTCTCTGAAGGTGCTCGGGTACGACGACCGCATGGTGGTCCGGGACGTGATGGAGTTAGTCGCCGAGGCCCTCGATGGCTGAGCGACGGCGACCGGCGGCAGGATCGAGGAGCGAGGAGGACGCGCTGGCGCCATGAAGATCCTGGTCCTGATGAAGATGGTACCGGACATCGTGGAAGAGCTGGAGATTGCCGGCGACGGCGCGTCGCTGGACCCGGAGTACTTGCGCTTCATCGTCAACGAGCGCGACGACTACGCCCTGGAGCAAGCGCTTCTCCTGAAAGATCGCCAGCAGGCGACCGTGACGGTGGTGGCGCCGCAGGCCCCCGAGGTCGACGACATCCTCAATACCGCGCTGGCCAAGGGCGCCGACCGGGTATTCCGGGTGTCTGGCATTCCCGCGACCGCTGGTGCGCGGGCCACGGCCTCCGCCCTGGCGGCGACGCTCCCAGGCATCCCCGGCGCGCTGCCCGCGGACCTGGTGCTGAGCGGCTGCCAGGCGATCGACGATCTCGACGGCTTCACGGCGCCCCTCCTCGCGCACGCGCTCGGCCTTCCGTACCTGGGCCTGGTGAGCCGGATCACGGTCGATCTGGGCGCCGGGAAGGCGGTCGTGGGCAAGGAGTACCCCGCCGGGGTGATGGGGCGCTTCGAGGTAGCCCTGCCCGCCTTCCTCGGCGTGCAGGGCTGCGAGAAGCCCCCCCGCTACGTCCCGATCGCTAGGGTGCGAGCCGCGATGGCCTCGGGCCGAATCGAGGAGGTCGCGGCGGCGATCGGGCCTAGCGTGCCTCCGCTCGAGGTCACGGCCATGGCCAAGCCCGAGGAGACTGGGCACGCCGAGATACTGGAGGGATCGGTGCGGGACGTGGCGGAGCGGGTGGCGGACATTCTGGCCGCCCGGGGACTGCTCTGAGGAGATGGCCATGACAGGCAACGTCTGGATCGTCGCGGAGCACTGGAGGGGAGCCGTTTCCGACGCCACGTACGAGCTGCTCGCGCTCGGTCGCGGCGTGGCAGATTCGCTGGATGTACGCCTCGAAGCGGTTCTCCTCGGCCACGGGATGCGGGGACTGGCCGATTCGCTAGGCCCGGCCGACACCGTCTTGTACATCGACCATCCCACACTGGCGGACGCGACCGGGCTCCAGGCGAGCCGGGCGGTCGCGGCCCTGGCCTCGTCGCGGCAGCCCAGGGCCATCCTCGTGCCGTCGACCAACGTCAGCTGGGACCTGCTCGGTCTGCTGCCCGCGTGCTTGGGCGTGCCGCTGATCAACTTCTGCCAGGAGGTCGAGGTAGTCGACGGCGCGTTACAGGTCCGAAGCCTGCTCTACGGTGGGAAGATGACGGTGACGGTCGCGGCCGGCGCCGGGACCGTGGTGCTGGCCATCCTCCCCGGGACCGTCTCCGCCATCGCATCCCAGGGAGTGGCGCCACCTGCCGTCGACGACGTGTCGGTCGACCTCCCGGACGATCCGGGCGTACGCCTGGTCCAGTACGAGGAGCCTGAGGCGGGCGACGTCGACATCACCCAGCAGGACGTGCTCGTCGCGGTCGGGCGGGGCATTAGCAGCGAGTCCAACCTTGAGGTGGCCGAGGACCTGGCCAGCGCGCTCGGCGGAGCCGTGTGCGGGTCGCGGCCTGTCATCGACCAGGGCTGGCTCCCTCTGGCCCGCCAGGTCGGGAAGTCGGGTGTGACGGTCAAGCCCCGCCTGTACGTGGCCGCCGGAATCAGCGGCGCCCCCGAGCATGTCGAGGGCATGAAGGACGCCGAGCTGATCATTGCCGTCAACACCGACGCTGGCGCACCGATCTTCTCGATCGCCCACTACGGCATCGTCGACGACGCGACTGATGTCCTTGAGGCGATGGCCGCGGCCATCCGGAAGCGCAAGGGGTAGGAGCCGTGCCGGACCCGACCACCTCGACGCTGCTCGGTGTCCCGGGCTTCGTCTTCCTGTGGGCGCTGACGGCGACGGCGCTGGCCCTCTTCGGCTGGCGCGTCTACCGGATCCTGCGAACTCTGGGCCGGGGGCGCGCCGAACAGCGCTGGGATCGGTTGCCCGCCCGACTCTGGAACGTCGTCGTCAACGTGGCGCTTCAGCGCAGGCTCTTGGACAACCCCGTGATTGGTCTGGCCCACTTCGTCATCTTCTGGGCCTTCATTTTCTACGCCGGTAGCTTCGTGTGGAACCTGCTGCGGGGCCTGCTCCCGTTCCTGCCGGTCCCGTATGCCGACGCATTCGTCTGGGTCAGGGTGCCCATGCTGCTCCTCAGCGCCGCGACCCTCGTGGCGCTTGCCGTGGCGGCGCTCCGCCGCTACGTGTTCACGCCGCCGCGCCTGAGCAGGTCGCGAGACGCCACGCTGATCCTGAGCCTGATTTCTCTTCTTGTCGTGACGTACCTCGTGGGCCAGGCGGCGAAGGCCGGGGTGGGCGGCCTCTCCTCGTCGGCCGCCGACTCTCTGTACGTGGCGATGTGGTGGGTTCACATGGTGACCGTGCTGGCCTTCTTGGCCTACTTGCCGTATTCAAAGCACCTCCACCTACTGGCCTCGCCGTTCAGTGTCTTCACCGCCGCCCTGGACCCTGGAGGCATGCCTCCTCCGTCGGAGGGCGCCGCGCACCTCCCGGAGTTCACCTGGCGGCAGCTCTTCAACGGCGTCTCGTGCGCCGAGTGCGGCCGCTGCGACCGTTCGTGCCCGGCCTTCGCCACGAACCAGGCGCTGTCCCCGCAGGACCTGGTCCACGGCGTGAAGCTGATGGTTCTGGGCGCAGCGTCGGGCCGCGACGGCAACGCCAGCCTGATCGACGTCGTGGGCGCTGATGCGATCTGGGCATGCACCACGTGCGGGGCCTGCACGGCCCGCTGCCCGGTGTTCAACGAGCACGTCCCGTTGATCGTGCAGATGCGCAGGCAGCTGATCGGCCAGGGCGAGGTCGGTGCCGGCGTCCAGGACATGCTGATGGGGATGACCCGCTACGGCAACTCGTTCGGGCAGTCGCCGCGCAACCGGCCGAAGTGGACGCGGGACCTCGAGTTCGAGGTCAAGGACGCTCGCAGGGAGCCCGTGGAGTACCTGTGGTACGTGGGCGACTACGCCTCGTTTGACCCACGGGTGCAAGAGGTGACGCGGGCCGCGGCGCGGATCTTCGAGCGGGCTGGCCTCGACTTTGGGATCCTCTACGACGGTGAGCAGAACGCCGGCAACGACGTCCGCCGCCTCGGCGAAGAAGGCCTTTTCGAGATGCTGCGGGACAAGAACATGGCGGCCCTGCAGTCTACGCAGTTCCAGGCCATCGTCACGACCGACCCTCACACCTACCATGTGCTCAAGCGCGAGTATGGGCTGGACGGGAAGGTGAAGCACTACACCGAGGTCATCGACAGCCTTATCTCCTCGGGCCGCCTGCCCGTCTCGCCGAACGGCGGGGGCCGGGTCACGTACCACGACCCCTGCTACCTCGGCCGCTACAACGGCGTTTACGAGGCGCCGCGCCGGGTGCTCGGGGGGCTGGGGTTGGACGTCGTCGAGATGGCCCGCAACCGGTCCTTCGCGTACTGCTGTGGCGCCGGAGGCGGGCGGATTTGGATGGAGGACGCCTCCGCTGGGCACGAGCGCCCAGCGGAGAGCCGGGTGCGCGAGGCGGCGGGCCTCCAGGGCGTGGGCACGCTTGTGGTGGCCTGCCCGAAGGACCTGGTCATGTTCCGTGACGCCCTCAAGACGACTGGGCTGGAAGGGACGTTCGAGGTGCGAGATATCGCGCAGCTGGTTGAAGACGCCATTGGTGCGACGCAGAGGAGTGGCACATGAACCCGGCCGACAGGAGCGGCGACGGCCAGCCGAAGATCGGGGTGTACGTCTGTCACTGCGGCACCAACATCGCCGGGACTATCGACGTCGAGGCGGTGCGTGCCTACGCGGAAGGTCTCCCCGGGGTCACGGTGGCCCGTGCCTACAAGTACATGTGCTCCGACCCCGGCCAGGAGCTGATTAAGGAGGACATCCGGGCCAACGGGCTGGAACGCATTGTCGTCGCATCCTGCTCTCCGACCCTCCACGAGGCCACGTTCCGCCGAGCCACCGCCGAGGGCGGCCTCAACCCCTACTACTTCCAGATGGTCAACATCCGGGAGCAGGACTCGTGGGTGCATACGGACAGGGCCGAGGCCACCCACAAGGCTGAGGACCTCCTTCGCGCCGCGGTGCACCGGGTACGGTTCCACAAGCCGCTAGAGCGCTCGCGAGTCTCGGTCAACCCGGCCGTGATGGTGGTGGGCGGTGGCATCGCCGGCATCCACGCGGCCCTGACCATGGCCAACGCCGGGAAGCATGTCTACCTAGTGGAGCGGGAACCGTCGATCGGCGGGCACATGGCCCAGTTCGACAAAACGTTCCCCACCCTCGACTGCGCCGCCTGCATCCTCACTCCCAAGATGACCGAGGTGCGGTCCAACCCCAACATCACCCTCTGGACCATGGCCGAGGTCGACAGGGTCGATGGCTACGTGGGCAACTACACGGTGACGGTGCGCCACAAGCCCCGCTTCATCGTCGAGGACGCGTGCGTGGGGTGCTTGGAGTGCATCGAGGCGTGCGTCTATGTGCGGGGCAAGACGCCCGACGAATTCAACCTTGGCCTGAACATGCGCAAGCCGGTCTACATTCCCTTTCCGCAAGCGGTGCCGCCGCTGGTGGTCATCGACCGTGACGCCTGCATCGAGTTCAAGTCCGGCCGCTGCAAGAAGACCTGCGTGGAGGTGTGCGCCGACCGCAACGCCATCGACTTTACTCAGACCGAGACCTTCGACACCGTCGAGGTGGGGTCGGTGATCCTGGCCACCGGCTTCAAAACGTTCGACCCCAAGCGGACCCCGGCGTACGGCTACGGGGTCTACCCGAACGTGTACACCGCCATGGAGGTGGAGAGGCTGGTGAACTCGTCGGGGCCCACCGAGGGGCACGTCACCCTGCGTGACGGGCGGACGCCGCAGACCGTGGGCATCCTCCACTGCATCGGCAGCCGGGACATCAACACGAACGTGTACTGCTCCCGCGTGTGCTGCATGTACTCCCTGATGCTGGCCCACCTAGTCAAGGAGAAGACCGGGGCCGAGATCTACAACTTCTACATCGACATCCGGGCCGCCGGGAAGGGCATGGAGGAGTTCTACAACCGGGTTGCGGAGGAGGGGGTCCACTTTATCCGGGGCAAGGTGGCCGACGTCTACCCCGAGGCTGGCAAGACCGGGAGGGTCGTCCTCCAGGCCGAGGACACGTTGCTCGGCCGCGTGCGCAAGATCCCGGTCGACATGGTGGTCCTGGCCACCGGCCTCGAGCCCCAGGCCGACGCCGAGGACGTGCGCCGCACCTTCAACATCACGTGCGCGGGGGGTGGGTTCTTCATGGAGCGCCACCCCAAGCTCGCCCCGGTGAGCACCTTCACCGACGGCATGTTCTTGGCGGGCGCCTGTCAGGGCCCCAAGGACATCCCGGACACGGTGGCCCAGGCCGGTGCCGCCGCCTCCGAGGCACTGGCCCTAGTCGATCGCGGCTACGTCGAGATGGAGCCGAACACAGCCTACGTAATGCGCGAGGAGTGCTCGGGCTGCAAGACCTGCATCCCCCTCTGTCCCTACACGGCAATCAGCCGTGTGGACGGTAAGGCCGAGATCAACCCAGTGCTCTGCAAGGGGTGCGGCACCTGCGTGGCCGCCTGCCCGTCGGGGTCCATCCGGCAGAACCTGTTCGAAGACGAAGAGATCTACGAGGAAATCCTGGGGGTGCTGGCCCATGCCTGAGCCGATCGAGATCCCGCAGGAGAGCGCCGCCGGCTGGGAGCCGAAGATCGTCGCCTTCTTCTGCAACTGGTGCACCTACCTGGCGGCCGATCTGGCCGGCACGTCACGCATGAAGTACGCCTCGAACGCAAGGGTCATCCGGGTGATGTGCTCCGGTCGAGTCGATCCCCAGTTCGTCATGCAGGCGTTCGCCAGCGGCGCCGACGGGGTGCTCGTCGGCGGCTGCCACTTCGGCGACTGCCACTACCAGTCGGGCAACCACAAGGCCCTGCGCCGCTTCCGGCTGCTGCAACGCGTCCTAGTGGGCATGGGAATCGAGCAGGACCGTATCCGCCTCGAGTGGATCTCGGCGGCCGAGGCCGACAAGCTCCGCGACGTGATGAACGACATGGTCGCGCGTGTCACGGAGCTGGGGCCCCTGCGCATCGACGTGCCGCGAGAGGAGCTTCCCCGGGGGCCTCGCGAGGAGCTTCACGAGGCCGCCGAGCTGAAGGAGGTGACGGCATGAGCGACAAGCCCAAGGTCGCCTTCTACTGGTGCTCCTCGTGCGGGGGGTGCGAAGAGGCTGTCGTGGACCTCGCCGAGAAGATCCTCGACGTCGTGGCCGCCGTCGACATCGTGTTCTGGCCGGTGGCCTTCGACTTCAAGAAGGCCGACGTGGAAGCCATGGCGGACGGGTCCATCCTGGCCGCTTTCGTGAACGGGGCCATCCGCACCACGGAGCAGGAGGAGATGGCCCTCCTGCTGCGGCGCAAGGCGAAGGTACTGGTGGCCTTCGGCTCCTGTGCCCACCTGGGCGGCATCCCGAGCCTTGCCAACCTGTGGGACCGGGAGGCGATCTTCGCGACGGTCTACCGGACGACACCCTCGACCGTCAACCCGGACGGAGTGATGCCCCAGGTGGCGGTTCCGCAGGACGGCGAGTGGGTCACTCTGCCCGGCTTCTACAACACGGTCCGCGCCCTCGACCAGATCACCTCAGTGGACTACTACATCCCGGGCTGCGCTCCCACCCCGAACGTGATCGCCGGCGCGGTGCAAACCCTGCTGAGCGGCGAGCTGCCGCCTCCGGGAACGGTGCTCGCGCCCGACATCGCCTTGTGCGAGGAGTGCCCTCGCCTGGACACCAAGCCGCAGGACCTGAGCCTGGAGCGCTTCCGGCGTCCCCACGAGATCCTCATCGACGAGGACACATGCCTGCTGGCCCAGGGGCTGCTCTGCATGGGACCGGCCACCCGTGCGGGCTGCGGCCAGCTGTGCATCAGGGGCAACATGCCTTGCACGGGCTGCTTCGGTCCCACGAGCAAGGTGCGCGATCAGGGCGGCAAGTACCTGTCGGCCGTGGCCTCAATGCTCTCGGCCACCGACGAAGAGGCAATCGGGAGTGCCCTCGACAGCATCCCCGATCCGATCGGCACCTTCTACCGGTACGGCCTGGCAGGCTCGCTGCTGCGCCGGCGCACGTTGACAACCGTCGACGCCTGAGGAGCCCTGACACATGTCCAACCAGATACCCGCCCAGGAAGCGTGGAGCCGGGGCTCCGCGGGAGCCCAGGCCGCCTACGCCCGCCGCCGCATCGCCATCGATCCCATCACTCGCCTCGAGGGGCACGGCAAGATCGACATCTTCCTCGACGAAGCAGGGGACGTCGAACGGGCCTACTTCCAAGTCCCGGAGCTGCGCGGCTTCGAGAAGTTCGCCGAGGGCCGCCCCGCCGAGGACATGCCCCAGATCACCTCGCGCATCTGCGGGGTCTGCCCCACCGCCCATCACATGGCGGCCACCAAGGCCCTCGACGCCCTCTACAAGGTCGATCCGCCGCCGGCAGCCAAGAAGATCCGAGAGCTCGTGTACTCGGCCTTTATGGTCGAGGACCATGCCCTCCACTTCTACTTCCTCGGCGGCCCCGACTTCGTGGTCGGTCCCGAAGCGCCGGCGGCCCAGCGCAACATCCTGGGAGTCATCGGCGTCGTGGGCCAGGACGTCGGCCTCCGGGTGATCACCATGCGCCGCCGTCTCCGCGAGATTATCACCCTCGTCGGCGGCAAGGTGATCCACCCCGTGCTCGGGCTCCCCGGCGGGGTGGCCAAGCGGGTCACCGCCGAGCAGCAGGGCCAGATCCAGGAGGTCGCCGCCGACGCGGTCGACTTCGCCCGCTTCACCCTCGACACCTTCCGTTCGGTGGTCTTGAAGAACCCGGCGTACGTCGACCTCATCGTCTCGGACGCCTTCACCCACCGGACCTACTACATGGGCCTGATGGACGATCGGAACCGGCCGAACTTCTACGACGGGCGGGTCCGGGTGGTCTCTCCCGAGGGGAGCGAGTTCGCCGCCTTCCAGGCCGCCGACTACCTCGACTTCGTGGCGGAGCACGTCGAGCCCTGGTCCTACGTCAAGTTCTGCTACCTCAAGCCGCTCGGCTGGCACGGCTTCACCGATGGCGCCGAGAGTGGCATCTACTCGGTCGCCCCGCTAGCCCGGCTCAACGCCTCCGACGGCATGGCCACGCCCCTTGCTCAGGAGGCCTACGAGGAGCTGTTCTCCACGCTCGGGGGCAAGCCCGTGCACCACACCCTGGCCAACCACTGGGCCCGGGTTGTGGAGCTGCTCTACGCCGCCGAGCGACTCAAGGAGCTGGCCGACGACCCGGAACTCATCGACCCCAACGTGCGCACCTTGCCCACCGAGACGCCGCGCGAGGGCGTGGGGGTGGTCGAGGCGCCGCGGGGAACGCTCTACCACCACTACGTCACGGATTCACGGGGCATCGTCGAGCAGGCCAACCTGGTCGTGGCCACCCAGAACAACTCGGCCCGGATAGCGATGAGCGTCGAGAAGGCGGCCAAGGGGCTGATCTCGAAGGGGACGGTCTCCGACGGCATCCTCAACAAGATAGAGATGGCCTTCCGCGCCTACGACCCCTGCCAGGCCTGCGCCACCCACTCCCTCCCTGGGAGCATGCCGCTCATCGTGGCGGTTCGTAGGTCCGACGGCCAGGCGCTGTCGGTGTTGCGCCGCGACGCCGATGGCAGCCTCCATCGCGAGTAGCGGAAGTGCCCTGGTGGACCCAGTCGTGGCCGGGCCCACCAGGGTGCTCTGCCTGGGCAACGAGCTGATCTCCGACGACGCTCTGGGGATCGTCGCCGCCCGCTGGCTGGTCGGACGTCTCGCCGGCGCCGGTACCGCAGTGCCCCCCGGGTCGTCATTTGACCCGGCCCTGACGGTGTGGGCGTTCGAGCTTTCGGGCGTTGGCCCGGTCGAGGTCGTGGAGACTGCCCTCAGCGGCATGTACCTAATCGAGGCTGTGGTCGGAGCCTCCCGGCTCATCGTCCTCGACACCGTGGTCAGCGGCGCAGCCGACCCGGGGACGGTACTCGAGCTGACAGAGAGGGACCTCGCCGGCCCTCGCGGCGGGTCGCCCCACTACATCGGCCTCCTGGAAACGCTCGACTTGGCCCGCGCGCTCGGCATGCAGGTGCCCGCCGAGGTGGTCATCGTGGCCGTCGAGGCCGGGAACTACGTGACCGTCGGCGGGAAGATGACACCCCCGGTCGAGGCGGCCGTGCCCGTCGTCGTGGACCGGGCGATGGCCCTCATCTGGGGTCGTGCGGTGTTGCCGGCCTGAGATACGACGCAGGCGGCGACCCCGCACGGCCGACGAAGCGGGCCTGGCCACGATCGGCGAAACTGGCAGCCGACGGCCCGTCGGGGTTCCCGGCCCGGCGGTGGCCGCGGCCACGTCGCTGCCCCGCGTCACGCCCCACTCGGAGGCTCTCGTGCACGAAGCCGGTATCGCCGACCGCATTCTCGACATCGTCATCGCCCAGGCGCAGCAGGCCGGCGCCCGGCGGATCGTCGCGATCAACCTCGAGGCCGGCATCCTGTCTGGCGTGTCGGAAGAGGCGCTGCGCTTTCACTGGGAGCAGCACGCCGCGGGCACACCGGCCGAGGGTGCCGAGCTGAACCTCACGCTCACGGACGAGCTGACCGACCTCCGACTCGTTTCGATCGACGTCGACGATGGCCAGAGTGAGCCGGCTCCGCGGCCCGGGAGTGGCGACGGGGTGCCGAAATAGCGAAGATGCGCGACGCGGCCTTGGCCCTACCCGGTTTCGGTCGACACCCGAGCGACGGTATGATCGCCCGATCGCTCTCCCGGATGCCGTCGCAGCCGCCGGACGGCACGGCGAGGGGGCGCGAGAGGCTCCCCGGCTTCGGGACGTTCGGCCGGTCTCAGCGAAGCGCGCCGCGATCACGATCCACAGCAACCCCAGAGGTGACGACCGCGCAGGTGCGAGCGAACGGCCGGCAGGGCCGGGCAGTTGTCGGCCCCTTGCCAGTTTTCGGGCGAGGGCCCTGGGCAATCGCGCCCGCAGTCGGCGCCGGCAGCGGTACATCGGGGCGGGAGCAGGGGAGGCGAGGCCATGGGCCAACCGTTCATGATCCAGCTCGAGAATCGCCCCGGTGAGCTCGCTCACGTCACGCGCGCACTGGCGATGCGCGGCATCAACATCGAGACAATCGCTGGCAGCGGCGCCGGCGACAAGATGTGCGCGATGCTCACGACCGACGATAACACGATGACCCGGGAGGTCCTGCACAGCATGGGCATCCCGTTCGTCGAGGGTGATTCGTTGTTCGTGGAGGTCGTCGACCGTCCAGGCGGTATCGCCGAGTTGACGGAGAAGCTCTCTAGGGCGGGCGTCAACATTACCGGGATCCTCATGGTGGGCCGACGGGCATCCTCCGTCCAGCTGGCGTTGAAGGTCGACGACGAGGTCCGCGCCAGGGAAGTCCTCGGTCTGCCCCAGATTCACACTCTCGTCGAGACGCGCTGATCCGAGACGCGGACTGACCGCGACTGCGCCCACCTTCTGCCGTCTGGCGTAGCCGGCCGCCTGATCCAGAGCGTCATCCACCGCTCGGCGGCTCCAGGCCAGCGCCCCTGGGCGCTTAACCTGACGATCAGGTGCTTGACCCCCAGGCGTGTGAGCTCCATGTCGGCGCAGTCGACCTGGTAGTTCACATCGGCCAAGGCCCGGTCGAGCGGACCAGCGAACAGGTCCTCGAGGATGTTCTCCGCGACCTTCTCGGCTGCGTGCCCGAGCCGCTCGGCCTGCACGAGGTGCTCCGCCCGCCGTGTTCGGAAGCCTGGCCACGCGCCAACCGCCCGCTGCTGGAAGCGTCGATACGTCGCGAGCCGATCGAGAGCGTCGCTCACCTCGATGTCACCCCCGCTTGCCGGAGTCGCGATGACAGCGTAGCGTGAGTGAGGCCCCCTGAGCGCGACGGGCTGAGCGGCGACGACGCGGGCTATCGCCTCCGGCTGGGGGATCTTCGGGCGAGCGTGTGTCCGCAAGCCTGGATAGTTCGCCCACCGCCGCGACGCGAAGCGGGGGTCGGCGAGACGGTAGTGGGCGAGGCTCATCCGGCGCTTACGGCCCGTCCCCGCGGTTAGCCCAGCCTCCTGACGGCGCTGGGCGAGCCGCTCGGACGAGAACACCTCCGAGCCCGGCTGCCCGTGGGCGGCGGCCCTCGAAGCGCATCTCGGCACCAAGTCCAAGGCCGGCGGACAGGGTAGTCGGAACCGACGGGGGTGGCGGGGGGTCAGGCGTCCTCCGAGGCCAGTCGTCCGCCCGCGATGGCGAGGAACCCGAGGAAGGTGAGGCTGTCGCCCCGCACCGAGGGGCAGGCGTCCGGACCAGCCTGTGTCTCCGCCGCAGCCTCGCCGACCCGCCGGAGCGCAGCCAGCGTGGCCCAGTCGAGGCAGCCTCGCTCGCGCAGCCAGACCCGGCGCAGGACGACCGGCAGCGGCTCGCCAGGGCGTCGCTGGCGGTGCACCGCCAGCACCAGGGCATCGAGCGGGTCGGCCCCGACCAGCGCGTCAGCCGATCGGTCCGCGAGGGGACGCGCCTCGCCGGCCATGACGTATCCGTGCCGCCCCACCTAACGGGTCCGCCGCCGGCGCGCGATCGCCTGGAGCACCAACGCGACGACGATGACGACCGCGATCCCGAGGAAGGCCGCCCAGGATCGGAGCGGCGCCCCGAGAACGAGCAGGGCGGCCGCGACGCACAGGAACGCGACAAGCCAGGACAGGTAGGTGCGCGTGCTCAACGCTGCCCTCGGTGCGGGAGCGAGGGCGGCTCGTCAGCGTCGAGGCGGTCGGTCGTCAACCCGCGCCTGCCAGCGCGAGCGCGCAGCGCCTCGGCCAGCTCCCGCAGCGCCTCAGCCTCAGTCATCCCGCGGACCTGTAGCGAGGGCCGTCGCTCGAAGATGTGGACGTGGCCCACGCAGAACGCCGAGGCGCGCCAGAGACGCTCGTCGGCGTTGTAGCTCGGCGGCATTGCCTTCCAGTCGGGAAGGCCTTCGAGGGCCGTATGCACGGCCTCCCACGCGGCGGCGCGCTCGGGATCGTCCATGCCTCGACAGTGTAGGGCTGGAGCGCGAGAGCCTCCGCAGCCGTGCTACCCTCGCGCCCACGTCCCTTCCTCCGTTCCTCCGAAGGGCGGGACGAGCCGGGGCCGTACCGACATGCGGCCCAGGTTCGCCCGCACCCGGCTGAAGGCAGCCGATCTAACCCGCAACGGGCTGCACTGGACCGCCATAGGTTCGCCGCGTCTGGGCGTGCGACATGTATGCCCTGTGTCCGCCGCCCGGCCCGCTCTGTCCCCGCTAAGTGGGGCAGTTAGCCCGGTCTCTCGACGGGGGGCAGGGCGAGCAGCTCGGGCGGGAAATCCTCGGAGTCCGGCGTCAGGTGGCAGAGTCCATGACAGCACTAGCCGGCGTTCGAGCGGCCTCGCTCAGCTTACCCTGAGGAGTAGGCACCTGCTCGGGGCGCAGCCGGTCTAGAGCCGCCTGCCGAGCAGGGACGGGGCGGACCTGGCCGTCCTTGCGAAGGGTCCCCCACCAATCGGGCGGCCACGCCTTCTGCCGCGCCTCGACGATCCAGCGGTCCCAGTCCCCGATGAACTTTGCTCGGGCCGTCCAGCCCTGCTTCGTCAGCTCCACGCAGGCGGCGACGGTGCCCGGCCAGTCGAAGGCGAGCTCGTCTGACGCGGCCATCTCGACCTGCGCCCGGGTCTCCTGCTCGGCGGTGAGCGGATGGAGCCCCGCCGCTGGGCTCGTGGCGGGCCGGCTCGGGCTGGGCCGGATCTTGGCGGGAAAGACTCTCAGGTTCATCGGGATCCTTAGTCCGCGGGCCTGGGCGGTCGGACGTCTGAGCGCCGCGCGGGCGCGATCCGATCGACCAGCAGGCGGGCGTGGAGGCTGCCGCTCACGTCGTACTGCCCGAGTCGGAGCTCAACCGGGCAGGGCCGGGTCCGCGTCCGGCGCCGTGCGTTCCCCTGCGGCCCGGAGACCGCCACGGCATACATCTCGTCGCGCCTAACAGCCACCTCGGGAAGCGCCAGCTCGTGGCCAT
>JBKQRF010000050.1:0-6214 GCA_052144055.1 Candidatus Limnocylindrales bacterium
GCTCGATGAGGTCCACCACGAGGGGCTGGTCGTGCAGCACCAGGGCGCGGTGCGCCTCGATCTCCCTCGCCGACACGTGGCCCTCGGTCATGCCTGGTCCTCGCTATGCGGAAGGCGCTGGTGACGCATCTGCCTGTCCCTTTCCCCGCGGCCAACGGAGGCCGGCGCGCGGGGCCAAGCGCGACCGACGCTGAAGCGGGCTCGGGCGGAATGGTCGAGCAAACAGAACTTACCTGTGTTTGCTGCCGTAGCAATATCGGAGTTCACATCCGCGCCAGAGTCAACCCGCAGTACGATCGGCGAGTCGGAAGGAGGACTTCCATGGGCGCGGCCGAATCGGTTGGTCCTCATCTCGCACGGTTACTGCCCGGCGCCAACGCCAGCAGCCTCCACCGCCTAGAACTGGCGGCCCAGCAGCAGACCTTTCGCCGCCGCACTGTGTTGCACGCGAGGGGACTCCCTCTGCATCCCTTCGTCGTGCTCGAAGGGCACGTCATGACGCGCCGCATTGCGGAGACGGGGCAGGTGCGTGCCGCGCTGATCGCTGGGCCTGGCTATCTCGGCGGACTTCGTTCGATCAGCGACCCGGACGGTGAGGCGTTCTACGAGGTTGTCGCCCTGAGCAACGGGAACTTGGCGATATGGGACCCGCCATTCATTCGCCGGCTCGCACAACAGGACGCCGGGCTGGCCGTCAGCCTCCTCGACCAGTCAGCGGATCACACCATGGTGCTCAACATGCGCCTCGATGAAAGGTCCTTCGAGAATGCCCGCCAGCGGCTGGCGGGCATTCTCACTCGGTACGGGAAGGTGATCTTCGACACCCCCCATCCCGTCGCGCAGCGAGCCGACCTGGCAGCCATGATCGGTACGAGCCGCGTCATGATGTACCGGGCACTGCGCGAGCTCGAAGCCGACGGTCTCGTCAAACGCGAACGCAGTGGCGGCATCAACATTCTGGACGAGGAGCGACTGGCTCGACTGGTGACGGTCGCTTCCCCGGACGGCGCTCCCGCTCTCTGACCACTGGGGAGTCAGTGCCGTGCGCCGGGAGGTGCAGTTCCGTCTGTGAGCCAATCCGGAGGCGTAGATCGCCTACGGGTCCACTGGCGGACGAACTTGCCCACTATCGCCAGGCCGTGGACGGACGAGCATCAGGGCGCAGCGTGGGCGCGATCGCCGTTCGGGCGGGCGTGTCGATCGGGACGGTGTCAGCCGTGCGGCGCTGCATAGGGAACCCGAGCCGCGAGACGCTCGCCGCGATCGACCGGGTTGTGAGCGTGCTGGCCAGCGACCCAAGTGTGATCGTCTGACTGCCCTCGCCAGCAGGGGCCGGGATGTGGAGACGCGGAGCACAAGGCTGCCATCGGCGGGCACCTCCCTCCCGGTCTCCCGGCGGCGGTGACTGAATGCCCCGTAGGCGGCGACGCAGTCGCGGTGTCGGCTGGTTCGGCCAGGTGCGCCTCCACTCCGGCCCGCACGAGTTCCTCGACCACGAAGCGCCAGCCGGTGCAGCCCTCCACCGCCGGTCGCGGCGTCGCCGCGACCGGCGAACCGCTCCGCCAGCCTGCGGCGCAGCGCCAGCCGCGTCGGCGGGCGGATCTGCCCGGTGATCACCGCGCCGGTCTCGGTGTCGAGATAGTCGAACGTGATCTGCGTCTGGTGCACGTCAACCCGCCTACGATGGACATCGGGATCTCCTCGCGCTCCTGTTTGCTCAGGAGCTTGCGCTTGTGTCGACGGGGTCACGTCACATGCCATCTTTCGGGACAGACGTCCACCGGGTCGAGCGTTCCCGATGCTGGCCGCCGGCGGCTCGCGGGGCGAAGGTCAGGCTGGCGATTGGTCTCTGGTGGCCGTCACTCCTGCGGGCACTGCGACTCCCTCAGCGCTCGCGATTCGCGCGGTAGACGGGATCGCTGTCATGTCCGTGTCCGGGACGACGCGCGGCCCGATAAAGCCGAGCTGCATCCAGTCGGCCGTGTCGCGGTTCACCACGATGGTCCCGTAGATCATCGCCTGCTTGACCCCGCCCGAGCGCTACTCGATCGACGGGCAGGCGCGGAAGGCGAGCGTGAGCAGCCGACGGGCGAGCGCAACCCGCGCGATCTTCGTTCCGGCGTAAACATCGGAGCGGAGGCGCGCTCCTGCCTGGCATCAGGACGGGTCCGTGCAGGTTCAGTCGAGACCCTAAACTCAACTGATGCGTGCAATCATCTTCGACTGGAATGGGACGCTTGTCGACTCAATGGCAGCAATCCGGGACACCGAAGCTGCGATATGCCGGGAACTGGGCTTGCCGTTCGACGATGCGATCTTCAAGAACACCTTCTCCCCGAACCAGCGCATCATGTGGCGCCAACTCGGCGTGCCGGATGATCGCACCGGGGATGCCGCCCGGATCTGGGCGGAGACGTTCCGGCAAGATCTGATGCCGCTATTTCCGGGCGTCCGAGCCGCGCTGGTTCGGCTGGCCGCGGCAGGTTGCACGCTCGGGGTGGTCAGCAGTGGTGATCGTGGCGAGGTCGAGCCCCAGCTGACTCGGCTCGGCATCGCGGCGCTGGTCGCTGTGGGGGTGTACGCCGACGACACTGACGCAGATAAGCCCGACCCGCGGCCGCTTCTTCTAGCCCTCCGGCGTGCTGGCGCGGTTGGTGCGGAGGATGGCCTTTACATTGGCGATTCGCTCGACGACATGCGAATGGCATCGGCGGCCGGAGTGCGCGGGATAGGACTCGTGTCCGATATCGCCAGCGCCGAAGAACTGCTAGCAGTGGGGGCGTTCGAAGTCGCCAACTCCGTCGTGGAGTGGGTTGATAGGTTCCTCCGCTCGCCTGAGCCATCAGGGGGGCGCAGGTCCACTGGCGCGTCGTCACCTGCGCCGGATCACGTCGAGGCTAGTGGATGACCGGGGTGCTCTTGGATGGCCGCCGCGTGCGTCTTACCTGAGATCGTCGAGAAGCCGCTCGTCATCTCGACAAAGAGGATGGCCCAGGGCGTCGCGACGACTATCGCCCAGATCAGTCCTAACCTAAACTGAGCGCCGGCCTCGCCGGTGGTGGGGACGGTCGTGGCGTCGAGAAGCGCTGCTTCGGCGGTGACGATTCCGAGCGCCAGGCCGACCCGCCTCCGCCGCGTCGAGCCACTCCCTTTGGGTGCCGGCCCAGTCGTAATCGTCCCAGCACGGTCAGTCGTGGCGCGCGGCGCCGGTGCCCGATTCCGTGCCAGCCTGCTCGCACCTAGCGTCGACGCCGCCGGCTCGTCTCGACTGGCCCTGAATCCCCTGTCGATCCGTGCCGTGCCCAGGTGACGCTCTCTTCGTGCCAACGGTCCTGCGGGCACGGGGCACGGCCGCGTAGGTCAGTTCGACAGGAGGCTAGCAGTGGAGGTGGGATCGACCACGAGCGCGCCGCGCCTGCGCTCGCCATTTCCGTCACTGGTGAACCTGCGGGACGTCGCCGGGCACCCAACGTGCGACGGAGGCCGAGTCCGGACGGGGCTGCTCTCCCGCTCGGCGGGACTGAACACCTTCGACGCCGGCAGCATGCCTGCCTTCGAGCGCCCCTCGATCAGAACGCTCTACGATCTGCGCTCTAGATCGGAGCGTGAGGCGCAGCCGGAGCGGGTGCCGCCAGGGCGCGATACGCCCTCGGGCCGATCGGCCCTCAGACAGGGCGGCGCGGCCGGGTTAGTCTCGTGGGACACATGCCGTCCAACCCTAAGCGCGGTTTCGAAACCATGGACTCTCCGGCTGCCTTGATCTCCCTCCCGTCCGTGCCCAACCTGCGCGACGTCGGCGGGCTCGTCACCCGTGACGGGCGCAGGGTTCGAGCGGGGCTGCTGTACCGCTCCGGCGCGCTGTACGCGCTGGAGAAACCGGATGCGGTGGCTCTCGCCGGGCTGGGCATTCGGACCATCTACGACCTCCGCTCCGATCGGGAGCGCGAGGCCCGTCCAGATCGCGTGCCCGAAGGAATGGCCTACGTTCCGCTGGACATGATCGCCGACGTGGTGGATCACACGCCGAGCCGGATCATGGCCTCGCTTCACGACCCGGTGAAGGCCCGCGAGAGCTTCGGGGAGGGGCGGGCGGGCGAGATGTTCCTGGCCCACTACCGTGAGTTCGTCAACCTACGCAGCGCCCGCCGCGCGCTGGGGCACCTGTTCGGCGACTTGGCCGAAGGACAGCGGCTGCCGTCGTTGGTCCACTGCATGGGCGGCAAAGATCGAACCGGCTGGACGGCGGCCGCGTTCCAGCTGCTCCTCGGTGTGCCCGACGACGCAGTGATGGCCCAGTTCATGGCCAGCAACGACCACCTAGCGGTCTCCACCAATGGTTTCGTGAAGGAGTTCCAGGCGCGCGGGGGGGATCCCCAGCTGATCGCTGACTTCCTCATGTCAAGGCCGGCCTATCTGGAGGCGGCCCTCGACGAGATGCGAGGCTGGTTCGGAACCATCGAGCGCTACTTCGCCGATGGTTTGGGCCTCGGGCCGGATGGGATCGCCGCTCTCCAGAGCCGCTTCCTGGAGGATTGAGAGGCGAAGTTGCTTTGGCCGCCTGAGCGGGCAAGCCGCCCCCCAACTCGCGGCCGTCTCGGGTGGCCGCGGCCTTGGTCTCCATCCTACCTATGGGCGAGTTCCAAGACTTGACGAATGCGTCCAGCCCTGGTCATGGAGACGCTGGCCAATTACAAGACGGGGCGGAAATCGTCGGGTCGGGCCAGCACGCGCGACGTGCCCCCGCGTCCAGTGCGTCGGTGCGTTCGCACGACAGTGAGCCAGGGCCATTGTGGTGCCGCGAGGAGAAGCGCTGGGTGCTCCATGGCCGGAGCCATTCCCGGCGTTGGTCGACTACAGTGGCGGCCGGGAAATTGCCGGCCACTCGGAGGGTCACCCACAGGATGGAGATCGACGTCGCACTGGTGCCGCAGGCCGCCCGGCCGACCGATCCGGCTGTCTTCATCGTGATCGACGAAATCAGGGCGAGCACGACGATCACGACGCTGCTCGACTTGGGCTGTTCGGACATCTATATCGAGGGCGCCCTGGTGGCGGCGCGGCGGCTGGGCCGCCAGACGGGGAGCATCCTGGTCGGGGAGCGGCACCTGCGGCGGCCGGCTGGCTTTGACTTTGACAACTCCCCGACCAGGCTGGCACAGGCGGGCATGCAGGGACGCAGCGCGGTGCTCTCGACCACGAACGGTACGGCGATCCTGAAGATGCTCCGCCACGCGGAGCCCGTCCTCGTGGGCTGTCTGCGGAATGCCGCAGCCTGCGGAGCAGCGGCGGTGAGGCTTGCGGAGGCGCGGGGACTGGGGATCCGGGTCGTGTGCGCCGGACGGCTGCGCCGCTTTGTGCTTGAGGACACCATCGCGGCTGGCGTCATCGTGATGCGTATCATCGGCGTGGCGGCCGCGGCCGGCATCTCGACGCAAGTCACCGATGCGGCGCGGGCCGCCGTGCGCCTGCGTGACTCGTACCCCGACACGCTCACCGCCCTGCTCGACTCGGACGGCGGGCAGACGCTCCGCGAGATCGGCCAGGCGGAGGACACGCCGTTCTGTGCCGAGGTGGACGTGACCGCCACGGTGCCGATCCTGCGGGACGGCAACCCAATGCGGATCGAACGACTGGTGGCCTGAGGCTCAGCCACTCTCTGACAGTCTGCCTGACGCCGACGTGATGATTGGAGCTAAGGGCGAGATCTTGGAGACGGATCCTGTCCCTGACGACACCCCCAATAGCCGCTGGAGGTCCCGTCGATGCGGGTCCGGCAGACCTGTCGCGAGAGGGGTTCGGCAGGGTTGGCGACGACTCCCAGTGAGGCGTTCTGGCCGTCTGAATGCGTCGCTTGGAACTGCGAGCCCGAGTTAACGTCACTGCTCGGCAGACAACCACCGCCGAAAGCCTGGCGGCTCCTCGAACCGACGCCCTGAGCTGGGCCTGCGCCGTGGCTGATGTGGCTGCGACCACGCCCAGACTCTTGCGCGCCGGCGCCACGGGCGCTTGCCATGGATACCGGGTGCGGCGCACGATGCTCTAACATTGCTTTCGTTGGTTCAGTGACTGCGTCCCAGGGAGGCGGGTGAGGTGTCGCTCACGCAGCGCCGGGCCGCATCCGTGGTGCGGCGGGTTTGGAGACAAGAGCGCGGCGAGATCGCGCAAGTCGCCGCCAAGGTTGCGCTGGCCGCCGAGGGAGTGGGGAGCCTGAGCA
>JBKQRF010000051.1:0-12090 GCA_052144055.1 Candidatus Limnocylindrales bacterium
GCCCCGCCCCCTACGCTGCCGCCAGCTGGCGGCTGGTGAGCGAGAGGCCGCTCGCGTCGTCGAACATGTGCACCTGGTCGATGGGCACCCGCAGGTCGAGCACGTCCCCTGGGCGCACCCGCGCCGAGGAGCTGATGAGGGCCACGATCTCGTCGGTGCCGGCTGTCAGGTGGATCTGCTCCTCGTCACCCAGGTACTCGACGACCTCGGCCTTGGCGCGCAGGGTGGCATCGTTGGGGCGGGCCTCCCCGAGCTCGAGATGCTCGGGGCGGATGCCCACCGTGATCGTGCTGCCGGCCACGGCGGCCACCGACTCACGCAGCCGCTCGGGCACGGGGAAGGTGAGCTCCCCCTTGGTGAGCTGCACGGCCCCGTCGCGGCGGGTGGCGGTCATGTCGATGAAGTTCATGGCCGGGGAGCCGATGAAGCCCGCCACGAACTTGTTGAGCGGGTGGTCGTAGAGCGCCTGGGGGGTGCCCACCTGCTGGAGCAGCGCGGCGCTCATGACGGCGATGCGGCTGCCCATCGTCATGGCCTCGATCTGGTCGTGGGTGACGTACACGAAGGTGGTCTCGAGGCGCTGGTGCAGGCGCAGGATCTCGGCCCGTGTCTGCGAGCGCAGCTTGGCGTCGAGGTTGGAGAGCGGCTCGTCCATCAGGAACACCGCGGGCTCGCGCACGATGGCCCGCCCGAGAGCGACGCGCTGGCGCTGGCCGCCGCTCAAGGCCTTGGGCTTGCGGTCGAGCAGGCTGGAGAGGTCGAGCATCTTGGCCGCCTCCGCCACGCGGCGCTCGATCTCGGGCTTGGGCACCTTGCGCAGCTTCAAGCCGAAGGAGAGGTTGTCGCGCACGCTCATGTGGGGGTAGAGGGCGTAGCTCTGGAACACCATGGCCACGTCGCGGTCCTTGGGCGCGAGGTCGTTGACCACCCGCTCGCCGATGCGCAGGGTGCCCTCGCTGACCTCCTCGAGGCCCGCGATCATGCGCAGGCTGGTGGTCTTGCCACAGCCCGACGGCCCCACGAGGACCATGAACTCGCCGTCCTGGATGTCGAGGTTGAAGTCGTTCACGGCGACGACGTCGCCGTAGCGCTTCCACACGTGGTCGAACGTCACAGTGGCCATGGATGGAACCTCGTCGTCGCGACGCTGAGCTCGAACTCGGGCGTTACTAGAGCGATGCTACCACGCGCCTCCGGCCATCCGGCTGAAGCCGGTCGCACCGAATCATGGCGCCTCAGGTGGCGTCGGGCCCGGGAGTGCCCGTCGGGCGCTCGTTAAGCCGCCCGTGGAGACCTTACACTGCCCGCCGGGAGGGTCGTGGATGTTGGACATGGACCTGGTCGGCTGGATCGTGGTGGGCCTTATCGCCGGCGCCCTGTCGGGGATGCTGGTGCCAGGCCGCGCCGCTCGCGGCTGCCTCGCAAATGTGCTCGTCGGTGTGATCGGAGGGATCGTTGGCGGATGGATCGGGCGCCAACTCGCCTTCGGTGACCCCCGGGGGTTCCTCGGCGCGGTCGTCGTGGCGCTTGTGGGCGCCGTGGTCGTGCGCTTGGTGCTGGAGGCGCTATCTCCACGCCACCAGGGCCGAAATTGAGCGGGTAACGATGATGGCCCGCGGCTGAGAGGCCGCGGGTGGCGAGCCTCGATTTCGGTCGGACGGACCTAGCTCAGAAGGCAGGGACCACGGCGGCCACGAGGGGCAGACCGAGAGCGTCGCGCATGCCCGTCTCGTCCGGGACCGCCTGGGCCGACTGGACCGTCGGAAGGCTGAACGAGATCGAGCCGCCTTGGGTCGACTCGTCGATCCAGATTCGGCCACCGTGTGCCTCGACGAGCTCGGGACACAGGTAGAGCCCGAGACCCAGCCCGTCTCGTCGCGAGGTGTAGGCCCGGCGACCACGGTAGAACGGCCGGAAGACTAGGTCGTGCTCGTCAGGCTCGAAAGCGGGTCCGTCGTCGCGCACCGTAACGACAACCATGCCATCGAGCGGACGGGCCTGCACCACTACCACCCCGGCGGCGCCGTGCTGCAGCGCGTTGCGCACGAGGTTGCGCAGCACATGGCCGACCCATGTTGGGTCCACGTCTACGAGGGGCAGGTCTCGGGTCTGCTGGTAGCGGATGGGCGCCTGCTCGGGCTCGCTGGCGATCTCCCGAGCCAGCCGCGAGGCGAGCCATTCGAGGGCAACCGGCCGGCGCCGGAGGACGGGGCGGACGTCGCCGGGCCCGGCGACGTCCATGATCTGATCCGCAAACTGCGCAAGTGCCTCGGTCGCCGAAAGGATCCTTTCGAGGTAGCGGCGCCGCGTGGCCTCGTCCAGTGACAGGTGCAGCAGACTCTGGCTGTACCCGCTGATCAGCGCCAGCGTCGCCCGCAGTTCGTGAGCCACAGCGCCGGCCAGCAGAGGACGCCACTCGTCGTCATCGTCCCTCCGCGGCAGGTCGAGCTCAACCGGAATCGCGACGCCATTCGATGGCTCGCCTGCCTCACGAGAGTCGAGATTGGGCGCCGCTGACGTCCTCATGACCATCGATGCGCTTCCTCCCCTTCGACCGGCCCCGCTCGACGGCAACAAAAAACCCGCCCCGACACACGGCCGAAGCGGGACTTCACCATATCCTAGTCCCGGGGACTGAGGCTGACGCCGTTGTATCCGAGCGGCAGCGACGTGTCAAGAGCCGATCGCCGGGCGGGGTCCAGCGGCGGGTTGCGGTGGGTCGCCGAGAAGGCCCCATGGCAGCCGAGCTGCCGTGGTGGGCGAGACCACGACCGCTTCCGCGCGCGCCAGCAGCGCAGCCGCGATTTCGGCCGTGGCAATCAGCCCGTACGCCACGACCGGCCGTGGCAGGCTGTCGAGGTCTTCGGGCAACATGTGGGTGAGCACCGGTCCGGGCGAGATCATCGTGCCCACGCCGGCCCGACGTGGGTGGGCCTCCAGCGCACGGTACAGGCCGGTCGAATCGAAGGCGAACACGTGGAAGAGCCCGAGGCAGCCGCGCTCGGCCGCCGCCGCGGCGGCCGAGGCCCGGCGGGTGGCGATGACGCCGAGGCCGAGTTCGCCGGTGACGAAGTCGACCCCCGCCGCGTCCGAGTTCAGCCCCAGTACTGTGTCGATGTCCACGGCTAGCGGAGGGCGCGCCGACGTGGCCGCCGCCACCAGCGCCGGAAGATCTAGGTCCCTCAGTAGCCGGGCGCTTTGAAGAGACGGCGGCAGGTCCAAGGGCGCTTTCCCGTCCGTGGCCACGATCACGCGCGGGAGCCGGATGTCAGGGTTGCCACGGAAGAGGTCCGGGCCGCTACGCAAAGGACGCGCTCCACAGGTTCGTCGAGCTCGTCGTGACACCCGCAGCCCCCGCCGCGAGAACCGCGCGCGCCTCTGCCTCGGTCCGGATGAACCCGCCGGCGAGCAGCGGGACGGCAAGCCGCGGCATGAGCGGGGCGATGTCTGGCAGGATCACGCCGGGCAACAGCTCCAAGATGTCGGCGCCCGACTTAGACGCGGCCCCGAATGCCGCCTCCATGAGGCTGTGGCGAATCAGTAGCAGCCGGTGGATGGCGACGACGCCCTCGCGACGAATGGCAGGCACAAGTTGTCCTTGGGAGCTGATGATCGCATCAGCACCTGCGTGCGCCAGCCACGCGACGCCGGCGCGATCCGGGCGCACGCCATCGACCAGGTCTAGGTGGACTGCAACGAGCCGGTCCGCTGCGTGGATGCGCTGCAGTGTGGGACGCAGCGTAAGCCCGTCCGCCCGCAGGATGAAGACGATGCCGACGGAGCTGGCGAGCGCGTCGTCTAGGTGCTGGCTGGACGTAATCGCGGCACAGCACGGTGCCGCTGCTAGCCGCCTGAAGAACCTCTGCTTGTTCGTTTCCGATGACGTCACGCGGACCTCATGGACCCCGGGCCGTTAGCATCCCGGATGCAAGCAGCGGCCTGTCGCACGGTCCGGCCATCGGCTCGTCGCGCGCTCGGACCAGTTTGCAGGCGCGGGTCGCCGCCCGATCCCGGGAGGTGCGGCCCACTATACCGGCTCGGTTGACGGCGTCGCGCGGTCACTTGACCATGGTGTCCATGAAGTCCCTCATCATCGTGCCCGGAATGCCTGCGCCGACCGAGGCGCTTGGGGCTGTGCTCGTCCGGGACCTCTCGGTAGACGGGGAACACTGGGCGAAAGGGCGGCGGCTGTCTGTCCACGACGTTGAGCGCATCGTTCGCCCGGGCGTCGAGGTGGACCTAGGACCGCGCGGTGCCGGACTAGCTGAGTCGCGTCCCGGACGGACACACGCCGCAAGGTCGCTCGCCCCGGCCTCCCTCGATGCGCGCAGCTTCACGATCCTTGTCCTTGAGCCGGGCGAAGTCCACGAGGACGAGGCCGCGCTCCGGCTCGCGGCGGCGGTCGCGGGGTCCAGCATCGAGCTCAGGGGACCGGCCGAAAGCCGCATTGACCTAGTGGCGCGCGTTGACGGCGTGCTCCGCGTGAGGGCGGAGCGGGTAGAGCGGATCGACCGGATCGACCCGTTGCAGCTGTTCACGCTCTACGACGGGCAGTCCGTGTCGGTCGGTCAGGTCGTGGCCAGCGTCAAGATCGGGCCGCATGCGGTGCCGCAGGACCTCCTCGAGCGGGGCCTCCGGATTGCGCGCTCCGGTCCGCCGCTGGTGTGGGTCGCGCCGTTCATTCCGAGGCGGGTGGCCGCGGTCGTGCGCGAGACGGTCCGCGTCGTGGCCCGTGACCGCTTTGAGCGCGGGGTCGGGGCGCGGGTCCATTCGCTCGGCTCGACCTTGACCGGCATCGCGTACGCGACCACCGCCGACGAAGTGGTGGATCATCTGCGTCGCTTCACACAGGGATCTGAACGGGTCGATGTCGTGCTGACCGCCGGGGCCGCGTCGACCGATCCGACCGACCCGTTCTTCGTCGCCATCGGCCGCCTCGGCGGTCACGTCGTCCGCCACGGCGTTCCGGCGCATCCGGGCTCGATGGTCTGGCTTGCGCGGATCCACGGGACTGACCTGCTCGGGCTGCCCACCTGCGGGGCCTATTCGAAGGCCACGGCGGCCGACTTGCTCCTTCCCCGACTCCTGACGGGCGAGCGGGCGAGCTCGCGCATGGCGGCGTCGCTGGGCCATGGAGGCGTGCTGACCCGGGCGATGCGCTTCCGGTTCCCAGCGTACGCACGGGCCCTGGAAGCGCCCGTGGGTGGATCATGGGTAGGTCCTGCGGAGGCGATCGAATGAAGGAGCTGGTCGAGACGCTCGCTGCGTGGCGGGCCGAAGGGGTCGAAGTTGGGCGCGCCGTTGTGGTCCGGACGTTCGGATCCGCCCCGCGACCGGAGGGCGCAGTGCTGCTCCTCGCGTCTGACGGTAGGATCGCGGGGTCGGTGAGCGGCGGCTGCGTGGAAGGCGCTGCTGCGGAGGAGATCGTCCGCGCGCGCGCGGACGGGCGGTCGCGGGTCATTCGCTACGGGATCAGCGACGAGCAGGCCTGGGACGTGGGGCTGGCTTGCGGCGGGACGATCGACGTGCTGGTCGAGCCGCTCGTGCGCTCTGAGGTCGAGGAGGCCGCCAGGCTGACGGCCGGTTTCGGGCAGGGGTCAAGCACCGCGTCAGACCTAAGATCGGGCCCCTCTCTCTCGCCGGCGCGAGCAGTGGTGACGCCGCTCCCATCGGACGCACCCGGCCCGGAGGTGGGACCGCACGGGCACGGCGTGGGCGAGTCGCCACGCGACGTCCTAGTCGCTTGGGAGGACGGGCGGCTCGACGGGACGCTTGGCGATGCGGCGCTGGACGCGGAACTGGCTCGGGTGGCTGCAAACGCGCTGTTGCGCGGAACCTCCGGGACCGTCCAGGTCGGGGGCCGCTCGCTGTTCATCGAGGCGTTCTCACGCCGCCCTCGGCTCATCATCGTGGGGGCCGTGCAGGTCGCCATCGCGCTGGTCGCCATCGCCCGGACCCTTGGATACGAGACTATCGTCGTTGATGGGCGGCCTGCGTTCGCCACCCGCGAGCGCTTCCCCGATGCGGATCGACTAGTGGTGGGGTGGCCCGACGAGGTTGCGGACGGCATCGGGTTGGGCCCGGCGGACGCGGTGGCGGTGCTCTCGCACGATGTCAAGTTCGACGAGCCAGCCATCGTAACCGCGCTCGGTCGCGGTTGCCGCTACGTGGGTGCGGTCGGGTCGCGGAAGACGCAGGCAGACCGGCGCGCGCGCCTTCGTGCGGCAGGTATCGGCGAAGGGGATCTGGTTCGCCTGCGCGGGCCGATCGGCCTGGACTTGGGTGGACGGAACCCTGCCGAGGTGGCTCTGGCGATCATGGCCGAGGTGGTGGCCGCGCGCTACGGCGGGAGCGGCCGGCCGATGCTGGATCGGGCGCTCGAGCCCCCGCCCGAACGCACTGCCGGCAACGGATCCCCCCGTCGGCCCGCGGCAGTGCGCTGACGTGGAACCGGGCCGGGTTGGCGCGGTGGTGCTGGCCGCCGGCGCCGGCTCACGTTTCGGCGACATCAAGGCGCTCGCGAAGCTGGACGGCCGCCCGATCCTCCAGCACGTCCTTGATGCCGTGGCCGAGTCCGGCCTGGAAGAGACGGTCGTGGTACTGGGGCGCTGGGCGGACGTGATCGACGCGACGATCCGCTGGCGGGGCGAGCAGCGGGTCCGCAACCTCGACCCGGACGCCGGGCTGTCGTCGTCGCTGCGCGTCGGTATCGGAGCGCTCGGCGGGAACCTAGAGGCGGCGCTGCTCGTGCTCGGCGACCAGCCGCTCCTGCGGCCCGCCACGGTTGCGGCGCTTCTGGCCGCGCTCGATCCGGGCTCAGGGTCCGCGGCCGTGCCGGTCTACGCAGAGGGCGGGGGCCAGAATCCTGTCCTGCTGGGCCGGCCCGCGTGGCCGCTCGTGCTGGAGGCGACCGGCGACCGGGGACTCGGCCCGGTGCTGCGGGCGCACTGGAAC
Organism: Candidatus Limnocylindrales bacterium; assembly: GCA_052144055.1. Classification (GTDB taxonomy): domain Bacteria; phylum Chloroflexota; class Limnocylindria; order Limnocylindrales; family CSP1-4; genus JAJYNJ01. Next base: position 6,955 of record JBKQRF010000051.1, read on the forward strand.
CTGGTACGCGAGGTCCCGGTGTCCGGAGCGAACCCTGACGTCGACACGCACGGCGACCTCGCGGCGCTCGCCTGGGGCGAACGCGTGCGGGCAAACCGGGAGCAGGTCGACCGCGTGCGCGAGGTCCCCGACGGCCCCGACTTCTACGCGCCGGTCACGGCTCATTTTCTGGCCGATCCCCGCCGCACCGACGATCCTGTGCTCGAGGTTCTGCGCTCGCTCGTACGGCCCGCTGACACCTGGCTCGACGTCGGCGCTGGGGCCGGTCGTTTCGCCCTGCCGATCGCGCTGCTGGCGCATGAGGTGGTGGCGCTCGACTCGTCCGCCGGGATGCTGGCAGTGCTGCGTGAGCAGGCGGCCAGAGCCGGGATCGGGAACATCCGTACGATCGAAGCTCGCTGGCCGATCGTGCCCGGTTCGGACGCCGTCGCCCCCACCGCGGACGTCAGCCTGATCGCCAGCGTCGGCCACGACGTCGAGCGCATCGGCGACTTCCTCGACACGGTGGAGTCCGTTGCGCAGCGCCTGTGCGTCGCGGTGATGTCCCAGCGCCAGCCCGCCTCCTTCGCCGAACGGTTCTGGCCGCCGCTCCACGGCGAGGCACGCATCGCCCTGCCCGCCTTGCCCGAACTGCTCGAGCTGCTTCGCGCCCGCGGGCGCGCGCCCGAGCTGCTGGCGACTGTCGAGCAGCCCCCGCGCGATTACCCCGACGAGGACGCACTTGCGGAGTTCGTTCGGCTCCAGCTGTGGGTCGCGCCGGGCGGCCCGAAGGACCGCAGATTGCGCGAACTCATTCGTGCAGAGCTGGCGGAGCGCGACGGCCGCGTGAGCCTGAAGAGCGAGAGACCCCGCCGCGTCGGTGTGGTGTGCTGGGAGCCGCGCTGAGCCGGTCGGTGCGGCCCGGGGCCCGGCAACCACCACGCGACGACCACGACGCGGCGAACCGGCACGCAGATTCTGGCGACCGCTGCGCCGGGTTCAGGCGGGCTGTGGGTCGAGCCTGGCGGATTGCCAGTACCATCGCTCCCGTGGGCGCGCAGTTCTGTCAAGAAACGACCAGAGAAACGATGGGGCGCACGATCGACGGCATCCGGGTGAAGGTCGCGGAGCCTTCACGGCGCTCGGCCAGGTGACGGGCGCTCACCGCGAGCCGGTAGCGTCCGGATTCCCAGTTTCCGGCCGGCCCACACTCGACCCCCGCGTCCAGGATCGGCTCGGGCGCCGCCTCCACGACCTACGCATCTCGGTAACGGATCGCTGCAACTTCCGCTGCACGTACTGCATGCCGGCCGAGGTATTCGGGCGCGACTACGCCTTCCTGCCGCGAGCGGAGATCTTGACGTTCGAGGAGATCGCCCACCTGGCCCGCCTCTTCGTGGGCCGCGGCGTGACCAAGCTTCGGATTACGGGCGGGGAGCCGCTGGTGCGCAGGGACCTGCCCGACCTAGTGCGCCAGCTCGCGGTCATCGAGGGCGTCGACGACTTGGCGATGACCACTAACGGGACGCTGCTGCGCTCGCAGGCGGGCCCCCTGCACGACGCCGGGCTGCGGCGCGTCACCGTGAGCCTGGACTCCCTCGACGACGCCGTGTTCGGGGCGATGAACGGCGTTGCCTTCCCGGTGGCTCGGGTGCTGGAGGGGATCCGCGCGGCCCAGGAAGTCGGACTCCGGCCCGTCAAGGTCAATATGGTCGTGAGGCGCGGGGTGAACGAAGCTAGCGTGCTGCCCATGGCACGCTACGCGCGCGATCGGGGGCTCACGTTACGGCTCATCGAGTTCATGGACGTAGGGCACTCCAACGGCTGGCGCATGGAGGACGTCGTGCCGGCGTCCAAGCTGGTGGAGACCATCGCGGCCGAGTTCCCGCTCGATCCGATCGCGCCCGCGTACCCGGGCGAGGTCGCGTCGCGCTGGACCTACGCGGACGGAGCCGGGGAGATCGGCGTGGTCGCCTCCGTTACGCAACCGTTCTGCGGCGCCTGCACGCGCGCGCGCCTCTCCGCCAAGGGCGAGCTGTTCACGTGCCTGTTCGCAGCGTCCGGCATGGACTTACGGGCCCTGCTGCGAGGCGGCGCGTCTGACGAGGAGATCGATGAGGCCATCGCGGGTCGCTGGCGCCACCGCACCGACCGTTACTCCGAACTGCGCTCGGCGGAGACGGCGGGGCTCCAGCGAGTGGAGATGTTCGCGATCGGAGGGTGACGCGCGGCGGCCATGTAAGGCGCGCTGAGGTCGCGGACTCGCGCAATCAGCGCGGCGTCGTGCGCTCGGCGATGAACGACTGCACTCGGCGCCACGCGTCGGCCGACTCCGACGCAAACTCCGTCGCCTTTCGATCGAAGAAGCTGTGCGGCGCCCCGGGGTATACGTGCAGTTCGTGCGGCACCCCGGCCGCGGATAGCGCGACGCCAAATTGCTCGATCGACTGGGCAGGGATGCTCTGGTCGGCGCCGCCGAAGAGTCCGAGGACAGCGCCGTGCATCTCAGCGGCGACGTCGGCCGGCGCCGGCGAGTCGCCGAACCGGTGCGAGCCCACGGGCACCCCGTAGAAGCCGATCGAGCCGGCAAACCGCGGCTGGCTCCAGGTCGCGGTCAGGAACGCCAGACGGCCACCGTAGCAGAACCCCATGGAGAAGCGCGCCCGCCCCGGGGCGGCCTCGTCGCGCCGTCTCGCGCCCGCGGTGATGTCTGCCGATAGGTCGGTCCAGCGGGCCTGTGCGAGGTGGTCGACATACGGGAAGTCGTCCGGCCGCGAACCGATGCCGGCGGTCCGGGCGAAGTAGTCGATCGCCAGCGCGTCGACTCCGGACTCGGCGAAGCGGAGCGTGAGCTCCTCGCAGTACGGATGGAACCCTCTTGCGTCGGGCAAGATCAGGATGGCAGCGTCAGACGGTTGGGCGGCCGCGTGCGCCTCGAACGCCCGAACGCCGGTTCCGTCGGTCGACGTAAGCTCGAAGGTGCGGTGGTCGTGGGCTCCGCCCGCCATCGGCAGGATGGGAGGCCGGTCGTGCGGGTCGAAGCACATGGTTGGGACGCTCCTCTGCACTTGTTCGAATAACGGCTGGCGCGCCGCACCGCAACGCCTGGTTTCGGGTCAGATAGCGCCGACCGCCTCCAGGTCGGCCGGGTCGACGCTCCACCCGGCTGCCTGCACGTTCTGGCGCACCTGATCCAGGGAGCTGGCGCTGGCGATCACGGTTGCCACCTCTGGGTGACCGAGCAGCCAGCCGAAGGCTAGGTCAAGCAGGGTGTGCCCGCGATCCTGCGCGAACGCGTCGAGCCGGCCCAGGCGCTCGAAGTTCTGGGGTGTCAAGACACGGCTGGCGCGGGGGCTTTCGCCCAGGCGGGCGCCCTCGGGCGTCGCACCTGGCCGGTACTTGCCTGTCAAGAAGCCTGACTCTAGCGGGAAGTAGGGAATGAGGCCCAAGCCGAACGCCCGGCACATGGGCACGAGCTCGCGCTCGACCTCGCGGACGAGCAGGTTGTAATGCTCCTGGGCCGAGATGAGGCGCGTTAGATGCCATGTGCGTGCGGTCCAGTCAGCGTCCGCCATCTGCCACGCTGCGAAGTTGCTGTAACCAACGTAGCGGACCTTGCCAGCCCGGACGAGGTCGTCCAGCGCCTCCAGCGATTCTAGGATTGGCGTGTCCGGATCGGGCGCGTGGAGCTGGTACAGGTCGATGTAATCGGTGCGCAGGCGAAGGAGGCTCGCCTCGACTGCGCGCAGGATCCACGCCCGTGAGGTGCCGCGCTCGAGAGGCGAGTCCCCCATGGCCATGCCGACCTTGGACGCCAGCACCACGTCGTGCCGCCGCGGGCCGAGGAGCTTCCCCAGTAGCGCCTCAGACGCGCCGCGGCCGTAGACGTCAGCCGTGTCGATGAAGGTAATCCCGAGCTCGAGCGCTTGGTCCAAGACCGCCCGGGCGCTCGGCTCGTCGAGGCGGGTTCCGAAGTTGTTGGTGCCGAGTCCGACTACTGAGGTGAGTAGCCCGGACCGGCCGAGGCGGCGCAGCTCCATCTCTACCCTCGCTTGGGCGGCGGCATGGTCTCACAGCCGGACGGCGGGCGCCGCGGCCGGGCCAGAGCCACCCGCGCGGGCCAACCCTCGTGGGCGGCGGGGTCTGCGCCGATGATCTCAGCGGGCGCCGGACGGGCAACGGTCCTTGGTTGCGCCGGCACTGTCGCCGACGCGACGACAGTCTGGCCGGTGCCAGGCCAGGCCGCAGCCCGTCCGTGGGTCCGCCCAGCGTGGACCGGCCGGTGGGCGGAGGGACGCAGCAGGTTCGTGCGCACTTGGCGCTGCGCTGCTGCTGCGAGACGGTGCGTTCTGTGACGCTCCGGGCGAAGTTGCCCGCGCTCCCGGGCCCGTGCCAGCAGTCCGTGCGATCATCGATGGGTCCGGCGAGTCGACGGCAGGCGCTGCGTCTAGGCATCATCACTTCAGCTGCCAATGGAGGCTCGTATGCTCACCCCACTGCCCGATCTCGACCCAGCCACACAGCGCGGGCTCGCGGCGGGCCTTTTCAATCGAACGTGGGAACTCCTGGAAATGCGCGACCGGACGCCTGCCCAGGACGACGAGCTCGTCCACACGGCGCACGCATCGCGCTACCACTGGGGCGAGCTCGCCGAACGTCCGATTCGACTGGCCCGGGGCGAGTGGCTGTGCAGCCGCGTCTACGCCGTGCTCGGCCGAGCCGAACCGGCCCGCTGGCACGCAGTGCGGTGCCTTGCGATCCTGGACGAGCACGCCTCGAGTCCCGACGGGGGCGGTGCCGAGGACTGGGATCGCGCGGCAGCTTGCGAGGCTGTCGCTCGGGCGGAAGCGACCGCCGGGAACCACGAGGCGGCAGCGACGTGGCGAGCCCGCGGGCTGGCACTCTGCGCGGAGATCGCGGATCCGGAAGATCGCCGCCCCATCGAGGACGACCTCAAGTCGATCCCTGGCTAGGCCGCCGCTCCGTGGCGGCGTGGCAGTTGACGGCGTAGACCGCGCCGACGAAACGTGGGCACGAGATCGAGCGCGCTCCGTGTGGCATGCACGCGACACCGTTGCCATGCGGCGCCCAGGAGCTGGCTGCGCACGGCCTCCACGATGCCCCGCTGGGCGTCGCTGATCACCAGGCGTACGCCAC
>JBKQRF010000052.1:0-23009 GCA_052144055.1 Candidatus Limnocylindrales bacterium
GCCTTGCGCGCCTGGGAGACCACCTACAACACCGTCCGACCCCACCAGGCGCTCGGCTACCTCACCCCGGCCGAGTACCTAGCCTCGCTCGGGGTCGATGTGTAACGGAGGTACCGGACGAGTACACGTGTTTGACGCTCTCCAGGCCGGCTCGGTAGACTCTGAGCACTCCCGAGCGGGAGTAACTCAGTTGGCAGAGTGCTTGCTTCCCAAGCACGCTCTTGCCCCGGAGGGCTAGCCCTCCGAACTACCCCAACCATCTTGCAGCGGATGCCTGAGCGCCTGCCCGCCGGTCTGCTGGTTCCCCACGGCGGGTGTGTTTGACCGACGGATCGTTGCGTGCTCAATGAGTGTCACGATGGTCGCACCCGCTAGAGCGAGCCGAGAGCCTCGCTTCGAGCGTCGGCGGCGCACGTCTGGTCTGACGCGTCCCGGAGCGTCACTCGGCTCGCGTCGGCCCCACCCATGACCTCCGCGGTCGGACGAGTTGGGAGTGGGATCGACGTCGGCGGTCTTCGGCTGATAGCGAATCGGAGCGGCAAAGCCGCCCACACCTCAGCGAAGACACGACAAGGAGACCCGACGATGGGCAGCTCAACAATCCGTCTATCCCGCCGTCCGCACCACTCGCGCAGGGGGGCCCAAGGAGCAAGCCAGCCCGCCACGCACCCTCCGATCACCGAGGGGGACCGCCCCCGCATCGCCCCGCCCCTGCACGCGCTCGTCGTGCCGATCGACAGCATCGAGCTCCATCCCCACAATCCACGCCTCGGCGACGTCGAGGCTATCGCGGCCAGCCTTCACCGGTTCGGCCAGCTGAAGCCGATCGTGGTTCAACGAAGTTCCGGCTACGTGGTGGCCGGCAATCACCTCCTGCGGGCGGCGCAACGGCTGGGCTGGACCGAGATCGCCGCCAACATTGAGGAGATGGACGACGCCACTGCTACGGCGTACATGCTGGCCGACAACCGCACCGCCGACCTCGGCGCCTATGACGATGGCTTGCTGGCTGCGATCTTGGGCGAGCAGGCGGCGGCCGAGAACTTGGCCGCGACTGGATACGACGCCGACGATGTGGCGGCGCTCCTGCGAGCAGCCGGCATCGCCGATGAGCGCGACCCCGATGCCGTGTCGGACCTGCCGCCAGAGACCGAGCTCTACGTCCGGCAGGGTGATCTCTGGGCGCTGGGACGCCATTGGCTGCTCGTCGGCGACGCCACCGACCGGGATGCCGTTTCCCGTTTGACCGGCAATGCGCCGGTCGACTTGGTCTTCGTCGACCCGCCGTACGGCGTGGACTACGTCGGCAAGACGGCGGACGCGCTCACGATTGCCAACGACAACCTCGGCGCGGCTGGGACGCGCGCCCTTGTGGCCGCTGCCCTCCGCCTCGCCCCGCTGCGCCCGGGTGGCGCCTTCTATGTGATGGCCCCCGCGGGTCCCCTGCATCTCCAGTTCCTGCTCGCGCTCGCCGATGCCGGGCTCACCCTCCGCGAGACGCTTATCTGGGCCAAGGACCGCTTCGTCCTCGGCCACGGCGACTACCAGTATCGCCACGAGCCGATCCTGTATGGCTGGCGCGAGGGCGGCCGCCACCTGTTTCGGGGCGATCGCACTCAGGACTCCGTGTGGGAGATCCCGCGCCCGACGCGCAGCGAGCTCCATCCGACCGTGAAGCCGGTTGAACTTGTGGAGCGCGCCATCCGCAACAGTTCCGCCCCCGGCGAACGGGTCCTCGATCTGTTCGTGGGCTCTGGCACCACGCTCATTGCCGCCGAGCGGGCGGCACGGACCTGTCTCGCCATGGAGCTCGACCCCCGCTACGCACAGGTGGCCATCGAGCGCTGGCAGGCGTTCAGCGGGCAGACGCCCCGGCGGGTGGCCTGACATGGCACGCTCCACCCCGCCCACGCCAACGTCCACCCCCGCAGCGACGTCAACGCCGACCGCGACACCGTCCCCGACGCCCACGCCTACCCTGTCGCCCACACCACCGCCGTCCCCCGCACCAGGTCCCGCCGCGACTCGTCCGGCACGTGGCCGTCGCACCGAGGCGGAGCTCACTGCCATCCGCGACCGAGTCGAGCAACTGATGCTGCAGGGCCTGCGCGCACCGGCCATCCATCGCGCCCTCACCGGATCCGAAGCGCCCAATCCCATACCTGTCTCAGGGCGGCAAGTGCGTGCCCACATGGTGGCCGTGGAGCGCCGGTGGGCGGAGCGCGCCTCGCGCGCGCACCTAGAGGCCGAGCACGCCAAGGCCATCGCGATCGCGGAGGAGACGAACCGCACGGCCACCGCCCGCTCGACCCTCAACGCCCGCTCGAACGTCGGCGTCGGCTATCTCAATGTCGCCTTGAAGGCGCAGGACCTCTTGGCCCGCCTGCGCGGCCTGTATGCGCCCTCCCGCGCCGAGCTCAGCGGGCCCGACGGTCTTCCGCTAGCCGTCAGCGTGGCCCTTGCCGACCATCCGGCCGAGCATCTTGATCCGGCCGACGAAGCGGCGCGTCTGCGCCGCTGGGCCGAACGGCTCGAGGGGACGGGCGTCGAGGATGCGCCCGATCCGGCCCGCCCATCAACGCCCGAGGAAGGAACGGTCCCATGACGCGCGAGTACCGCGAGCTCCTCCGCCGGATGGCGGCGCACGACGACGCGGCGTTCGCCGAGTATGTCGGGGACCTGCTCCTTCCCGACCACCTCGCGGAGGCGTCGGCCTTCGCGGATCGGCATGGTTCGGCGCTGATCTTGCTGCCCCGCGGCCACGGCAAGTCGACGCTCTTCATCTGGCGCACGGCGCGCCTCATCGGCGTCACCCACGGCCGCGTCCGGGTCCTGCTCCTCGCCGCCGTGGCCGAGGACGCCGAGGCGCTCTCGGGCGCAATTCGCCGCATCGTCGAGTCGGAGCGCTTCACCGAGGTCTTCCCCTGGGCCCGTGCCGGCGCCCGCGGCCTCGTGTGGACTGATCGGCGCTGGAGCGTGGCGGGCACCGAGGCACTGCATGGCAAGGACGCCACCTGCCGCGCGGAAGGACTGCTGTCCATCCGCCCGGGGCCTCGCGCGGACATCCTGCTGGCCGACGACATCGTAGGCGAGCAGGAGTGCACCACGGCGACCATGCGCGCGAAGGTCTCGACCACCTACTGGTCGGTGGTCGATCCGATCCTGGTACCTGACAGTCCCGCCTTGCGCGAGGCACTGGCCTCCGATCCGGCACTGGGCTGGCGGCTCGATCCTGACGGCACGCTGCCGGGCCGGCGCTGGTTCCTGGGCACCCGCTGGCACGCGGACGACCCATATGCGGAGTTGATGGCGGCCGGGTGGCCCGCGCTCGTGCGCACCGCCATCGGATCCGATGGGCAGGCGCTGTGGCCGGAGCTGTGGCCCATCTCGAAGCTCGAGGCGAAACGGCGTGAGCTCGGCAGCGCCATCTTCAACCTGCAGTACCAGAACGACCCCTCGGGCATGGGCGGCAACATCTTCAAGCGTGAGTGGTTCCAGCTCGTCGATGCCGTGCCAGCCGGGGCTCGGCGGATCGGCATGGACCTCAACGCGTCCGCCTCCACGCGGGCGGACTACACCGCGGTCGTCGAGTGGGTTGAAGATGCCGATCACAACCTGTACTTCGTGGGTGCCTGGCGCAAGCAGCTCGACGAGTGGCACCGCGCCTGGCTGACCGGGCGCACGGACAGCATGGAGCCAGGGAGTACGCCTGCGTATGGCCACCCCGATGGCCCCCGCCTCCTGTGGCCCCAGACGCGACTCCCGGTGGGCTGGGTGGGCCTTAGCGGACCGCTGGTGGACGCGCCGCGCAGCGTCACCCGGCTCTGCATCGAGGCCACCATGTTTCAGAGCGCGTTCGTGGGCGAGCTGCTGGCGCGCACGCGACTGCCGGCGATCCGCGTCTACTCAGAGCGTGACAAAGTGACCCGTAACCGCGCCCTGGCCCCCCGGTACGAGGCCGGCAAGGTGTTCCATCTGCGCTCGGCACCGGGATTGGCGGAGTTCGAAGATGAGCTCGTCACTTTCCCCAATGGCCAGCATGACGACCAGGTGGATGCCGCGGTGTACGGGGCCGACCTGGGCGCCCTCGAGGCCGCGTCGCCGTTCCCCTTCCCGACGGGCCGGGGATGGATGATCGTTCATCGTCCGTCACCGCCCCTCGTCCCGACCGCCCGGCGGGCTATCCGGTTGGGGTAGGCCGGGAGGTCAGTCGCGCGGGACGGGTGGACACGACGAACGAGGCGCTGAGGAGCGCGCAGCTCGGCGTCCGCGTCGCCCGTGACGTGCGGAGAGGAAGGCGATGAAGTCGGCCACGCTGCGCCGGTCCGCCTCCTCGAGGCCCGCCAAGGATCCCTCGAGCGGGCCGTTGATGCCCAAGCGCCCGAGCTCCGTCGCCAGGCGGGCAGCGGGGATCTCCCAGAGGAGCTCCAGGAGTTCGACGAACGGAATGCCCGTCACGTCGGAGGCGCGCAGCAGGTCCGCAGGAGTGGGCCGCGCCCGTGACGGCCGGGAAGGATCGAGGAGCGCGGCGACGTAGCCTGGATCGCGTCCCAAGGCGCCACTGAGCGCGCGCATAGACAAGCCGGAGCGATCGAGCACCTCGCGCAGGCGCTCCCGGAAGGCCGGGTCAGCAGGCATGAGTGCCCCTCCTTAATCTGAGTGTTTCCCGCACGCAATGGTTGCTGGAAGCGTGATACTGACGTAGAATAGCGTCATGATATGGGAGGCTGTCAAGGCCCCGGAGCGCGCCCCCGGAACCCTACGTCGCGGGCTGCGACGACGAGGGCGACGTCCTAGTGTGCCGCCCACCGTGCGACCGGCGAGCGCTCCGTGGGGTCGAATGAAGCCGCTCGAGTGGGCGCCACGACCGCCCACCTCCAAGCCTCTTGGGCCGCTCGTTGCCACGTACACCGCGCTGTATGGCGCGAGCTGGCGACCCCTGACCTGCGCCAAGCACGCTGCCGACTTCCGACGGTTCCTGGACTGGTTGGACGATACTGGGCGACCGGCGACCACCGCGTCGCTCGATCTCGCCACCCTGGCTGCCTATGTGAACGACCTGCGCAGTCGCCCGAGGGTCACCGGCGTGTGGCGGGGTGCCCGGGATGCGCCTGCGCGCTCGCTCGCCATGGGCCTGACGGCGACCCTCTCGGCCAACAGCGTCAACGCCTACATGCGCCCCCTGCGCTCGTTCTGCCTGTGGCTGGTGGACGAGGGGATCCTGACCGTCAATCCCTTCCGCCGCGCGCACGCGCGCGCGGGCAACAATCCACTCCTGCCGAAAGAGGAGACCCCGCCCAAGTCCGCCACCCTGGCTGATCTGCAAGCGCTCGAGCGCGGCTGTGCAGGGGAGGGGCTATTGGATCTGCGAGACCAGGCCATCGTCTCGGTGCTCAAGACCACCGCCGCGCGCAACGGGGGCGTGCGCCTGCTGCGGGTCGATGATGTCGACCTCACGCGGGGCGTGCTCGTCTTCCGCCGGGGCAAGGGGGCCAAGACCCTGGAAGTGGCGCTGCATCCGGAGACCAGGGTGGCCGTGACCCGCTACCTGGAGCAGGGACGCCCGGCCCTACTGGCCGGTGCCGTGGATGATCTGGGCTTCCTCTTCCTCTCGGCGCGTCGCGCGCGCGGGCCACAGCCCCTCACGCGCAACTCCCTCTCGCTCATGCTGCGCCGGCGCTACCACGCGGGCGGTGGCACCCTCCCGACATTCGGCTCGCATCGCATCCGCCATGCCACGGCCACGCTCCTTGTCAACCACGGCATGCCGTTGGAAGAGGTGAGCCGCTACTTGGGGCACAGCTCGACCGACGTCACGCGCCGCTATGCGCAGCAAACCCCCGATGCCTTGGGCGCTCGCGCGGCGGATGCATTGTTGCTGGCTGGCCTCGTGAGCAGGTGAAGGGCATGGTCGGGTCCGCTGACGAGGCGGCGCAGCCTGGTATCCGCATTGGGTTCGCGCTGCCGCCCCGGTGAACTTGGCCACCTGGCATGGCCCCGATGGCCGGACAGCCAGCGTCCTCCTCCTCGGGAACCTCGCGGGCGGCTATCTGCTGCGCACGATCGTCGTGGAATCGTCGGGCGCCTGCACCAGGGATGGCGCGACACCCTTCCCTTCCGACATGGACCCCCAGGCGGTATGGGACCAGGTGGAGCAGCAGCTCGATCTCGACGGCGCCATGGGAGAGTGGTGCCCCGACGAGCCGACCGTCGTCGACGCCACGGGGTTCGGCGCGGGAACGGAGACGGCGCGGGTGCGGTAGGCCCTGAGACAGCACGCGTGCTCGGAGGCCAGGCTCGATGACGTCGGGGGTGCGATTGGAGTAGAGCTGATCCTCAGTGGGTGAGAGAGTTGTGTCAGCGACAAGGCCGTTCGTTGAGCCGGATTGTGCTCAGTCGATGATGTCGTCGATGAAACCGTAGGGGGGTCGGTCCGGGTCCGCACTGAAGTTGACGACCACGTAGGAGCGGCCGGCTTCAGGCGGTGCGTTGTCGACCACGATGAGCTGGGCTCCGGATCCGAGCCCGGCACTCCACCGCGAGAGGTGTTCGTAGACGTTCGTCACGATCTCTGGGCGTCGGAACTCCGCATCGGCCTGATCGCCCTGATCGCCCTGGACGGGCCTGAGGTTCTTCTGGATCCCGTCGAGCATGAGGAAGCCGGGATGGAGGTCCCCGCCCTCGACGGCCTGCTCGAAGATCGCGAGGTGCCACGCCAGCGCGACGAGCGTCCGAGCTCCAGAACTCAGCTGCGTGTAGGGCAGCCCGCGGACCATCGGCGTGTAGTGCGCGTCGATGTGGGGCTCGTTGAGCTTGGGGTAGCCGAACTCGCCGAGGATCTCGCCGAACCGCTGGGAGAGGGTATCGATCAGAACAGACCGGCTGCGGCGGTCACTCTCCAGCTTCGCGATTCTCTCTCGAAGCTGGTTGGCTTCCGCGGTAAGGTGCACAACGTGATCGTGACGGCGCGCGGCGCTCTGCCGCAACTCGGAGGCGCGGAGACCCTGGTCGCGACGCATGGTAAGAGTCTGCCTCGCCTGCATCAGCTGGTCCCGCTGCTCGAGGTAGGGGGTTAGCGATACATTGACCTGCTGGTCGAGAGCCTGCTGCGCCGCACCCTCTGCGACGCGCAGCTCGCGTAGCTGGCCCGTCGCATTCGCGAGTTCCGCTTCGACCTCCGCGATGTAGCGATCCAACTCGGCCAGCTTGGACTCGATCTGCTTGACCTCCCGCTCGGCGTCGATCCCATCCTCTTCGAGCGGCCGCACCTGCTGGCCGCACAACGAGCATTCTCCGTCGACGACCTGCGGCGCGCTCGCCAGAGGATTTCGACAAGCCGGACACGTCCGAAGGGATAACGCATCGAACATGAGGCGCGACTCTGCGAAGAAACGGAGTCTTGCAATGTCGGCGACGTACTGCCCTCGCAGGGGCAACAGCCGGCGGATGAGCGTCTCTCGATCGCGGATCCGCGTGGCCCCGTCTCGGCTCGCGCGCGCCGCCTCCGCGTAGGCTGTGCGGAGAGTGTCCCCGAAGTTGGTTCTGGCGCGCATTTCGGAGTTGAGTGAAGCCAGAGCACTCTCCAGGTTCGTGAGTTCCGTGGTGGCGTTCGCTACCCGCTCCGAGAGTACAGGCTCCTCTGGGATCGCATTGTCCGCGAGGAACTGACTGAGCGTCGCAGCCGCGGCTGCGACAGCATCACGCTCCCGTTCGAGCATCCGCAGGCTCGTGCTCATCTCGACGAGAGCCTGCTCATGAACACCGAACACCGCGTCCACGACCTGCTGCAGTTTCAACGCCTTCATCGGCTGAGTCTCGTGCAGCATCGTTCTCGAACCGAGGCGCTCGTTCGGCAGGAAGCAGAGCGACATGAGGTCGCGGAAGCTCAGGGGGTCAGAGGCCGACGCATCTTTCGTTGGCGCTTCCTTCAGGCTCACTCCGGCCAGACCGACAGACCGCAGCAACACGGAGGACAGTGACTCCGGTGATCCCGGCGGCCGCAGCGGGTGCGTGTCGACCGCATGCTCGGCGGCAAGCCCCGAGAGGTCGCATTGATGGATCCTCGCTTCGGGCTCCGACGTGAAGACGCCGCGCTCGATGACGCGATGCTCGCCTGACAGCAAGATCTCGAGCAGCGCCGATCGGACGCCTGCGCGGACGAACTCCTCGTGGCGTGGGTGATTGCCGGCCCCGAGGCAGTAGTCGATGAACTCGAGGACCGACGACTTGCCGGTGCTGATCTGGCCGCTGATGACGGAGAGTGACTGCGCATGGTCGGAGGGGCCAAATCGGACTTCGTAATCGCGCGTCAGACCCTTCAGCCGCAGCGCACTGATCCTCACGCCAAATCCGTGTTCCATCAGTCGTAGAGATCCACGAAGAGAGCCTCGTTCTTCAGCCACGTGCGTGCGGAGTCACGCAGTGCACGGTCACTCACCCCCTTGAGGCGTCGGATGACGGTGCGAGCGCTGAGACGATAGGTGGAGGCATAGAGGGACGCGAACCGGGCTGCCACCTCCTGCCCCGGCTCGGTGACATCGAACTCGAGGCGACGTCGCGCCCACACCGTCGTGACATGTCCGTAGGCTTGCAGTAGGGCGAGGTCGTGCTCGAGGCGCGCCCGCCGGTTAGCGAACCGCTGTGAAGCTGACTGGTAGTCGAGGTTGCGCGCTGTCAGTCCGGCCAGCTGAAGCCGCGTGTCGTCCTGGGAACCTGCCTCGACAACAAGAAACGGGTTGGCCGCAAAGAAGTCGTAGTAGCCGAGGCGGTCGAGATCCACCGGCGTCGCCCGGAGCTCGGACGCGACGCCAAGTAGAAGCAGAAGCTGTCCAACGCGAAACCACGTCAGCGCCTCAGGCGCGACGCGCGGAGCGTCGAGCTCACGCATCGAGCGCGTCCGCGATCTGTCGCCACTTGCGTGTCCAACCTGCGCGATGCTCCTCCACATGTTGATGCATGAGGCCGAGGGTATGGATCAGGCCGGCGCGGAGGCGCCGCGGCGGAGTGGATGTGTGATGCGCCTCGACCGCCAGCATCACTTCTGGATGAAGGCCGGGTAAGAGGTCCTCGGTGTCGGTCACGTTGTGCTTATTGAACCTGATCTCCCAGATCGCGTGGACCTCCGCACGCCGTTGCTGCAGTTCCTCGAGTTCCTCTGTGACGCCCTTGTCAACGACTTCGTGCGACAGGAGTTCAGCGTTGAAGAACTGCAGCTTGGCCGAAGAGTCCTCCGTGATGCCGGCCTCGTGGAGTTGGGCCACAAACAGGGCACGGTCATACATGTGGGGGTCCGAGAGCGGCTCGATCGGCAAAGGTCGCGGACTCGCCAAACCGAGCTGCCCGAAATACCCTTCTCGAACGTGGGCGCAGTCCGATGACATGAGCCGAAGCCGGAGCTCACTCTCGTCCCACAACCCGATCTCGATCTTCAGCTCGTACGCCTTCCGCCTGTTGAACCCTTCCCACCAGCGGGCAGCAGCAGCGTCAAGGTCACAAGGGATGCAGAGCGTCCAAGCGGCGAGCGTGAAGCCTTCAGTGCTCGCGTGTTGGACAACGGAAACGAGCGACTCACGGATCTGCGCCTGCTGTGCCGGGCCCACACCGTCGACGAAATACTTGGCCTGCCATACGGCTACGTGGCCACCGTCCAGCTCGCCCACGTAGGTGTCAATGCCCCAGTCGCCACCCCGCGACGCGAGCCGACGAGCACTGCGAGCTGCGACGGTGACTACGTCCTTAACGAGCTTCTCGAACGACGCACGACCGCCGTCGACGCTGCCCGCATCGACGGCGAGACGCATGAAATTGATCTGCGGTGCGGCGACTGGGGAAGTGACAGCCAAGCGAATCCTCCCGCCTCAGGCCCTGACACAGTGTGGCACGTGACTGGCACCGACGGAACTCGCAATCGGCGTCGCTTGAGACGGTGGTCGGGGATGCAGCCCTGATCGGCTGACCCCGGGTCAGGATCGAACCGCAGTCGTGGGAGCCCAGACCTGGCGGTTCATGAGGTCAACGCCGAACGGATCGCGCTGTCAGTCGCCTGGATTGGCTGGCCCATGTCCGGATTGTGCCAGCAGATACTCTTGCGCACGCGACCCGAGCGGCACGCCGGTAGTCGAGCGGACATCCTCGCACAGGCCCCGGACTACCATGTCCTATTCCTCGCCCCACAGGCCGATGTGCACCAGGCGCGCGGCGTCGGACTGGTCCTCCGTCGCTCCGGCCTCGCCCGACTCGCGAGGGTGCCAGCGGTAGACGATGGCCGGTCCGTGCGTGGCCGGGCCCACCGGCACGTAGACACCTGCGGGCTCGCCGCGGACCGGGCGGACCGGGAGCAGGTCAGGAATGCACGGCGGGGCGCCCAGATCGAAGGTCACTTAGAGATCCGCGTCCGGACCCTCGTCGAACTCCACGACCATCCCGCGAGGTGCACTGCGATGATCCTGTGGGACCCGACGGTGGCCCCGCGCTCGCACCGGGAGAGGTGCGCTCTGCACCTGTCAGGGGAACGCGCGGGCGTGGGCGCCACGCTCGGCGCACTCGTCGTCATCCCGCTGCTGGTGCTGGCGGGACTCTTCATCTGGCTGAAGCTCACCGAGGAGGCGGACGACGAGTCCCTCGAGCCTGAGCCGACGCCGGCCTAAGGTGCTCCGTGGGAGCGCCGCTTAGAGCACCCTGCTGCGCGTGTCGGCGGACAGGTCGTGCGCGCAGCCGCTGCACGAACATCCCCATCGACTCGCCGCTGCCGTTCGCCATCGCGAAGTCCATCTTCCGCAGGGCTGCCACGGTGACCATCGCGAACAGGATCAGGAGTCCGAGCGCGGCCGACTTTTCGAACGTCCTACCTGGAGCGCTGCCAGGACTTGCCCTCGCTCGCGGCCGAGGGGGCATGGACGATCTCGACCTGCTGCATGTCGGGGATCGTCCGCGCGCCCAGCGCGGACATCGACTGACGCAGCGCCCCGACCAGGTTCTGCGATCCGTCGGTCACGCTCGCCGGACCGAACAGGATCCGTTCGAGCGTGCCCGCCGTGCCAACGCGGATACGCCTGCCGCGGGGCAGCGTCGGCGAGGGCGCGGCCATCCCCCAGTTCGTGCCGCAGCCGGGCGCCTCCTCGGCGCGGGCGAGTGGCGAGCCCAGCATGACGGCGTCCGCACCGGCGGCGATGGCCTTGGCGAGCTCCCCGCCGCGGCGAATGCCGCCGTCAGCAACCACTGGCACGTAACGCCCTGTCTCGTCCTGATACGTGTCCCGTGCCGCCGCCACGTCGCTGATCGCGGTGACCTGCGGTACCCCGATGCCGAGCACCTCCCGCGTGGTGCAGGCAGCGCCCGGCCCGACGCCCACGAAGAGCGCGGCGATCCCCTGGCCCATCAGCTCGTAGGCCGCCGCGAACGAGGTGGTATTCCCGACGGCGACCGGTATGGGCATGCCACGGGTGAAGTCGGACAGCTCGAGTGGGTCGTATCCGGCCGCGAGGTGCCGCGCAGAGCTTACCTGCGACTGGACCACAAACACGTCGGCGCCGTGCTCCGCGCAGAACGGCCCGAACCGGCGAGCCCCCGCGGGCGTGGCGGCCACGGCGACAGGGCTCCCCGCAGCATGCATCTCCGCGATACGGCGCGCGACGAGGTCCTCGCGGACCGGCTGCGCATACGCCTCCGCCAGGAGCCGCTGCACGTCTCCCTCGGACGCGCTCGCGATGCGCTCCAGCAGCCCGTCCGCGTCGTCGTAGCGGGTCTGCACCCCCTCGAGGTTGAGGACCGCAAGGCCACCCAGGCGCGCCAGCACACCGGCGAACGCCGGGTCGACGACGGCGTCCATGGCGGCCGCGAGGATTGGAATGCGCAGCGTGATGCCCGCGATCTCGACGCTCGTGTCGACGTCGGCAGGCTCGATCGTGCTGGCTCCCGGAGCCAGCGACACGTCGTCGAAACCGTAGGCGTGACGGAGCGAGTCGACCTTGGAACGGCGGCGCTGCTGCGGCGGGGCAGGCTCTGCGAGGGGCGGACGGCGTGACGCCTGCGACACGATCGATCGGCCCCCTCTGCACAGCAGGCGAGATGGTTGCAGCGCAGTATACCGGCATGGACTCGTCCTCCGGGAGTCGCCGACGCCTTGGGCTGCTGCCTGGAGATCTCGCTCGCGAGAGTGCGGAAGCGCGAGTCCATGCCCGAAGCAGAGGATCCCCTCGGCCACCGTCGTCTGGCGGATCCGCGCGGCATCGCTAACCACGCCCGGCTCTGGCGAGGGCGTGTTCACCACGAAGCGCACCTCGCCCGAGGTGATCGCGGCCAGGATGTCGGGGTCGCGGTCACCGTCCTCGTCGAGACGCCCGACCTCGCGGACGCCGTAGCCTTGGGTGAGCAGGGCGGCCGCGGTGCCGTGGGTCGCCGCGAAGCGGTAGCCGGCATCGGCGAGTGCGGCGGCGAGTTCCGGCAGGTGGCCCTTGTCGCGGTCCGCGAGAGAACGGGCGAAGTGATCAGGATGGAGCGTCACACCGGCCGCACCCAGCTCGTCGAACACACGTCACCATCTCCCCACTGGTGTGGCCGCTGGCGAGCCCGGGTCTTCCTCCTCGGTCCGGCCAGTCAGCGGTCCTCGATCTCGACCCCGGCCGACTTCCGAGGTCGAGTCGTTTCAGCGCCCGACGAGAAGGCGACACGGCGGCCCGGTCGCATGCGTTCCGACGGTTGGTTTGGGCGACACCGGGACGGCGAGGGGGCCAAGCCAGCCAGCACGCTGGGGTACTCTCAGCTCTGCCGGTAGGCGATGCTCAGAATGCGGCCTCAGGCGCCTGGTGGCGGGCAAAGCAGACCGACTTTCGGCCCGAATGGCACGTAGGTGCAGGGAGTCGGCGAGCACGATGACAGGGTGCTGGCCAGTTCGTCGGTCGAGTGCGGCAATCCGTCTGCTAAGAGAGTGGCTCCGGGAGCCAACGAGAACGCGCTCGTCACGGCCAAGGGCCGAGGCTTCGAGCTAAGGCGGACGTCGGGCTGTCTGTCCGCAGCGAGCTCAAGGTGCGTGTGGCGAGGGGCGCGTGCTTCGACTCCGATCAGCTGGACGGCTCGCGCAGCGCCAAGCCGATGGAGATCGCGGGGCGCGGTTCGGGCTTACCCGGCGACAGCGCCACTCGCTCCTGGATCATCGGCTGTCGCTTTTCGCGGTGAGCCTCACCCACCGGCCACGCTCCGCGCTGACCACCACCCACCCGCACTGCTCGGCATCCCGGATCAGCTCGAGGCCTGCCGCCCGGGTCAGACCCATCTCCTCCGCGACGTCCATGCCCCGCACCTCGATGCGTGGATCGCCGGCAGCCTCGGTGCGCACTCGCCGTACAAACTCCACGACGAGGCGGTCGGCATCATGGACGGCCAGCTGATTCACGGGTCGGCACTCCTTGGTGGACGGAAGGCGGGGCACTGACAGCCCGTCAACTGGCGTGCTCCCGCCACACGCACGGCCGACGACAGGGCAGGAGGCAGGCGTTTCGCCCGACGGGCGGCCCCTTTCTTAAGCGGGACGCTGTCGGCCTAGCATGGGCGATCCGTTTCCCTCGTGCGCTCGCGCCGACCGGCGACTTTGACGCTGTCGAAGAGCTGCTCAGACGAGCCGGTTCGTCTCGTCGTCGAGGATCGTCTGGGCCTGCCGCTCCCGGAACGCGACCAGTCGTGCTCGAACCGCTGCGTCGGAGAGCGCGAGGATCTCCGCCGCGAGGAGCGCCCCATTCTCGGCCCCGCCCACCGCCACCGTGGCTACCGGCACCCCGCGCGGCATCTGCACGATCGAGAGGAGCGAGTCGAGCCCGCCCGCGAGCGGCGTCGCGATCGGCACGCCGATGACGGGCAGGAGCGTGTGCGCAGCCACCACGCCAGCTAGGTGCGCCGCCCCGCCTGCGGCCGCCACGATTACCTGCAGCCCGCGTTCAGCCGCGTCAGTCGCGTACTCGGCCACCAGCGCAGGCGTCCGGTGCGCCGACATGACCCGCACCTCGTGTTCGATCTCGAGCTCAGTGAGCAGCGCCGAGGCCGGCTGCATGACCGGCATGTCGGAGCGGCTACCCATCAGGATGGCGACGCGCGGCGCGGCCATGAAGATCCCCTTTCGTGACGCCGAGGATGGCTTGTGTGCCGGCGAACTGGAGTCCCAACGGCGAGTTCGCGGTGCTGGGGCCGAGGTGCCGGTGAGCTGTTGCTTGGACGGATCAGCGCCTCCGACCCGCTCGTCCCCACGACGGTGATGCGCTTGATTGGACTGGTCGCGCCAGAGCCTCTCGACGCGCTCCTTCGACGCCCGGGACAGACGCTTGACGCCTTGGGTGGCACCAGGCTGCCTTGGTCGAGCAAGTCTATCGGAGACGGCCCCGCCGGGACACACTAGCGGCCCTGTGCGCTGCCACTGGTCGGTAAGGGATTGTTGAGCGGCCGTCGGTCCTGTCGCGACGTCAGAGGTGCTACTGCCCGACGCGCAGGCCCGGTCTGCTATGCTTTGGGCTCACCCGAGCCCGCAGGCATGTGCCCGCCAGCGATGGAGGAGTCGTTGCTCGAGGACGGGGTGGTGTCGGTCCCGTGAGGCCGATCCGGGCCCCCGCACCGCCGGTTCGCCAGCCCGATGGTGAACGACGAGAGGCGGAATCTATCCAGGTCCCGGCCGTTCAGGCCCGGGGCCTTTCCATTTCGCGGGCGGTTTGACATGCCGGCCACGGTGGTCGTCGGGCTCCAATGGGGCGACGAGGGCAAGGGCAAGACCACCGATCTCTTGGCGGAGTCGGTCGCCATGGTTGTGCGCTACCAGGGCGGCGACAACGCCGGCCACACGATCGTGCTCGGTGACGCCGTCTTCAAGCTTCACCTGGTTCCCAGCGGCGTCCTGCACCCGCACATCACGCCCATTATCGGGAACGGCGTCGTCGTCAACCCCCAGACGCTGATCGACGAGATGGCGATGCTCGAGGCGCGCGGGATCGCCACCGCGAACATCCGGGTCAGCGAGGCGGCCCACGTGATCATGCCCTACCACGTGGCGCTCGACGGAGCCATGGAGGCGCGTCTGGCCGGCGACGAGATCGGCACGACGCACCGCGGCATCGGGCCCGCCTACGCGGACCGCGCGTGGCGCGTGGGACTCCGCATGGCTGATCTGCTCGATCCGCGCCTGCTTCACTCCAGGCTCGCGCGGATCCTCCCCGAGAAGAACGCGGTGCTGGTTCAGTCGCACGGCCTCGATCCTGTCGACCTCGAGCAACTGACGGCGCGCGCGGCCGGGTGGGGCGAGCGACTGCGTCCGCACATCACGGACACCACCGAGCTCGTGCAGCGGGCGCTGGCCGACGGTCTCCACGTGCTCTTCGAGGGCGCGCAGGGCACGCTGCTCGACCTCGACCACGGCACGTATCCCTATGTAACGAGCTCGAACCCGATCGCGGGAGGCGCGTGCACTGGCGGGGGCGTCGGGCCGCTCCAGGTGGACGAGGTGATCGGGGTCATGAAGGCCTACTCCACGCGAGTCGGGTCGGGTCCCTTTCCGACCGAGCTCGACGACGCGACTGGCCGGCACTTGCTCGAGCGCGGCCACGAGTTCGGCACCACGACCGGCCGGCGACGCCGCTGCGGCTGGTTCGACGCAGTCCCCCTGCGCCGCGCGGTCGCGCTCAACAGCGTGACCAGCATCATGCTCAACAAACTCGACATCCTCTCGGGCCTCCCTGAGATCCGACTCTGCGTCGCCTACCGCATCGACGGCCAGCTCGTGGACCGCATGCCGTCCTCCGCCGATCTCCTCGCACGGGCGGAACCGGTGTACGAGGCGTTCGCGGGCTGGGAGGAAGACCTCACCGCAATGCGCCGGACCGAGCAACTGCCACAAGCCGCGCGCCGGTTCGTCGACGCGCTTGAGCAGCTGGCCGGCGTGCCGATCTCGATCGTGAGCGTAGGCGCCGACCGCACGGCGACGATCTTCCGGCGCGAACGCCCGCGCCGCGCGGCGCTCCAGTGATCCCGCGCTACACGCTCCCTGATATGGGCGTTGTCTGGAGCGATCTGGCCGAGGACGACGCGCGATGAGCGCGACCGGCCACGCGGACGAGCCGGTACAGCCACACGTCATCTTGGTAGTGGGCGGCGGGGCCCGCGAGCACGCCCTGGCCTGGCGGCTGCGAGCGGATCCCGGGGTCCAGCGCATCCTCGAGGCGCCGGGCAACGCCGGCCATGCCGACGTGGCCGAGGTGCACCCCGAGGCCCAGGCGGACGACCACGCCGCGATCGTGGCGCTCGCCCGTCGCGAGCGCGCTGACCTCGTTGTTGTGGGCCCCGAGGCGCCCCTCGTGGCCGGTCTCGCGGACCGGCTGCGCGCCGCGGGGATCCCGACCTTCGGACCGGGCGCGGCAGCCGCGGCCCTGGAGGGGAGCAAGGCGCTGTGTCGGCAGATCGCCACGGAGGCCGGCGTGGCGATGGCGCCGGGCGCGGTGTTCGACGCCGTGCCCCCCGCCCTCGCCTACGCAGCCTCGTTGGACGGGCCGGTGGTGGTGAAGGCCGACGGGCTCGCGGCCGGCAAGGGCGTGACGGTCTGTTCCTCCCTCGACGAGGCCGAGGCCGCGCTGCGCGACGCGCTCGAACGAGGGGTCTTCGGTGCCGCGGGACGGCGGGTGATCGTCGAGCGGGCGCTCGCAGGCCGAGAGGCCAGCGTGATCGCAATCTGCGACGCGACCACGGCACTGGCGCTGCCGGCCGCCCGTGACCACAAGCGAATCGGCGAGGGCGACCGCGGGCCGAACACGGGCGGCATGGGCGCCTACTCGCCGCTCCCCGACCTCGACGACGCAGCGGTGAGGCAGATCGTCGCCGACTTCCATGCACCCACGCTCGCCACGCTCGCCGCCCGCAGGCGTCCCTTCTGCGGAGCCCTCTATGCGGGGCTCATGCTGACCCCGGGTGGGCCGCGCCTCCTCGAATACAACGTGCGCTTCGGGGACCCTGAGGCGCAGGCGATCCTGCCGCGTGTCGCGGGGCCGCTGGCCACGCTGCTGCTCGCCGCCGCCACCGACCGTCTGGCCGCTGCGGTCGCGGCGCTCGGCCTCAGCGGTCCGCTGCTCCCGGCGCACCCGGGTTCGGCGGTGGCCGTGGTGCTGGCGGCGCATGGCTACCCGGGCACCCCGGCCACGGGGTACGCGATCGCCGGCATCGAGGAGGCACGCGCGCTCGAGGCACTCGTGTTCGAGGCCGGCACGGCGCGACGCGACGGGCAGGCCGTCACGGCGGGCGGCCGGGTGCTCACGGTCGTGGGCCCGGGGCCCGACCTCGCCACTGCCGCATCGGCGGCGCATGCGGCGGCAGATCGCGTGCGCTTCCGCGGACGCCAGGTGCGTCGCGACATTGGCCGTCCCTGGGCGGGCCCGGCGGCGTTCCAGTGATCCCGCGCTACACGCTCCCTGAGATGGGCGCCATCTGGACCGACCAGGCGAGGTTCGAGGCGCTGCTGCGCGTTGAGGTGGCGGTCGTGCGTGCGCAGGCACGCCGCGGGCTCGTGCCGCAGGAGGCAGCCGAGGCGATCGCGTCCCGCGCCCGCGTCGACGTCGATCAAATCGCCGAACTTGAGTTGGCGACGGACCACGACGTGATTGCCTTCGTGAGTCAGGTCGCGGAAACGGTGGGCCCCGCCGGTCGTTTCCTGCATCTCGGGTTGACCAGCAGCGACGTCCTCGACACGGGACTCGCACTGCAGTGCCGCGCCGCCGCCGACCGGCTCCTCGCTGACCTCGACGCGGCGATCGAGGCTGTCGTGCGACGCGCACGCGAGCACGCGACCACCCGCATGATGGGCCGCACGCACTCGGTCCATGCCGAGCCGATCACCTTCGGCTTCAAGCTCGCGGGCTGGGCGTTCGAGCTCGACCGCGACCGGCGGCGCATCGCGGGGGCGGCCGATGATCTGTCAACGGGCAAGCTGTCCGGGCCCGTCGGCACGTACAGTCACGTCGACCCCGGGATCGAGGCCGACGTCATGGCTGCGCTCCTGCTCGCGGCGGACCCGGTCAGCACACAGATTGTGCAGCGCGACCGGCACGCGGCGTTCCTGGCGGCGATCGCGGTGACCGGCGGCTCGCTGGAGCGGTTTGCCACCGAGGTCCGCAACCTGCAGCACACGGAGATCTCAGAAGTCCAGGAGCCGTTCCGCCCGGGCCAGCAGGGCTCGAGCGCCATGCCGCACAAGCGCAACCCGATCCTGAGCGAGCGGCTGGCCGGCATGGCACGGCTGCTCCGCGGTTACTGCCAGGCGGGCCTGGAGGACCAGGCGCTCTGGCACGAGCGCGACATCAGCCATTCGTCGGTGGAGCGCGTCGCGCTTCCCGATGCGACGATCCTCCTCGACTACATGCTCGTGACCTTCACTCGCCTCGTCGAGGGGCTGGTTGTGCGGCCGGAGCGGATGCGCGAGAACCTAGAACGTGGCCTGGGGCTGCACGCCTCGAGCCGCCTCCTGGTCGCGCTGGTCGAGCAGGGTGGTCTGTCTCGAGAGGACGCGTACGCGCTCGTGCAGCGTGTCTCCCTGCGCGCAGCCGACGAGCGTCGCCCGCTCGCCGATCTCCTCGCCACAGACCCCGCTGCCGCTTCCCTGTCGCCCGATGCTCTCGCGGCGTGCTTCGACGACGCGTCGTTCCTGAGACACGTGCCAGCCATCATGGCGCGCCTGGAGCGCCTGGTTCCCGTGGCTGACATGGCACCTGCGCTCGAGGCGCGCCCCGAAGCGAATTGCGGCAGGGGAGCCGGCGCGTGAGCGGGGATCTGGCAACCTCGTTCCTGCGCTCCGGGAAAGTCCGCGATCTGTATGCGCTCGACGACAAGCGCCTGCTGCTCGTCGCCTCGGATCGCATCAGCGCCTTCGACGTCGTGCTGCCGACCCCCATTCCCGACAAGGGCCGCCTGCTGACGGGCCTGTCGCGCTTCTGGTTCGCCGAGACCGCGCGGGCGGGGATCGTGGCCAACCACCTGCTCGGTGTCGACCCGGCCACCCTGCCGGCGCCGTTCTGCGCTGCCGCCGACGAGCTGCGTGGCCGGGTGATGCTCTGCCGCCGGGCCCGGGTGCTGCCCCTCGAAGTGATCGTGCGGGGGTACGTGGCGGGCAGTGGCTGGAAGGACTACCGGCGCAGTGGCGCGATCTGCGGGATCGCGCTACCGGCCTGCCTGCGCGAGAGCGAGCGACTGGCGGAGCCGATCTGCACGCCCTCCACCAAGGCAGCCCAGGGCCACGATCAGAACATCTCCTTCGACGAGGTCGTTGGGTTGATCGGCGCCGATCTCGCGGCGCGCGTGCGCGACATCGCCCTGACCCTCTACCGGTTCGGCGCAGAGCGCGCCGCCGGGGCGGGGATCCTGCTCGCCGACACGAAGTTCGAGTTCGGCACGCTGCCCGACGGCGAGTTGATCCTGATCGATGAGGTGCTGACGCCCGACTCGAGCCGCTTCTGGGACGCTCACACCTACGAGCCCGGGCGCGCACAGGCTAGTTACGACAAGCAGTTCGTGCGCGATTGGCTGGAGGCGCAGCCCTGGGACAAGACGCCCCCCGGCCCTGAGCTCCCCACCGATGTGGTGGCGGGCACCCGCTCGCGATACATCGAGGCGTTCGAGCGGATCACCGGCGTGCGCTTCGAGCGATACCTGGCGGACGACGTCGTGGAGGCGGAGACGCGCTGATGGTCAGTCAGCGCTACGCGGTGCACGTGATGCCCAAGCCCGGCATCTTGGACCCGCAGGGGAAGGCGGTTGAGCAATCTCTGCCCCATCTGCACGTCGAGGGCGTGCATGAGGTGCGCGTGGGTCGGCGCGTGGAGCTGACGGTCGAGGCGCCCTCGGAGGGCGAGGCCCGGGCGCTCGTCGAACGCCTCGCGCGCGAGCTCTTCGCGAACCCCCTGATCGAGACCTGGGCGCTCCAGCCGCTCGGCGCGACGAGCTCCGTCGTCTCGTCGGGCGGCGGGGGCGCGGCTGACCACGGACCGCCGGCGAGCGCACCCGCCCCGGCGGACCGCGCATGAGGGTCGGGGTCGTCGTCTTCCCCGGCTCCAACTGCGACCGCGACGCGCTGCATGCGGCCCGGCTGGCCGGCGCCGAGGCGCTGGCGCTGTGGCACGAGACGCCGGAGTTGCACGGCGCCGAGCTCGTGATCCTGCCCGGCGGATTCGCGTACGGCGATTACCTGCGCGCAGGCGTCCTGGCGCGCTTCAGCCCGATCATGGCGGCGGTGCGCGAGCACGCCGCCCGGGGGGGCCTGGTGCTCGGGATCTGCAACGGCTTCCAGGTGCTCACCGAGGCGGGCCTGCTGCCAGGCGCGCTGCTGCGCAACGCGTCGCTGCGCTTCGAGCACCGCTGGGTGCGCCTCCGTGTGGAACGCCGCGACACCCCCTTCACCCGCGCGATCCCGGCGGGCATGACGCTGCGCATGCCGGTCGCGCATGGGGAGGGTCGCTACTACCTGCCCGACGACGAGCTCCTCCGGCTCGAAGAGTCCGGGCAGGTGCTCTTCCGCTACGCGGAGCCCGAGGGGAACCCCAATGGATCGCGTCACGCGATTGCCGGTGTGATGGACGCCGGGGGCCGCGTGGGCGGCCTCATGCCACACCCCGAGCGCGCCTCCGAGGAGTTGCTCGGATCCGAGGATGGGCTCCTGCTCCTGCGCTCGCTCCTTGAGAGCGGCGCGGCGGAGGCGGTCGCATGACGACCGGCACGCCGGGGCGTGCTGCCCCGGACACGCCGTCCGCCGAGCCGCTCCACCGCCGGCTCGGGCTGACCGACGAGGAGCTCGCCGCGATTCGGGTCAAGCTCGGCCGTGAGCCGAACGAGCTCGAGCTCGCCATGTTCAGCGTGATGTGGAGCGAGCACTGCTCATACAAGAGCTCGCGCGCGCTGCTGCGCACGCTCCCAACGGGTGGGCCGGACGTCGTCGCCGGCCCCGGTGAGAACGCGGGCGTCGTGTCGATCGGCGAGGGCCTGGCAGTGGCCTTCAAGCTCGAGTCGCACAACCATCCGAGCGCGGTCGAGCCGTATCAGGGCGCGGCCACCGGGGTGGGCGGCATCCTGCGCGACATCTTCACCATGGGCGCCCGGCCGATCGCGCTGCTTGATGCCCTGAAGTTCGGCGACCCCTCAGAGGCCCGCACGCGGCACCTCGTGCAGGGCGTGGTGCGCGGCGTGGGTGGCTACGGCAACTGCGTGGGTGTGCCGACCATTGGCGGCGAGCTCCTCTTCCACCCTTCCTATGCCGGCAACCCGCTCGTCAACGTGATGGCCGTGGGGCTCTTGGAGGAGCGCCACCTGACGCGGGCGGCGGCGCCGGGTCCGGGCAACCTCGCCGTCCTCTTCGGCTCGGCCACCGGTCGCGACGGGATCGGTGGCGCCTCGGTCCTCGCCAGCGCCACCTTCGGGGAAGACGATCCCTCCAAGCGCCCCAGCGTGCAGGTGGGCGACCCGTTCGCGGAGAAGCTCCTGATCGAGGCGAGCCTGGAGCTCGTCGAGCGCGAGCTCGTGGAGGGGCTGCAGGATCTCGGCGCGGCCGGTCTCACCTGCGCCGTCTCGGAGACGGCCGACCGGGCCGGTACGGGCATGCGGGTCGATCTCGACGCCATCCCGCGGCGCGAGCAAGGCATGGCGCCCGTCGAGGTGATGATCAGCGAGTCCCAGGAACGGATGCTCGCGATCGTGCGTCCCGATCGGCTCGACGCGGCTCTCCTGGTGTGTGCCCGCTGGGGCCTGCCCGCGACGGTGATCGGCGAGGTCACCGACGACGGCCTGGTCACCGTGGTGAGCGGCACGACCGACGCTGGCGACGAGCGCGCTCGCCCACCGACCGCGCGTGGCCGGGATCGTGTCTTGGCCGCCATCCCGGCCACCGCCCTGACGAGCGAGGCGATCGTCTGCGAGCGAACCGCGCGCGCCCCGACACACCGCCGCGCGGCACCCGCGCCCGGGGCGCCGCACTCGGCGGCCGATCACCTGCCGGACCGCGGGATGGACCCGGGGGCGGTTCTGCGCGCCTTGCTGGGGAGTCCGAACCTCGGCAGCCGCGGCTGGATCACCACCCAGTACGACGCGACGGTCGGGGCGGAGACGCTCGAGGCGAGCGAGCGGGCGGCGGGGATCCTGCGCCTGACGGGCACGACGAAGGGACTCGCCTGCGCCACCGACGCGGTGGCCGGCGTCGGCGCCGCCGACCCGTACCTTGGCGCCGCGCTCGCCGTGGCCGAGTGCACGCGCAACGTGGTGGTGGCCGGGGCCCGCCCGCTCGGCGTGACCAACTGCCTCAACTACGGCGATCCCGAGAGGCCCGAGGCGTTCTGGCAGCTGTGCGAGGGCGTGCGCGGCCTCGCCGACGCCTGCCGTGCGCTCGGCGTCCCGATCACCGGCGGCAACGTCAGCCTGTACAACGAGTCGCCCGCGGGACGGATCCTCCCGACCGCCCAGATCGGCGTGGTGGGCCTGCTCGAGGACGTGCGCCGCCGGGTGACCCCGCAGTTCCGGCGGGCCGGCGACCTCGTCGTCCTGCTCGGCGAGGCGGTACCCGGGCTCGCCGGTTCCGCCTACGCGGAGCTGGCCGGCTCGGCCATCGACGAGCGCCTGCCCTCGCTCGACCTCGCTCGCGAGGCCGCGCTGCAGCGGCTGCTCCTCGCCGCGGCGCAGGTCGGGATCCTCGCCTCCGCCCAGGACGTGAGCGGGGGCGGCCTCGCGGCCGCGCTCGCGGAGTGTGCGATCTGGGGCGGGGTCGGCGCCCGGCTCTCCCTGCGGGTCAGTGCCGAGCCGGCGATCGAGCTCTTCGGCGAGAGCCCCTCGCGGGCCGTGGTCAGCGTCCATCCCGCCGATCTAGCCACGCTTGCGGTGCTGGCCGCCCAGTACGGGGCTCGGGTTCCACCGATCGACGCAACACCGTGATAGGTGCAGTGTCGATCGGGAGGTGGACCCATGGCGCACTGGGCCAGGCCAGCGTTGACGGCCGAGCAGAAGCGGGAGATGTGGTCCCG